>JAJUFT010000128.1 GCA_029263615.1 Alcaligenaceae bacterium | reverse complement strand
GTCCACCGGCAGCGGCATGCGGCGCATGGCTTCGGTCTCGAGCAGGCTGCGCATCTCGTAGAGGTCGATGACTTCCTGGTCTTCGAAACCCCGCACCAGCGCCCCGACATTGCGCCGGCGCTCCACCAGCCCCATCTGCTCGAGTCGCGCCAGCACCTCCCTGACGACGTGCCGCTTTTCACCAAACCGCAGCATCAACTCGTCTTCGACCAGGCGCTGCCGCGGCATGAGAAGCCCCAGGACGATGTCCTCCTCGAGGGTCGCGGCAATCTGCCCGACCCGGTCGGAAACCGCGCCCTCCTTCCCGGCCGCAGAACGCATCATCACTCAGCTCCTGGGCACGGCGCCCCGCGATTCGGTCGCCATGAGGAAGTCGAAGTCGACGCCCTGGTCCGCCTGCGTCACGGTCGTCAGGAACAGCTGTTTGTAGCCGCGCTCGGCCCGAGGCGGCACCAGGGGCTCAGCCGCCTGCCGAGCCTTCAGTTCTTCTTCACTGACCTGCCACTCCAGGCGTCGCTCGGAGACGGACAGACGGATGCGGTCACCGGTGCGCACCCACGCCAGGGGGCCGCCCACGGCCGCTTCGGGCGTCACGTGCAGCACGATGGTGCCGAAGGCCGTGCCGCTCATGCGGCCGTCGGAAATCCGCAGCATGTCCTTCACCCCCGCCGCCGCCAGCTTGCGCGGAATCGGCAGATAGCCGGCTTCGGGCATGGCCGCCGCCTTCGGCCCGATGTTCTTCAGAACCAGCACGTCGTCCGCCTGAACGTCCAGCTCGGGGTCGTCGATGCGCCGGGCCAGATCTTCTGCATTTTCGAACACCACCGCCCGACCTTCATGCTCCATCAGGCGCGCATCCGCCGCCGACTGCTTGATGATGGCGCCCCCGGGCGCCAGGTTGCCATGCAGCACGGCAATTCCCCCTTGCGGGTAGATCGGATTGTCCAGGGAACGCACCACATGCTGAGGGAAACGCGGCCCGGCCGCGTCCAGCTCTTCGCCCAGCGTACGGCCCGTGACGGTCAGTGCGTCCAGATGCAGCAGTGGCCGCAGCTCGTGCAACAGGGTGGCCATGCCGCCCGCTGCATGGAAGTCTTCCATGTAATGGTCGCCCGAAGGCTTGAGGTCCAGCAGCACGGGCGTGTTCCGGCTCATGGCATCGAGGGCGCGCAGATCCAGCTGATACCCCATGCGCCCTGCAATGGCCGCCAGGTGAACGATGCCATTGGTCGAACCGCCCATGGCCAGCAGCACACGCATCGCGTTTTCAAAGGCCTCCGCCGTCAGGATGCGATCGATGGTGAGGCCACGCCGTGCCATCTCGACCGCGACCTGGCCCGAGCGTTCGGCCACGCGAATGCGGTCGGCCGTGACGGCGGGCGGCGACGCCCCGCCAGGCACGGTCATGCCCAGGGCTTCGGCAATGCACGCCATGGTGCTGGCCGTCCCGGCGACCGAGCAGGTACCCACGCTGGCCACCAGCTGGTCGTTGACGTCGGCCACTTCCTCGGCGTCGATTTCCCCTGCCCGGAAACGGCCCCAGTAACGGCGACAGTCCGTGCAGGCGCCCACGCGTTCGCCCCGGTGCGAACCGGTCAGCATGGAACCAGTCACCAGCTGCACCGCCGGCAGACCGACCGACGCCGCACCCATCAGTTGGGCGGGCACGGTCTTGTCGCAACCCCCGATCAGCACCACGGCATCCATGGGCTGGGCGCGCAGCATCTCCTCAGTGTCCATCGACATCAGGTTGCGCAGATACATGCTGGTCGGCTGCGAAAAGCTTTCGTGCACCGAGATGGTGGGAAAGTCCATGGGCAGGCCGCCAGCCAGCATGATGCCCCGTTTGACGGCCTCGATCAGCTGAGGCATGTTGCCGTGACAGGGGTTGTAGGCGCTGCCCGTATTCGTAATGCCAATGACCGGACGCTCCAGCGCCCGGTCCGTGTACCCGGCCCCCTTGATGAAGGCCTTGCGCAGGAACAGGGAAAAGCCCCTGTCCCCGTAGTTGGTCAGCCCCTTCGATATGCCGTCCCGCCTTTCCTCGGGATGCACATCGTGCCCAACACTTCGATCCTTTCCAGGGTCCGCCATGGTACTGCTCCAGAATTATTGATAATATTATTATCGATATGAAGACATCGCTTCGCAAGAGCGCGAATCAATAAAACATAACTCAACCGGAGACCTTGAATGCGTCACACGAAATCGAAATTCTCACCGCTGCGTCGTTCCATGGTGGCGGCCGTCGCCGCCCTCGGCCTGAGCGCCGGGCTGGCCCCGCTGGCCCACGCCAATACGGATTACCCCAACAAGCCGGTGCGTCTCATCGTGCCGTACGCACCGGGCGGCGCCACCGATGTGATCGGCCGCGTCGTGGCTCAACACCTTTCCACCGCGCTCGGACAGCAGTTTGTGGTGGAAAACCGTGCCGGCGCAGGCGGGAGCATTGGCGCGGGCCAGGTCGCGAAGGCGGAACCGGACGGCTATACCGTGATGTTGGGCGCCTTCACCAGCCACACCATCAACGCCGCCCTGATGCCGGAATCGGTTCCCTTCGACATCAACAAGAGCTTCGAGTACATCTCCATCGTGGGTCGTGTACCGCTGGTCTTCGTCACGCACCCGTCCGTGCCGGCCAAGAACCTGACCGAACTCATCGCGCTGGCCAAGGAAAAGCCCGGCGCCCTGTCCTTCGCCTCCGCCGGCAATGGTTCGCCCCAGCACATGGCGGTTGAGCTCTTCCAGCGCCAGACCGGCACCGAAGTGCTGCACGTTCCCTACAAGGGCAGCGGCCCCGCACTGACCGACCTCGTGGGCGGCCAGATCAACGCCATGATCGACACCGTGCCGGCGGCACAGTCGCAGATCCAGGCAGGCAACCTGCGCGCCCTGGGTACCACCACGCCGGAACGCGTCCCTACCCTGCCGGACGTTCCCACTGCCGCCGAAGCCGGTCTGCCGAACTTCCACATCAGCTCGATGTTCGCCCTGGCTGCCCCTGCCGGTACGCCCGAACCGATCGTCAAGAAGCTGAACGACGCCCTCAAGGGCATCCTGAACACACAGGAAGTGAAGGATTCGCTCCTGGCGCAAGGCGCGCTGGCCACCTACACCTCGCCGGAAGATGCCACCAAGGCCATCGTCGAGGAATACAACAAGTGGGTGAACCTGATCAAGGAAGCGAACATCCAGGCTCAGTAATCTGGCAGGCAGCGTGGAACCCAACCTCTCCACACGTGATCTCAGGGCCTTTCTGGCCCTGAGTCAGACCTGCAATTTCGGTCAGGCGGCTTTGCAGCTGCATTTGACCCAGTCCGCTCTGTCGGCGCTCATCGCCCGCCTGGAAGCCCAGGTGGGCACCCGTCTTTTCGAACGCACCACCCGCTCCGTCACGCTGACAGCGGCGGGGCGGGCTTTCTCCGAGCACGTGGTCGACATCCTGCAGCAAACGCAGAATGCCGTGCAGACAGTGCGCGACATCACCACCCTGCAGCATGGCAAGGTCTCGGTCGCCGCGCTGCCTTCCCTCACCGCCAGCCTACTGCCCGAGGTCTTCGCGGCGTTTCGGGCCCGGCACCCCAAGGTGGGCTTGGCCATCACGGAAGCCCTGGCCTCAGATGCTTTCGAACAAGTGCGCCAGGGCAAGGTCGATTTCGCCCTTACGGCGGCCCACCCGCGTCAGGAGGACCTGGCGTACGAGGCCATCACACAAGACCATTTTCTGCTGTTGTGTGCACCCGATCATCCTCTGGCCTTTGAGCGCGGCCCGATCGCGCTACAGGACTCCCTGCAATGGCCGCATGTGTCCATGCCCGTGGCGGCCAGCGTGCGCCAGTACATCGACCGTGCGCTGGACCAGCAGGGCATCCGTTTCAGCCCCGCCTTCGAAGTGCACCACATTGCCACCATCGGCGCCCT
>JAJUFT010000017.1 GCA_029263615.1 Alcaligenaceae bacterium | reverse complement strand
TGTAGATTGCGTCGTAGATGTACAGCACTGCGCCGCCGGGATAGCCGAACACGTGGTCGACCCCTTCCTCGGCAAGGCAGCGCACGACGATGTCGGCGCCGGTAAGTTCCATGTTGTTCATTCCTTTCGAAACCGATACCTGTGCCCTGGTCGGCCATGCCTGAACAACGTACGGCAGCAGCGACATGAACTGGCGCTTCGTGGTTCACGGAACCCTTCCACCCAGCCACATCACTACCCCGTGACGTGCTCACCAGAACACGGTATGCGCGCGATTCAAGCGCTTGGGTAGAAACGGAAAGCCCGGCAACACGCGCTTGTGACGCGGCCAGCGGCGATTTGTAAGCGATAGGGCGCAAAAAACCGGGCGGATAGCCCGGGAAAAGAGCCTATGTCGATTGCTGTACGGATATGACCAAAAATCGACCAGCTACTTTAACCGTTTGTGCGTTGCGACGCAAACTCAAAAGCTTCCGTATACTGCATTTCTTTAAGAATCGCCGATTCACACAATGAGCAGGCCGTTTCCCTCGATCGAACGCTTCCTCTTCAGCCACCATCTGCTGGGCGGAGTGCGACAGGCGCTCGGGGTCTTGTTGCCACCGCTCATTCTGGGCGGCCTGTTCGGCCAGTTCTCTCTGGGGCTGACCGCTGCCATCGGAGCGGCCTGCGTGGCCATTCTCGACCAGCCCGGCGGACCGCGACGCTACGGTCTGCAAGGCATGGCCGCCGCCGTGCTGCTGGGCTCGCTTACCGTGGCCGCCACCGGTCTGGCCGGTGTGCACTATCTGTTGCTGTGGGTGATCATTCCCCTGCTGTGCTTCGTGTTCTCCATGTTCACCGTGTTCGGCAAGCAGGGCGGCCTGCTCGGTTTTGCCTGCATGCTGATCATGACGCTGACCATGAAGGCCCACCCTGCGCTGGATGAACTGTGGCGCTACACCCTCTATTCTCTGGGGGGCGGTCTTTTCTACTTCCTCTACAGTGCGGTGGTGCACAAACTCACCTGGCACAAGGAAGAGCAGCAGACCCTCTCCGCCGCGCTGTTTGCCACGGCCGACTACATGCGGGCGCGCTCGGCGCTCTACGATGTGGAAGCGGATCTGGACACGCATTACCGAAAGATGGTGAGAGCCCAGCTGGCGATGACCGAAGCGCAGCAGGCGGCCCGCGACACGGTGCTGCGCGAGCTGCCCACCGGCAACCGCCCCAGCGACCGCACGCGGGCAGCAGCGCTGAATCTGTTCATTGACATGGTGGCTCTGCTCGACACGCTGGTGGCCTCGCACACCGACTACGTCACGCTGCGTGGCCATTTCGGCGAAGCCGACACCCTGCTCTTTCCCCGCGACGCCCTGCGCAAGCTGGCCGCCAATCTGGAGCGCATCGCGATGAATGTGGTGCGCAACCGGCGCCAGCGCTCGCCTCACAGTCTCAAGCCGGAATTGCGCGCCCTGGAATTCGATCTGCGCGAGCTGCGGGAACAGGGTTTCGCCAAGGAAAATCCGGAAGTCTATGCCCTGCTGCTGCAGGTCCTGCGCCGCCTGCGCCGGGCCAACGACCTGGTGCTGCGCATGGCCGACAACACCCGCCGCGGCAAGACGACGGAACTGGTGGACCAGCGCCTGGAGAAAGCCCTGGACCGCTTCCTGTCACGTCGCAAGTGGCGCTTCGGGATGCTCACCAGCAATCTGCGGCTGGATTCTTCTCATTTCCGCTATGCGGTGCGGGTGATGGTGGCCGCGGCACTGGGCATGACACTCAGCACGCTGGTGGACGAAGCGGTGTCGCGTCACCTGCTGCCCGACTGGGAAGTCCACCAATATTGGGTGCTGCTCACCATTCTGGTCATCATGAAACCTGGCTTCGTACTCACCCGCCAGCGCAACGGATGGCGGCTGACAGGCACCCTGATCGGCTGCGCGCTGGCGCTGCTGATTTTCAACCGGTTCGACAGCCCCTACGCACTGGTCGGCTTCCTGTTCCTGAGCGGCATTCTCTGGTACGCCCTGCTGCAGGTGCACTTCATGCTGGCGGCCGCCGCCAATACGGTGTTCGTGCTGCTGGCCTTCCATTTCATGGGGCCGCAGGATGCCTTCGTCATTGGCGAACGGGTGGTGGATACGCTGCTGGCCAGCGGCATTGCCCTGCTGTGCAGCTACTTTGTGCTGCCCTGGTGGGAAAGCAACTACATGGCGTCCCTGGCCGCGGCGCTGCAGCGCGCCAATCTGCGCTTTTTGCGCAGCGGGCTGCGCTATGCCGAGCTGAACCGCCAGCTCCATGCGCTGTGCCGGACGTCACCTGAAAACGCCGACGCACTTGCCGCGTGTCGCAGTGCCCAGCACGACGCCGAAATGCAGTGGCGGGTGGACCGCAAGAATGTGCACATTGCCTTCAGCAATTTCGCCGGCGCCTTCTACCGCATGATGGCGGAGCCGGAGAAACGCCAGCGCAACGTCAAGACGCTGAATCTGCTGATGATCCAGCATCACACCCTGGCCTCCCACATCAGCGCAAGCATTCCGCTGCTGGCCGAGATGGAGACGGTCCCGGAAGAAGTTCAGGAAGTGTTGCGCAGCATCGAGGCCACGCTGGCTGGGGAAGACACACTGGCTGCAGCCGTTTCGCTGTTCTCGAACGCGGCGGACTTTCCGCTGCTGGCCTACCCGCTGCGGCAGATGCAGTCAGCGGCCACCCTGATTGCCGAAGCCATGCCCAAACTGCACACCACCCCGGTGCAGGAGGCCGAAACCGCCGCAGCCGCCGGAAGCGAAGCGGTGCCTCCCTCGCGGGAAGACACCGCTTCAGATTGGCCGGTCAGGCTTCCCGACGAAACACCAGACGATCCGCCGTCGACGCAGCCTGATCAAAGGCATAGCCTTCCTCGGCAAACCCCGTGAGGCCCTCCGGGCGATCGAGCCGCTCGTCGATGATATAACGCGCCATCAGGCCGCGTGCCCGCTTGGCGTGGAAGCTGATGACCTTCCAGGCGTCGCCCTTTCTTTCCTGAAAGACGCACTGGATCACGCGCGCCTTCAGGACTTTCTGGTCCACCACCTTGAAGTACTCTTCCGAGGCCAGGTTCACCACGACGTCATCGCCGCGTTCGTTCAGGTAGTCGGCGATGCGACGCCCCCACCAGGCATAAAGGTTGGCACCCTTGTCCGTCTTTAGGCGCGTGCCCATTTCCAGGCGGTAGGGACGCATCAGATCGAGCGGCCGCAACGCGCCATACAGGCCGCTGAGCATGAGAATGTGGTCCTGCGCCCACTGCAGCGCCTCATCGGAGAGCTCGGGGGCGCGCAACCCTTCGTAGACGTCACCATTGAAGGCCAGAATTGCCTGGCGCGCGTTCTGCGTATCGAAGACGGGCTTCCATTCCGCATAGCGCGCGTGGTTCAGTTCCGCAAGCGCCTGACTGAGGTTCATCAGCGAGGCGATGTCCTCGACCGACTTCTGCCGCAGGACCTGGATGAGTTCTGCGGCTTCTTTCACGAACAGGGGTTGCGACTGCAGGGTGGTTCGCACCGGCGTGTCGTAATCCAGCTTCTTGGCCGGGGAAAGCAGCGTCAGCATATCGGCCCTCGTCAGCGTGCAGTCCAGCCGCCGTCCATGGTGATATGGGCGCCCGTCATCTGGGAAGCGGCATCGGAGCACAGGAAGACAGCGGCCTGACCCAGCTGATCGGGTGTGACGAATTCCAGCGACGGCTGTTTCTCGGCCAGCAGTTCGCGTGCGGCAGTTTCGATGTCCAGCCCGTTCTTGGTGGCCAGGGCTTCGATCTGGCGCTCGACCAGCGCCGTACGCACCCAGCCCGGGCAGATGGCGTTGCAGGTGATCCCCTGGCCGGCCGTTTCCAGCGCGGTGACCTTGGTCAGCCCCATGACGCCGTGCTTGGCTGCCACATAGGCCGACTTCAGCTCGGAGGCCACCTGCCCATGCACCGAAGCAATGTTCACGATGCGCCCCCAGCGTTGTTTCTTCATGTGGGGCAGCGCCGCTGCCGTTCCGTGGAACACGGCACTCAGATTCAGGGCAATGATGGCGTCCCAGCGATCGGTGGGGAAGTCTTCGATCAGCGCAGTGTGCTGAATGCCCGCATTGTTCACCAGGATATCGATGCCGCCCAGCACCTTGACGGCCTCTTCGATGAACTGGCGTGTCTCTTCGCCCTTGGACAGGTCGGCATTCAGGTAGTGGGCACGCACACCGTATTCGCTCTCGATGGCGGCACGCGTGCGCTCGATCTCGGCCGCATCGCCAAAACCGTTGATCACCACGTCGGCGCCATTGCGCGCCAATTGACGGGCGATGGCCAGACCAATACCACTGGTGGATCCGGTGACCACCGCTTTCTTGTTTTTGAGCATGTCGCTTCCTTCCATGTCTAGCTGGGTGACTGAAATTCGTTTGCCAAGAGTGTAGCGCTTCACATGGCCGCGGGAAGGGTGAAGAGCACCAGGATGCCTGCCACTGCCAGACAGGGCCCGAAACACAGCGCCTGGCCCGCCGCAAGTCGCCCCTGCATTCTCAAGCCCAAAGCGACCAGCAGGCCGAGACCGGCGGAAATCAGCAGCAGCCAGGGCAGCGACATCCAGCCCAGCCACGCACCCAGGGCAGCCAGCAGCTTGAGGTCTCCCCGTCCCAGGGATTCCCGACGAGTGGCCAGCAGGAATGCCCAATAGACGCTCCACAGCACCAGGTAACCTGCCACCGCCCCGATCACCGCATCTTCCAGCGGAACAAACCGTCCGCCCAGATTGGCCACGAGGCCCAGCCAGAGCAAGGGTTGGGTCAGGAGATCGGGCAGCAGACCGGTTTCCGCATCGATCCAGGCCAGCGCCAGCAACACCACCACGAAGACGGTGGCCAGCGCCGCGCTGAGCGGCGCGTCGAAGGCCCAGAGACTGGCCAGCGCAAAGATCGGGCTGGCGACCAGCAGCAGGCGACGGCGGGCAGGGTGTCGGGGGTGTTGAGCCTCGCCCAGCTCGGGGTCGATGCGCCGCGGCAGCGAACGCGCCGCCCGGGCCAGCACACCGGCCAGGATCAGGCCGATCGACAGGACCGCCAGCACCGCGACCCAGTGATGAGGGAAGAAAGACAGGGGTGTCACGGCGACGGCCGGGAGACCGGGATGAAGCCCTGCACGCTGTTCGGCAGTCTGGGCATCACCACGTGTTCGACCACGCCATCCTGTGCGATGGACACGGCGCCGGGTGCCACCGCCTCAAGCACGACACCGGGGGCGAGCGACTGACCCACCCGATAGGCGCGGGGCGGCGCGCCCTCGACGGACAACAGGGCCGCCCCCTGACCGGCATCGGTGGCGATGACGCCATGCACCGCCACGCGCACGCGCAAGGGGGCGCCACCGAACCATTGCACCACCGGACTGAGATCGGTCGGCACCGCGGCGCCGACCTCCAGCAGTGGGGGCGACTCGGTGGGCCGCGGCGCCAGCAGGATCGCGCTCCACACCCCCACGCCGATGGCCACGGCCATCATGGCCGCCGCGCGCAACGCCGCGGGCGCCAGGGACTGCAAGCGGTAAGGGCTGGCCACCATACAGGACTCCGAAGGAGGAAATGCGACATGAGAACAACACTGTGCCGTCATCGATGCAGAACGCGCCCCAGCGAGACGTAGAAAATCAGTATAAATGTGTATTGAACGGATGGCACATGATGTCATCATGCACAAAACGTAACTCGGTGCCTTCCATGTTTCCGCCCGCCGTCCGCTCCTTCCCGAACGCCGGTCGCCGCCAGCTTGGCTTTTCGCTGATAGAAGTGATGGTTGTGGTGGTGATCGTCGGCATTCTCGCCGCCCTCATCGTCCCCAACCTCATGGACCGTCCCGACCAAGCCCGCCGGGTGGCGGCGCGGCAGGACATCAACACCCTCATGCAGGCCATGAAGCTCTACCGGCTCGATCATGGCCGCTACCCGACGACGGAACAGGGGCTGCAGGCGCTGCTGGGCCGAGACAACGCACAGGCCAACCCGAGCGGGCGCGCCTATCTCGACCATCTACCGGCCGATCCATGGGGCGCACCCTACCAATACTTGAACCCCGGAGTCCACGGGGAAATCGACATTTTCTCGTTCGGTGCCGACGGACGGGCAGGGGGTGAAGGCAACGATGCCGACATTGGTTCCTGGACTCACTGAAGCACGCTCACGGGCCCTGAACCAGAATGGGTTTTCCTTGCTGGAAACACTCATTGTTCTCGCCATCATCGGCATCATCACGGGCACGGTCGGCCTGAGCCTGCGTGCAGTTCAGGCCGAACGCGACTTGCAGACCGAGGCCCGGCGGCTGGCGCATCTTTTCGAATTGGCCCAGGCCGAAGCCCGCAAGACGGGGCGGACAGTCCGCTGGGAATATGGCGAGACCGGTTACCGTTTCACCCAGACCTCTCCCCTTCTGACCCTCCCCGTGGCCCTGGCCGAACGCCTGCCTCCGCCGCCCCGCCCCCTCTCCGAGGGCAATGGGGCGCTGCGCCCGCGCAGCTGGGGCATCGGAGGCCCCGTGGAAGTCAGGGTGGAACCGGCCGGCAGCCCCCTGTTCGAGGGGGAATGGGTGTCCGGGCCGCGACGGGTCGAGTTGAGCGATGGCCTTCACACCGTGGTCTTGCAGCGTGCCGGCAACGGCCAGTATCGGGTGTCGCCATGAGTGTGCTGCGCTGGCAATCCGGCTTCACGCTCATCGAAGTTCTGATCGCCCTGGTGATCATCAGCATCGCGCTGCTGGCCTGCATGCGGGCCCTGGCGCTGGCCACGCAAGGCACCCACGACATGCGTGTGCGCAGCCTCGCCCTGCTCGCCGCCGAAAACCAGCTCGCCGAATTGCGGCTGCTGCGGTCGTTCCCCACGGCCGGCCGCCGCAATGAGCCCTGCCCGCAAGGCGCCCTGGCCCTACGCTGCGAACTGGTCTTCCAAAACACCGTGAACAGCAATTTCCGTCAGGTCACCATTCGCGTGAGCCTGCCCACCGGCCCCGTGCTGGCGGAACTCAACGGCTTGCTGTCCCCCTTGCCATGATGCATCCGCGCGCCGCCCAGCGCGGCTTCACCCTTCTCGAAGTCCTGATCACGCTCACCCTCATGGCCGTGCTCAGTCTGCTGTCGTGGCGGGCGCTGGACACCACGGCACGCAGCAGCGAGCATCTGCAGGCCAGCGCCGAGGCCACCATGGCGCTGCTGCGGGTGCTGGGGCAAGTGGAAAGCGATCTTGCCGGCCATGCGGGGGACACGGCCCTCCCCGAAGGCACCTTCCGCCCGGGTGGCGCGATGTCCTCTTCGGAACGCCCCGCGCCGGACGCATCAGTGCTGCCGCCGGGCATCCGCTGGCAGCCGCCCCGCCTCACCATTGTGCGGGCCGGTCAGGACGGCCGCTGGCAGGAAGTGGTCTGGCAGCTGGAGTCCGACCGCCTGGTGCGGGCCGCGGGCCTGCCGGCCATTGCCCTGCCCCTGCCCGAAGCCCGGGAAGGCGAGACCCTGCTTGCCGGAGTGCATGCCTTCACGGTGCGTGCCTGGGTGCCGGGTCAGGGCTGGTCGCCCACCACAGCGCCGGGCACGGCGGTCCGCGCGCGCGGGCTCGAGATAGCGCTGGCCCTGGCCGGAACCGGCGAGACTTTTCGCAAAGTGGTGGTGCTGCCATGAGTGCCGCCACGCAGAAAGGCATGGCCGTCATCGGAGCGCTGCTGGTCGTGGCAGCGACCTCCGTCGCCACGGCTGCGATTCTGGAGCGCCAGAATCTGCTGGCTGACACGCTCATTGGCGAACGTGACCGCGTGCAGGCGAGGTGGCTTCTGCGCGGCGGCGTGGACTGGGCACGCGTGATTCTCCAGAACGATGCCCGCCACAACGCGCTGACACTGCGCAGTGCCATCTGGGCGCAGCCCATCGCGGGGCTGGAAGTCCGCACGCCCGATGGCAGCCGAAGCGCGCTTTTCTCGGGCCTGGTCGAAGACGAGCAGGGGAAATTCAACCTGACCCGCCTGGCGGTGGGTGGGGAAGTGCGCGCCGCCGAACTGGCCGCCCTGGAAAGCCTGCTGAATTCCCTCGGCCTGCCCACGTCGATCGCGCCGGCCATTGCCGTCCGTGTGGCGCAGACGCAGGCCGGGCCGGGTCGGGCACCCGTTGCGGTCGGCCTGCGCAGCGTCGAAGACCTGGTGGCCCTGGACGGCATCGACCGCCGGACAGTGGCCATCCTCGCCGAGTACCTGACTGTATTGCCACAGAGCACCCCGCTGAACCTCAACACCGCCAGCGCGGAAGTCCTGAGCGTGGCGGTTCCGGGCCTGGAGCTGGCCACTGCCCGCCAACTGGTGGAAGAACGTGAACGCGGCCACTGGTTCACCAGTCGGGGCGATTTCCTCAACCGCCTGGGAGACGCCGTCACTGAAGGCACCAGACAGGCCTTGCTGGACGTACGCAGCGACTGGTTCAAGGTCTCGGGCGACGTGCGGCTGGAGCACGCGCAGGTCGGCATGGCTGCCCTGCTGAATCGCCAGGGCAACGCCCCGCCAAACCTGATCTGGATGCGAGGCTGACATGACCCATCAGGTGCGACTTGCGCTTCCTCCTCTGTCCCGGCTGACGCCCACCGCACGCATCGCCTTCGCCGTGCTGGACCGTCGCCACCGCCTGTTGCGCAGCGGTGAACTGCCCCTGGAGAATCTGGCGGCACAGCTGCCGCTGCGATCGGTGCATGCGATTCTGCATCCGGGGGATGCCGTGCTGTTGGAGGTCGACCTCCCGCCTCTGCCGGCCAGTCGCCTGCAGGCCGCGGTGGAAGCGCGCATCGAGCCACTGGTGCTCAGCGATCTGGACCAACTATGCATTGCGCACGGCCCACGAGGCCAGGACGGCACGATCCAGGTCGCCTGGGCCAGCCGGCAGCCGCTGCTCGAGGCCTGGCATCGGCTCCACGATGCCGGCCTGGACGTGCGCGCTCTCGTTCCGTTTGAACTGGCGCTTCCGGACAACGATCCCGACCCGCAGCAACCGCTGTCCCTGCCGGCCGATGCCCGCTGGCAGGCCCCCTTGCCGAAGTGGTCGCTGGCGCGCGCCGAGCTCGGCCCCTCACGCCACGCGCGCCAATGGCGCGGCGCCCTGGGCTGGAGCATGGCTGCTGCCCTGGTCTGGACGGTCGGCCTGCAGCTGCATGCCGCCCAGCTGCGCAACGAAGTGCGCGCGCTGCAACATGCCATGGAAGACAAGGTGCGCACCGCCTTCCCCTCGATTCCTGCCGTCCTCGACCCGCTGAGACAGGCCGGCATGCAGGTGGCGCAACTGCGCCAGGGCGCCGGGCCGTCCACCGATTCCAATTTTCCTGCCCTTGCCCTCGATGCCGCACGGCTGCTGGGGTTCACCGCAGGACAAGTCACCCATCTGCAGTACGCACACGGGCGTTTGAGCCTGAGGCTCGCCGAGGGGGCCTCGCCTGTCGCCAATGAAGCCACCCTGAAGCGCGCGGCGGGCGACGCCGGTCTGTTCATCGAGAAGGATGCGGACGATCCCCATGTCTGGCACGTGCGGCGCAGTGAGCCGGGCGGAACGGGGGGCCGCTCATGAGCCGCAGCGACCTGCCCGTGACCTCCGCCCGGGCCGGGCGCGCCGATGCGCTCATGAACGGCCTGCAGGGCTGGTGGGCCCAACGCGCGCCACGCGAGCGCCGCCTGCTGCGCCTGGGCGCTGCAGCCGTCCTGGCTGCCCTGCTCTGGTGGGCAGGGCTCGAACCCGCCATCCGGTCGATTGCGGATGCCAATGAGCGGCTGCCCCGCCTGCGTCACGACGCGGCACAGCTGGACGCCCTGCTTCTGGAGGCGCAGCACCTGGAGCGGCGGCGATCCGGCCGCCTGGCATCGGCCGACATGGAACAGGCTCTAGCGGCCACCCTCGTCCAGTCGGCCCTCGACGCCGAGACGATCCTGTCCGCTCCGGATGACAGTGCCGCGGGGGCTCAGTGGGAGGTCCGTTTCCATGATGTGGGAGCGGGCGTGCTAATGGAGTGGCTGGCGGGGCTGCCCGCACACCTACCGGTCGCGGTGGTGTCCGTCGATCTCTCGCGCAGCCGTGTCGAGGGGCGGGACCGTCCGGGCCACGTGAGCGGCAAAGTTCTGCTGAAGGCCGCTGCGGAGGGCACCCCATGAGACGGAAACGCGTGCTGTCATTCATCGCCCTGCTCGCCCTGGCCGTGGCCGCCGCGCTGGTGGTGCTGCCCGCCAGCTGGCTGGCGGCGGCCCTGCCCGCACACTGGCCGCTGGCCATCGTCGACACGCAGGGAACCGTCTGGAAGGGAACGGCCGCCGTGGCCATCGGGCCCGCCCATCAGCGGCGCCGCCTGTCCGAACCGCTGCGTTGGGAGTGGTCGTTCAGCCGGGGGCCTCAGCTCGCCATCCAGCATCGATGGCTGAGCGGCCCCCTGACCCTGGCACTCACCCCGACCGGTCTGGCGGTCTCGGCGCAAACGCTTTCCGTACCGGCCGGCGCTTTGGCCACGCTGGATGCCCGGCTGGCCGCGGTCGGCCCCGAAGGACGACTCACGATCCGCTGGCCGACGCTGCGCTTCAGCCCTTCCCTGCCGGCGCCGGGCACGCGGCTTCTGGACGCCGAATGGCGCGATGCGGCCTCGGCCCTGGCCCCCATCCGTCCATTGGGCCATTACACGCTCAGCATGACGGCGGGCGACGGGAGCAGCGAACTGCAGCTCGCCTCCCGACAAGGCCCTTTGCTGCTGGAGGGCAAGGGCGGGTTCAACGCCAGGCAGGGCCTGGATTTCACGGGAACGGCCCGCGCGGACCCGACCGCGAACGAGGCGGTCCATCGCGCCCTGCAGGATGTACTCGGCGCACTGGGGCCCCGACAGAACAATGTGACGCTGCTGCGCCTGCGCTAGCAGCTTACCGATACAGGCAACCGATACCGCATGAAAAACTGCATTTCTCCCTACACCGCCCCGTTTCCCGGCCCCGGACGCAAGCGAATTCATTGTTCGCCCGTCATGCCGACGCTGGCGTTGTCCCTGGTTCTGGCCGGCTGCGCGACACCGCCCACAGACACCGAAGGAGAACCTTCGCGCTGGGTCGTGCACACTTCCAGCAGTGCATCCGGATCGCGTACGGAGGGTGCCGGCGGCGCAACCAGCCGGCCGGTGACTCCGCCACGCGCCACCTGGGCTGAACCTGCGCCTGCCGCCGGCCGGCGCTCCTCTCCGACTGCACCCGCGGCAGAACGCCGCTCACATGGGCCGACCACCATGCTCAATTTTGTCGAGGCAGATCTGCAGGGCGTGGTCCGGGCGCTGGCCGCCTTCACCGGCCGCAACTTCGTCGTGGACCCGCGGGTGCGCGGCCCGCTGACCCTCGTGTCCGAGACGCCCGTCGATGCCTCGACAGCCTATTCCATGTTGCTGGCCGCCTTGCGCATGCAGGGCTATGCCGTGGTGGAAGTGGACGGCATTCTGCGCGTGGTGCCGGAGGCCGACGCCAAGTTGCAGGGCATGGCGGTGGCCGGCGGCAAACAGGGCGGCGCCGTTTCCGGGGGCGAACTGGTGACCCGCGTCTTCCCCCTGCGCTACGAAAACGCAACCAATCTGGTGCCCATCCTGCGGCCCATGATCGCACCGAACAACACGATCAATGCCTATCCGGGTAACAACACGCTGGTCATCACCGACTACGCCGACAACCTTGAACGCATCGCCCGCGTGATCGACGAAGTCGACACCCCCGACGCCTTCAGCACCGATGTCGTTCCCATCCATCATGGCGTGGCCCTTGACGTGGCCGCCCTGGCCGGGCAGCTGTTGTCCGGCCAGGGGCGGGGCGAGCCGGGTGGCCAGGTGGTGGTGGTCGCCGACCCACGGAGCAACTCCGTGCTACTACGCGCCGGCTCGCCCGAAAAGCTGGCACTCGCGCGCGACCTCATCCGGCGCATCGACCGTCCCGAGACGGGCACGGGCAACCTCCATGTGGTGTACCTGCGCAATGCCCAGTCCACGCAACTGGCCGAAGTGCTGCGTGGGGCCCTGAGCGCTTCCGACACCTCCGACCCCAACCTCGCCAGCGACCTGCTGATGAACGGCGCGGGCGGCACCATGGGATTCGACGACGGCACCCGTGCGATGTCCGGCGCGCCCGGTCGCGGCAGTTTCGAGACCCCGGCCACCGCTGCCATGGGCGGGTTCTCACAACCGCTTTCTCCCCAGCGCGGGCCGCAGCCCACCCGTTTTACCGCAGGCGGAGCCTCCATCCAGGCCGATCCGACAACCAACACGCTGATCATTTCCGCACCGCCCCCACTGTATCGCAGCCTGCGCGAGATCATCGATCAGCTGGATCAGCGGCGTGCCCAGGTGCTGGTCGAAAGCCTGATTGTGGAGGTCAGCGCGGACGACGCGGCGGAATTCGGCATTCAGTGGATGGCAGGTGGCTCGGACATCGCCAGCGGCAAATCCGCCTTCTTCGGAGGCGCCAACTATGGCGGCACGGGCATCAATGTGAACGGTGCCACCGGGCTGGACGCCCTGCCGGCGGGCATGAGCCTGGGGGTGGTCAAGGGCACGGTCAACATCCTGGGCAACGAACTGCTCAACTTGAGCGTGCTGGCCCGCGCCATGGAAAGCCGTGGCAAGGGCAACGTGCTGTCCACGCCCAACCTCATGACGCTGGACAACGAGGAAGCCAGCATCATGGTCGGCCAGACCCTGCCCGTGGTGACGGGCCGCTACACCACGGCCGCAGACGGGGCCAGCAACCCCTTCCAGACCGTCTCGCGCGAGGACGTCGGCCTGACACTGCGCATCCGGCCGCAGATTTCCGAAGGCAACACCGTGAAGATGCGCCTCTACCAGGAAGTCAGCAGCATCGACGAAGCCGCAACGCGCCTGCACAATGGTCTGGTGACGCGCAAGCGCGCCCTCGAAACCGACGTGCTCGTGGACGACGGCCAGATCATCGTACTGGGCGGTCTGCTGGAAGAGAACATCTCCCAGTCGCGCAGTGCGGTGCCCGTGCTGGGCGATGTGCCGGTGCTCGGGAATCTGTTCCGCTACGACAAGCGCAGCCGCAACAAGACCAACCTGATGGTGTTCCTGCGGCCCCATATCGTGCGGACCGCGCAGGACAGCGCCGGCATCACGCTGGACCGCTACAACTACATGCGGGCGGCCCAGGCCGCCTTGCCGCCGCTCTCGAGCTGGTTGTCGAAGAACGTGAACCCGGCCACCCTGCCCGCCTTCGATCAGAATCCCGAGACGGGCCTGCTGGATTTGCGCGAACCTCACACGGAGCCATGAACCTTCCACTTCCCTACGCCTGGGCGCGCAGCCAGCGCGCACTGATCCAGACCGGCAGCTCGGGACGGGTGCTGGTGACCTCCGAGCGCACGCCCGCGTGGGCGCTTGCCGAGCTGCGCCGTGCGCATGGAACGCTGAGCCATCGGCAGGTGCCCGATGCGGAACTGGACACCCTGCTGGCCGCGGCGTATGCAGAAACGGGCGATGCCGCCGCGGTGGTGGATGCCGCCGCCAACGAGATCGATCTGGACCGCCTGCTGCAGGACATTCCGGAAGTCGAGGACCTGCTGGAATCGCACGACGACGCGCCCGTGATCCGCATGATCAATGCCCTGTTCACCCAGGCGGTGCGCGACGGGGCCAGCGACATCCACCTGGAAGCCTTCGAGACTCACTCCGTGGTGCGCTATCGGGTGGATGGCACCTTGCGCGACATCGTGAGTCCGCGCCGCGCCTTGCACAACGCCCTGGTCTCCCGCATCAAGATCATGGCCAGCCTGGACATTGCCGAGAAACGCCTGCCTCAGGATGGCCGGATTGCCCTGCGGGTGGGCGGACGCGCCGTCGACGTGCGCGTGTCCACCCTGCCCACCGGCCATGGCGAACGGGCCGTGCTGCGGCTTCTGGACAAAGAAGCCGGCTTTCTGCAACTGCCGCAACTGGGCATGGCCCCCGATGTCATGGCCCAGCTGGATGCATTGATCCACCGGCCACACGGCATCGTGCTGGTCACCGGCCCGACGGGCAGCGGCAAGAGCACCACCCTCTATGCTGCCCTGGGCCGGCTGGACGCCAGCACCACGAATATTCTGACGGTGGAAGACCCGATCGAATACGACCTGCCGGGCATCGGTCAGACGCAGGTGAACCCACGCATCGATCTGGACTTTGCCACGGCCTTGCGGGCCATTCTGCGCCAGGATCCGGACGTCATCATGATTGGCGAGATCCGCGACCTGGAAACGGCGCAGATCGCGGTGCAGGCCTCGCTCACCGGCCATCTGGTGCTGGCCACACTGCATACCAATGATTCGGTGTCGGCCATCACCCGGCTAATCGACATGGGCGTGGAACCGTTTCTGCTGGCCTCGACCTTGCAGGGTGTGCTGGCCCAGCGGCTGATCCGGCGGCTCTGCCCGGTGTGCAAGATCGTCCATGAAGACGGGACCGCCAGCCTCAACCCGACGGGTTGCGACCATTGCCGCCACACCGGTTATAAGGGCCGCACCGGCATCCACGAGCTCTTTGCCATCGACGATGAAGCCCGCAGCATGGTGCACGCCGGCGCAGACGAGCAGCGTCTGCGCGAGACCGCGAGGCGCCACGGAATGCGCAGCCTGCGTGAAGACGGGCAACGCTGGGTGACCCAGGGCGTGAGTACCCGGGAGGAATTGGCCCGCGTGACGCGCGATACCTGAAGGAGGAGCAGAAACATCGCCATGCCCAGCTACCAGTACGAAGCCGCCGACGCGGCGGGCCAGATCGAACGGGGCACCATCGAAGCCGAGACGGAACGCAGCGCCCGGCAGCTGTTGCGCGCCCGGGGCCTGTTGCCCCTGAGCCTGCGTTCGACGCGTCACGCCGGCAACCCGGTGCGGTCACTGAGTGGTTCGCGACTGCGCGACACCGAACTGGGCTGGCTGACGCGACAGCTGGCTGGCCTGCTGGAGGCCGGACTCACGCTGGAGCAGGCCCTGAGCGTGGGGCTCGAGCAGGCAGAACGCCGCCATGTGGCACAGGTCCTGGCATCCGTCAGGTCGGACATCCGCGCCGGCCATCGCCTCTGTGATGCGCTGGCTGCCCACCCGCGCGACTTCCCGTCCATTTACTGCGCTCTCGTCGAGGCGGGCGAACATTCCGGCGAACTTCCCCAGGTCATGGAACGACTGGCCAGCCATATCGAATCACGTGGTCTGCTGCGCGCCAAGATCCTCACCGCCTTCATTTATCCCGCCATCGTGACGCTGGTGGCCATCGCCGTGGTGGTCTTTCTGCTGAGCTATGTCGTGCCGCAGGTCATCACCGCGTTCAGCCACACACAGCAGGCCCTGCCCTGGCTGACCCGCGTGATGCTCTCGGCCAGCGAGTTCGTCCGCGAGTGGGGGTGGCCGACCGCCCTGGGCCTGGCGGCCCTGTGGGGCGCCTGGCGCTGGAGCCTGCGCAATCCGGTGGCCCGACTCGCCTGGCATGCCCGGGTACTGCGCCTGCCGCTGGTCGGCCGCTATGTGCAGGGCGTGAATACCGCCCGCTATGCCGCCACGCTCTCGATTCTGGTGGGCAGCGGGGTGTCTCTGCTGACCGCACTGGAAGCGGCCCGCCGCACGCTGGGCAACGACCGGCTGAAGCAGGCCGCCGAGGAAGCCGCCCGACGCGTGCGCGAGGGCAGTTCGCTCGCCCATGCGCTGCAGGCTGAGAAAGTGTTTCCACCCCTGCTGATCCACATGATCGGCAGTGGTGAACGGACGGGCGAGTTGCCGGCCATGCTCGACCGGGCGGCGGCGACGCTGGCGGCGGAGCTCGAACGCCGCGCTCTGGCCCTGACCGCTGCGCTGGAGCCGGCCATGACGCTGCTGATGGGTGGCATCGTGCTGGTCATCGTGCTGGCGGTCATGTTGCCCATCATCGAGATCAATCAGCTCATCCGGTAGTCACCGCGCCGTCTCCCGGCGTGACAAATGCTGTCAACATAAAGGGGAATGCACGAATGAAATGGAAGCGGATCGCACTCGGGGCCACGGCACTGATGACCCTGACCCTTTCGGCCTGCGACAGCGGCCATCACACCGCCACGCCCCCTCCCCGAAAGGCGCTGCCCAACATTCTGTTTGTGGTCCTGGATGATTTCGGCGTCGACCAGCTGCCGATCTTCGGCTACGGCGGCGCCACCCCCGCGCGAACTCCCAACCTGGACGCGATTGCCCACGCAGGGGTGCGCTTTCGAAATGCCTGGTCCATGCCGACGTGTTCGCCGAGCCGCGCCACCTTCTTCGAAGGCCGCTACCCCTTCCGCACCCAGGTCAGGAACGCCATTGTGGCGGACGACCTGGCCAATTCCCAGGTGTCCCCCTACGAAATGACGACTCCCAAGATCCTGAAGGAGAAGGGCTATGTCAATGCCGTCATCGGCAAAATGCACCTTTCGGGTTCGGATCTCAATCCTGACCACAACCCGCTGGGCCACCGGGTGATGTACGAATTGGGCTGGGACCATTTCGAAGGCTATCTGGACGGCGGGCCGTTCCCGCTGGACACCACCGCCGGCGGGGTGGCGCCCGACGGCACGCACGGCTGCGGCTTTGTCCCGAGCACCCGCGACGACCCCGCTCGCGGGGCGGATGCCGGTGCCTGCTACCTGGCGGATGGCAGCTGTTCTCCTCTTGGCCTGGCCCGGTCCCCCACCCCCGGCCGGCTGTGCATGGAGCAAGGCGGCATCTTCGACCCCGGAGCCGTTTGCCGCGCCGCCCGCCCTTCCTACATTGATTTCAGCAAACAGAATGGCTATTACACGGCGGAGTGGATCATCAGCGAAGCGGATGGTTCGGTACGCGTGGAGGCGGTGACGGAACCGGGCGCCCGCGGCTACCGTGTCGTGCAGGAAACCGACCGTGCGGTGGCCTGGTTGAAACAGCAAAGCGGCGAGCGCCCCTGGATGCTCAGTGTGGGCTATTCCGCCATTCATACGCCGCTGCAGCAGCCGCCCGTCGCACTGCTGCCTTCCGATTCCCTGCCCACCTCCGGCTTCACCTGCACGGGCACGGCGGAGCAACGGATTCTGACCAACCAGATGATCGAAGCCCTGGACGCCGAGATCGGCCGTCTGCTGGTGGAAGCGGGCCTGGCCCGCCATGATGAGACAGGGAGGCTGGTGTACCGTCCCGAGGACACCAACACCGTGCTGATCATCATGGGCGACAACGGCACCTACGGGCCCAGCGTGAAGGCGCCGTTCAACCCGGCGCGTGCAAAGGGCTTCCCTTACCAGACCGGCGTGTGGGTGCCCCTGATTGTGGCGGGCCCCATGGTGCAGCAACCCGGCCGCAGCGTGCCGCACATGGTCAACTCGACCGACCTCTACCGGCTCTTCGCGGAACTGGCCGACATCCGGCTCGAATCCGTCATGCCCGACGACCGGCCCATCGATGCACAGCCCCTGCTGCCCTATCTGACCGCTCCGGACGCCGCGCCCATACGCAGCACTAACTACACGGAGATGGGCACCAACATCAAGGCCCGCACCGCCGCCCTGCCCTCGCCCTGCGTTATCCCGACGTCGAACATCTGCGTGCAGCTCTTCCCCCAGCAAGCCGTTTGCGAAGATCAGGGCGGCAGCTGGTACGGCCCAGGGGGTGTCGCTGGTCAAGCGGGCTTGAGCTCCTGCTGTGCTGTCAATGAATGGCTGCTCGCTCAGGGGCAGGATGCGGTGGACATCATGCCGGACACCCAGCGGGCCATCCGCAATGCCACGCACAAACTGGTGCAGATCGAGCGGCTCAACTGCAGCACGCAACAGCTGGAGCTGAGCGAGGAACTTTACGCCATCGATGAAGCGATCCCGATTCCCCGACTCGACAACAGCCTTTACAACCTTCTCACGCAGGCCCCACTGCCGGCCGACGTGCAGCAGCAATACGACCGTCTTCGAGGCGAGATGCAGGCCCTGCTGGACAGCCATGTAGTGTGTCCGGGCGACGGCAACCTGGACGGCGTCGTCGACGCAGCGGACGTCGAGGGCTGGCAGCGCTTCAACCGCGATACGGTAGGGCAGTCAAGCTGGTACGACTTCAATCACGATGGCCTGACCAACGAGGCCGATCTGCTCATCATTCAGGAAAACATGGGCAGACGCTGCGGCCCGGCAGTGTCCTGAATCGGTGCCGTTGCCGGCGTGCGTTCAAGGAGCGACCTGGCGCGGGGGCGGTGCGTCGCTCACCAGCCGGAACCCGACGTGGGACATCGGGCTGTAAGGGTCTGCTGCTTGCCGGGCGCTGGGCCGGTAGGACAGGCAATAGCTCTCGTTGCAGAGAAAGGAGCCGCCGCGAATCACCCGCTTGGGCGCATCGGCGGGCACGCCGGGCTGGGAAGGGTCCCATGAATCGGACGGCCCCTGCGGGTTGTCGATGACGCGCTTGCCGAGCTTGCTCTGCATGAGGAAATAGTCGGCCCGGTACCAGTCGCTCACCCACTGCCAGGCGTTGCCGGTCATGTCGTACAGGCCATAACCGTTGGGCGGGAAGGTGCCGGCCGGCAGCGTTCCGACGGCCCCGCCCGCCTCGGGGCTCACCACCGGAAACGCGCGTTGGTTGGCATCCCAGTAGTTGGCCATCTTGCGCCCCTCGGGCATGAGTTCGTCGCCCCAGACATAGGTGGCCTGTTCCAGGCCGCCCCGGGCCGCATATTCCCATTCGGCTTCGGTGGGCATGCGCTTGCCCGCCCAGCGCGCATAGGCCTGCACGTCTTCATAACTGACCTGCACCACGGGGTGGTCGCCCTTGCCTTCGATGCTGCTGCCCGGCCCCTGAGGCTGCCGCCAGCTGGCACCCGGCACATAGCGCCACCAGTTCCAGTAGGCCGCGAGGTTGGTGGGGCCTTCCGTGCCCACGAACACCATGGCGCCCGGCACCAGCGCGTCATCCGGTGGCCGGGGCGTGCCTGGCGGCAACTGCACGCGGATGGTCTCCCAGTCGGGCTTGCGTTCGGCCGTCGTGACATAGCCGGTCTCTTCAACAAAGCGTGCGAACTGATCGTTGGTGACATGGGTGAGGTCCATCCAGAACCCCTTGACCCTCACCCTGTGCGCCGGTTTTTCGTTCGGCTGCGCCAGCCCGCTGTCACTGCCCATGAGGAATTCCCCGGGCGGGACCCAGGCCATGCCTGCGGGGGAGTTCACACCATCCCCGACAATGACCTGTGGTGCGCCGGGTGCGGCCTGCACTCCCGCGCGCCACTGCCAGCCGGCCACACCGGCCACCAGCAGCGACGCAGCGGTCGCGCCAAGGACCAGCACCCGCCTAGTAGAGCGCATAAGTCGGCGGGCAGCGCTTGCCGAGGTTATCCTGGATGACGGCCGCGTCCAGAGTATTGGTCAGGCCATCGAATACGCCGTTGATCTTGAAGTCGTAGACGCTGGACAAGCCCCAGGCGTGCGCGATGCGCCCCCATTCGTCGAGATCGCGACCATCGACGACGCCATCCAGGTTGCCGTCGCCCGGGCACTCCGGCTGCGACGCAAGAATGGAGTCCATCTGCGACTTGAGACGTTCGTAGATTTCCTGGACCTCGGGCGTGGCCGCCGCCAGAAGATTGCGATCCGGCGTGTCGAGCAGGGGTTTGGGCACGGCCTGATTGATCTCGAAGAGCTCTTCGACCGTGCGCCACTCGATCGTGTCGGTTTCCGGAATGTACTGGCGCGTGCTGTTGCGCACCAGTTTGTAGCGCTCATCGCGCACCGTGGCGGAATCTTCGGCCAGAATGTTCAGCAACGGACGCCCGGCCCGATAGAGCGCGCGATTGACGTCGGCGCAGATCTCGTAGCCGGCGCCGCCATTATCGATGACGGTACTGCCGGGGCCGGTGTCATACCCCGGCCCCCACCACTCACCCTGGTTGTCCTCGCAAACGCTCTTGGTGGTGGGAATCTGGGTGCAGGCCGTGCTGATCACGCAGGGGCCGTTGCTGCCGCCATTGGCCTGGATATTGAAGCCGGCCATGGCGAAGTTGATATTGCGGATGCTGGGCTGTTCAGGGTTGGTCAGATAGGGCAGCACGGGCGCGGAATCGACGGTGTGGGGGTTTTCGGCCTGCACGTCGACGCCTGCGATCTCGGCGAACAATTGGTAGAGGTCCACCATGTTCACCATGTGTTCGACCTCGCGCCCCGGCTCGGTCACCTGGGGCCCGGCCACGATCAGCGGAGTCCAGACGCCGGTCTGATACGTGGTGCCCTTGGCCTGACCCGCTTCAAACGGTTCTTTCACCGCGGCAGCAAGCGAGCCGTTATCGCCGACAATGACGATGACCGTATTGGTGCCGGCAGGCTCGTAGACCAGTTCCCCCTCCTCGCCGCGCCGGGCAAGGCCGGTTTCCACCAGCAGGCGGCCGAACTCGGTGTCGAGCGCTTCGGTCATGCGATTCTGGATGATGCGCCCGGGCACCGTGGCCCGGCAGTCCAGCCCGTCGACGACGGCTCCGTCGACCTGGGGCAGGAGATCGCCCGGGGGCTGCTGCCAGGGGGTATGCGCAGCGCTGTAACTGACCGTGGCCATCCAGGGGCGATCGGCCGGTCGGCTGTTGATCCATTCGATGGCCGCATCGGTTTCGAGGCGGGTACGGTAGCGCCGCGCCCGCGGGTCGGTCAGCGCCACTTCTTCGACCTGACCGTCCTGGATGATCACCAGAGGCGAGACGTAATAGCCGTTCTCCCGAGTGAAGTTCAGGGTGGAGGGCGGCGCCCCGCAGGTCTGGTGCGGAACGAAGACGCCGCCGGAATCCAGGCACTGCAGGCCTGCAGGGTCTTGCACCAGCGACGTGCGGCGGATGTGCGTGCAGGTATTGTCCGGCTGATAGCAGGCGCCTTCGTCGGCCCCGCCGGCAGCAGCCGAAGGTACGAAACCGCAGCTGTAGCTGCCTTCCGGCGCCACCCCGCCGGCTGACGTGTCGATGGAACCGGGCAGGCCACCTACCCAACCGTAGAAGTAATCCCAGCCAAGCAGGGCCGGCGTGGAGTTGCCCGCCTCGTTGTTTTCCGGGCCCGCCAGGTGGAACTTGCCGAAAAGACCGCTTTCGTAGTTCGCCTTTTTGAGGAGCTTGGGCGCCGTCATGGCGAAGGGCGAGACCTGGGAGATGGCGAGATCGTTGGGCCCGATGGCCTGCCGTATGTGGGTGCGCAAAGGGTACTGGCCGAGGAAGAAGGCCGCGCGGCCCGGTGAACATTCGGGCATGGACCAGGTATTGCGAAAACGCAGGCCGGCATGCGCGACGACATCCATGTTCGGCATGTGCGGCGGGGTAGCACCGCCATAGCCAAAGGAGCGCATCTGGTCGATACCGACGTCATCCATGATGACGAAGAGAATATTGGGAGAAGAAGCCACCGGCGGGGGTGTGCTGCCGCCTCCTCCACCGCCATCGCAGGCTGCCAGACTGGTCAATATCAGGGCGGCGCTGAGCTTCTTCTTCACTTTATTCTCCTGTGAGCTCAAAAAATCATAACAATGTTCATCAAGAGACAACAACCGTTATTTGATGCTTCAAGCGCTTTCATACACCCGGCGCCGTGGGAACACAAGTTCGCCGGGGGGTTCAGACCCTGGCGCGGCGCCGGTCGAGCTCGTTCAGCACCTCCAGCGCACGGCCAGGCAGGCCGACGCCCTGCCCGGACTCGATCCTGCTCTCGCGCAGATTGATGCGGATGAGCGGGGCCCCGAGCAGGGACGCAAACCATCTGACGGCCGGAACCGCCGTGCCGGCCCCGAGCTCCACCACGACGGGCCGGGTCACACCATGCAGCCACGCCTCGAGGCGCTGCTGCTGGCGCCGGGTGCGTTCGGCATTCCACTCCGCATCATCGAACATCAGTACATTGGGGCGCGCCAGCCCGCCACAGGAAACACAGCGCGGCAGGGCCGAGCGCAGGCGGCAGGCGCGTGCATCCACGCTCGGGGCCCAGGTGTCTGCCTTCCAGAGCCGGCCCGTGCAATCTTCCATACACTGCAGCCAGTGCAGGGACCCATGGCACTCGACAATCTGTTCTTCCGAAAACCCGGCTTTCTGGAACTGACCGTCGACATTGCTGGTGTAGACGAACGCACCGTGCTCCATCTTGTCCGCCCAGCGACGGAGGATTCGGAAACCGTCGTGCGGCTGGGTGTGCCGGTACAAATTCAGGCGGTGCCCGTAAAAGCCCCAGGCCAGTTCTGGATCGTCCCGGAAGGATTGGGGCGAGGCGATGCTGACGAAGTTCAGGCCCACTTCACGCAGCGCGGGATAGGCCCGCCACAACCCCTCGTCACCCCGGAAGTCGGGCAGACCGGAATCCACGCCCATGCCTGCGCCCGCGGCAATCACCAGACTGTCCGCTTCGTCCAGCCATTGAACGGCCTGCTGCCAGTGTTCTTCATGGATGCGTCCCCCTTCCGCCTCGAGGCGGACACCTTCGTGCGGCATCGTCTGACTCCCGTAGTTGTACATGTCGACTTTCCGAAATCTTAGGCCATGGCAGGCAATGACCTGCACAGCTCACAAATTCACTAAACTTGGCGCGCATGAACACTCGCACCCGACAGATGGAGACCGTCCTGCTCAGCCTCGAGCTGCTCAGGCGCATTCCCCGACATCGCAAGATCACGGCCCAGGAGCTGCACGAGCAGCTGACGCATGCCGGTTTCAGCCGCGACCTGCGCAGCATCCAGCGGCATCTGGACATTCTTTCCGCGCATTTCGACATTGAGCGTGACGACCGCAGCCGGCCCTACGGCTACCGATGGCTGCCACATGCCGCCGGCCTGTCGCTGCCCGCGCTGGGCCCGCAGGAATCCCTGCTGCTGCGTCTGGCCGAGGAACACCTCAGGCACCTGCTGCCGGCACCGCTTATGAAGTCGCTGGAAGGCTTTTTTGCCCAGGCCCGGATGCGCCTGAGCGATCCGGCCGGCGCTCGGCGCGAACAGGAATGGACGCGCAAGGTGCGGGTGGTGAGCGCCACGCTGCCCTTGCTGCCGCCACCCCTGGCCCCGGCCGTCTTCGACGTCGTCAGCCAGGCGCTGTACGAGAACCGCTGGCTCGAGATCGAATACCGCAATGCACGGCGGCAGAAGCGACGGCATCGCATCATGCCGCTGGGGCTTGCCCAGCAGGGTGCGAGCCTGTACCTCGTCTGCCGATTCCAGGATTTCAACAACGAACGGACACTGGCCATGCACCGGATTCTCTCGGCCGAGATGTCGGACCTGCGCTTCGAACGCCCGAAGGAGTTCGATCTGGCCGCCTATGAGGACGAAGGCCGTTTTCAGTACGGCGAAGGCCGGCGCATCCGGCTGAGCTTTCACATCCGCAAAGAAGCCGGTTATCACCTGCTGGAGAGCCGCCTGTCTGCGGACCAGCGCGTGCGTGAATGCGAGGACAGCTACCACGTCACGGCCACGGTGCTGGACAGCCTGCTGCTGGCGCGCTGGCTGCGGGGGTTTGGCGACGACGTGTGGGCCGTGGAGAAAACCCCGGCCGATCACATGCCCAGCAGCAGAAGTTCGACACGGACCTCGCGAACCAGGGCATCGTCGTAAGTGGTGATGCAGGCGGACGGCGTCTGGGCGCCGATGTGAGGATGCACCACATTGAGAATCGAACGCAGGTCGTGAACGATATTGCTGTTGCAAGAAAGCGAGATCAGCACCAGTACACCCCGCGCGCGCCGCAGCTCATGCTGCACACACGCCTTGAGCGCGGCCCTGGCCGGCTCGAGGTCGGTGAAACTGGCCCAGGCCGTTCGCCCCGGAATCTCCAGAACGGCCGACACGGCCTCAAGGTCGAAGCGGACCGGCGCCGAGTTGGCAAAGGTGCGCGTCAATGCCGCCGCCGCCACCTTGGTGACGGCCGAGCTCGTGGCCAGCAGACGTTCGCTTCCGTCTTCGTCGACGCGCATGAGCCGCAGCAGGAACTCATTGCGCGACCAAGGGCACTTCATCGCCCGAATGATGCCTCGTTGTTTCATGTAGCCAGACTCTCCTGCGTGATTCCCGGTGGGTACTGGACTTCATGCTAGCGGGCGGTGGCGACACACCGTGTCGCATGGGGGGCCGAACCGCCAAGCGCGTAGCGAGTTGTCGGCGCCGGCCTTCTGTGATGTCATACGGGGCACCAATTCGAACAACCAGACTGACATTTCACCGATGGAAGACAACATGAATCACCCCACCTCCGGTCAACCCGAGCTGCTTGTCCTGCGCCCTCTGATGCCCGCCCAGATGGAACAACTCGAACAGGCGTTCCAACTTCATCGCTACGATCTCGCCGAAGACCCCGAGGCGCTGCTCCACGAGGTTGGCGGCCGCATTCGCGGCGTCGTGACCTCCGGTGCGCCGGGCTTTCAGGCTGCCATGCTGCCGCGCCTGCCCGCCCTGGAAATCGTCTCCACCTCCAGCGTGGGAACGGACAGCATCGCAGTGGCTGCGTGCAAGGAAAAGGGGATTCATGTCACCAACACTCCCGACGTGCTGAATGACGATGTCGCCGACCTGGCCATCGGCCTGGTCCTCAACGCCCTGCGCCGCCTCGGCGATGGGCACGAATACGTCCGCAGCGGCCAGTGGTCGCAACGCGGAATGATGCCCCTGGGGCGCTCGCTCAAGGGCAAGCGCATGGGCATCGTCGGCCTGGGCCGCATTGGCCTGGAGATCGCCAAGCGGGCCGAAGCCATGAAGATGGACATCCTGTATACGTCACGCAACCGCAAGGACGTGCCCTACCCCTATTACGCCACGCCGGTCGAGCTTGCCGCAAACTGCGACATTCTGATGCTGGCCTGCCCCGGCGGTGCGGACACTCGCCATCTGATCAATGCGCAGGTGCTGGACGCCCTGCACCCGGAAGCCTGGGTCATCAACATTTCCCGCGGCTCGGTGGTGGATGAAGAGGCCCTCATCAATGCGCTGCAGCGCAAGTCCATCGGCGGCGCCGGCCTGGACGTCTTCGAGAATGAACCCCATATCGACACGCGCTTCCAGCAGCTCGACAACGTGATTCTGTTTCCACATCACGCCAGCGGCACGACGGAGACCCGCAGCGCCATGTCACAGCTGGTCGTCGACAACCTCAAGGCCCACTTCCGCGGCGAGCCGCTGCTCACCCCGCTCTGATCCATCGTCAGGCTCGCCCCCGTCTGGCCCGGCATCAGCCGGGCAGCAGATAGCGGTCCATCATGTCGCACAGGAAAGCGGCGTAAGCGGTCGGCCCCACCTGGTGGTCGCGGTACTTGCGCCGCTTCAGATACCAGTCCTGCATCATGGCCTTGGAAACCGCGGCCAACAGGCGAGCATCAACGTCACGGAAGCGCTCCCGTGCCATGCCCTCGACGATGATGTCGTGGAAGATGTCCTCGACCTCGCGCTCGATGGCAATCGCTTCCTTCTTCTGCGCTGGAGGCAGGTTGCGCGTCTCCATGAAGGAGAAATAGAACCACGGTTGCATCAGCTCGCTGAGATACACATGCGCCCGCAGCGCGGAATGCAGGCGTTCGCGGGGATCGTCCACGCCCTCGGTATAGTCCCGCAGGGTGCGGCGCGTGAGCAGCATGCCGTGCATCTGGATCAGGTGGACGAGGTCGTCCTTGTTGCGAATGTAGGCATACAGCCCGCCAATGCTCATGCCCGAATCGGCAGACAGGTCGCGCAACGACATCGCGTGGAAGCCCTTCACGCGTGCAAGGCGCAAGGTCGACTCCACGATGCGCACGAGGTTGGGCACGGCCACATGTTCCTTGCGGATACGGATGTGGCCCGCGTTCTGCCTGAACAAGGCCCGGCAGATCTCCACCTTCGACAGGCTGAGATCTGCCTTGAACGACTCGAAGTCCCCGACCATGCGGTATCCCGGTATTGAGAAAAAACGGAAAATTCTAGTTCATACCGACAGGTACCGTTGCTGGATCGCTTCATCCTGGAGCAGCGCTTCGCTGCTGGCCTGGTGAACCACCCTGCCCTTTTCCAGAATGTAGGCGCGCCGCGCGTGCTGCAGCGCAAAGTGCACACTCTGGTCCGTGAACAGGATGGTGGTGGTCTTCGACAGATCGTCGATCAGGCGGCCGATCTGCTTCACGATCACCGGCGCCAGCCCTTCGTTGGGCTCGTCCAGCAAAAGCAGCCGGGGTGCGCTCATGAGAGACCTCGCGACCGCCAGCATCTGCTGTTGCCCGCCCGAGAGCGTGCTGCCATCCTGATTGGCGAGTTCGGCCAGCATCGGGTATTCGTCGAAGATGCGTTCCGGCGTCCAGGGGTTCTTGGTGCCCGGCCTCTGATAGAAACCGACTTCCAGATTCTCGCGCACGGTGAGTCCGGGGAAGATTCGCCGGTCTTCCGGCACCAGGCCGACGCCCAGGCGGGCGATCCGGTAGGCCGGCCAGCCCGTCACATCGGTGCCGTCGAAGATGACCTTGCCGCTGCGCGGGGCATTGAGCCCGATGATGCTGCGCAGGGTGGTGCTCTTGCCCGCCCCGTTGCGCCCCAGCAGACAGACCGTCTCGCCCTCCTCCAGACTCAGTGTGATTCCCTGCAGGGCATGACTCTCGCCGTAATAGGTGTGGATGTCGCGAACCTCCAGCATCATGGTGCCATCTCCTCATCTGCAGTGCCCAGGTAGGCGCGACGCACCTCGGGGTGCGCCCGGACCTCTTCCGGCGTGCCCAGCACGAGCTTCTGCCCGCGGTGCATCACCAGAATGCGGTCAGCCAGCCCGAACACCACGTTCATGTCATGCTCGGTGATCAGGAAGGTGTAATCGCCACTATCGCCCAGCGACTTCACCAGTTGCACCACCCGTTGCGTTTCATCCGGTGTCATGCCCGCCGTGGGTTCGTCCAGCAGAACCAGCTTGGGCTGCGTGGCCAGCACCACGGCAATCTCGACCAGCCGCTTGTCGCCGTAACTGATGACGCCAGCGCGCTGGTCGGCCAGTTCGGAAAGCGACAGCCGCTCCAGCAGCGCATCGGCCTCGGCCTGCACGGCCCGATTGCGGGAAGCCACGTTGTTCCAGCGCCTTCCCTCATTGCGCAGCGCCGTGACGGCCACTTCCACGTTCTCCCGGACCGTCATCTCCTCGAAGATGTTGTTGATCTGGAAAGATCGTGAAATGCCGAGTCGGCTGATCTCATGGGGCGGCATGCCCGTGATGTCCCGCCCCTCGTAGAGGATCTGCCCGCTGGTGGGCTGCATGCGCCCCGACAGCAGGTTGTAGAACGTGGTCTTGCCCGCACCGTTGGGGCCGATGATGGCCAGCGTCTCGTGCCGATACACCTGCAGATCCACGTTCGAGACGGCGGCCACCCCGCCGAAGCGCTTGGCGATTCCCGCCACCTCGAGAATGATGTCCTTGTCCTGCGCCATCACTTACGCTCCTGTATCCAGTCCAGCACCGTCCCGAGCAGCCCGCGACGGAAGAACATGACCATGAAGGCCAGGATGATGCCCAACACGAGCATCCAGGCCTGCGTCATGCTGGTGATCCAGGTCTCCAGCAGAACAAACATGCCTGCGCCCACGAACGGCCCGAGAAAATAGCCACTGCCTCCCAGAATGGTCATGAGCACGGGCTCGGCAGACATCGACCAGTGCAGCAGTTCGGGGCTGGCGATGCGCAGGAAGGGGGCCATCAGGCCGCCTGCCAGTCCGGCAAAGGCCCCGGCGACCGTGAAGGACGCGAGCCGATAGGCGCGCACGTTTACACCGCAGAACGCCACCCGCTCCGGGTTCTGACGGATTGCACGGAGGATCAGCCCGAAAGAAGAGCGGCAGATCAGGTACAACAGCGCCGCCGCCAGCAGCACGATGACCAGCACCACGTGGTAGTACACGCTCGGGTTCCCGAGCTGCACATCGACCCCAAGGCCCAGGGACCCCACCGAGAACCCCGCAATGCCGTCACTTCCATTGGTCACGGAGCGCCATTGGTGAGCGATGGAAAACACCATCATCCCGAAAGCCAGGGTCAGCATGGCGAAGTACACCTCGTTGAGCCGGACGCAGAAGAACCCGATGATAAGCGCCAGCACAGTGGCCACCAGCACGGCGACCAGCAGGCAGAGCAGCAGGGGCCACTGGTAGGCCTGTAGCAGCATGGCAACCGCATAGGACCCGATGCCGAAGAAAGCGGCATGCCCGAAGCTCAACATGCCGGTGTATCCGAAGATGAGGTTGAAGCTGGCGGCCAGCAGCCCCAGGATGAGCACTTCGGTCGCGATGAAGATGTAGAAGTACGGGGCGACCCACGGCAGGATGATCAGCAGGATCAGCGCCAGCACGCCCACCCCCCAGGCCAGTCGCGTCAGCATTCCCGCGCGGCCCGAAGGGCCCGCAGAAGCGGCCGATTGTGTCGCGCGTGTTTCGTTCATTGTCTTGTCCTGTAAAAGCATCGTGTCCTCACAATGAAGCTCGCCGACCCAGCAGGCCATGCGGTTTGAGCAGCAGCACGATCGCCATGCCGACGAACGGCAGCATGAGGTTGATTTCCGGCAGGAAACGGCCGCCGAGCCCATGGATGAGGCCCAGCACGATCGCGCCCAGCAGCGCCCCCGGGAAACTGCCCAGACCGCCAATCACAACCACGATGAAACTCTCGATAATGATCTTGTCACCCATGCCCGGGTCGATGGCCCGCATGGGCGCCGCGACCACGCCGCCCAGGGCAGCCAGCCACGCACCGAAGGCAAATACGCCGGTGATCACCAGCCGGGTGTTGATACAGAGCAGCTGCGCCATGTCACGGTCGAGGGCGGCTGCACGCATGATCTTGCCCGCACGGGTCTTGTTGAACAGGAACCACAGGCCAAAGAGCACGAGTGCGCCGGCCAGGATCACGAACAGGCTGTACAGCGGATAACGGATGCCTCCCGGCAACGTGATCGTGCCCCGCAGCAGTTCAGGGGGTTCCACCACATGGATGCCGGTTCCCCAGATCATCCGCACCGACTCATTGAGGATGAGCAGCAGCGCGAACGTGAGCAGCAGGCTGTCGGTGACTTCACGCTGGTAAACGAAACGCAGCATCAGGCGGTCGACCAGCACCGCAAGCAGGGCCACGCCCAGCGGCGCCACCAGCAGCGTCAGCCAAAATGGCATGCCCAGCACGCTGATGCAGCTGAACGCCAGATAGGCACCCAGCATGTAGAGCGCGCCGTGCGCGAAGTTGATCACGTTGAGAACGCCGAAGACGATGTTCAGGCCCACGGCGATAATGAACAGCAACAGGCCGATATCCAGACTATTGAGCAAGGCGAGACCAAGACTGCCCATGATGCCCTCCAAAATGCTTGATTCGTGCGCCGCGCCCCGGACGGGGCACGGCGTGGCAACAGGCAGGCCTTACAGCTTGCACTCCGGATCAACCGGCGGGGTGATCTCCTGACCATCGAAGGTCACCATCTCGGTCAGAGAACGGATCTTGTCTTCCGTGTTCATGGGGCCGGTCTTGCCCCAGGTCGGCCCGATCAATGCCTGGTTGTCCCCTTCACGGAACTTGAGCGGGCCCGTGGGCGCGGGGATCTCCAGACCCTTGAGCGCAGCGGCGATGGCGTCGCCATCCACCTTGCCGGCCTTCTCGATGGCCGCCTTGAAGGCGTAGACCGCCACATAGGCTCCTTCCGCGTTGTAGCTGGGCGGTGCGTTGTAGCGCTGCTTGTAGTCGGCTACGAATTTCTTGTTGAGGTCGTTGTCGTGCGCGCCATACCAGTAGCGCGTGCCAACCCATACGCCTTCCGGAAGCTGGTCACCCAGTGCGGTGAGCACTTCCGTTGCCGCGCCCACGGTGAACAGGACATCGAAGTCCTGATCGAAGAAGCCCCGGTTGTTGGCTTGACGGACGAAGTTCACCATGTCGCCGCCCCAGACGGAGATCAGCACCCCGTCCGGCTTGCTGGCCATCACGCTGTCGATGAAGGGCGTGAAATCTTCGGCGCCGAACCGCGGGAAGGCGACCTGGCTCATGAGTTCGGCGTCGGGCATTTTCTCCTTGAGATACTTGCCGAAGAACTCCCAGGACTGGTGACCGAAGGCGTAGTCTGGCCCGATGGTCGTCCAACGCTTCTTGCCCGACTTGGCCGCCACTTCCGCCGCGCTGTTCATGTTCTGGTGAACATTCACGCTGACCCGGAAGGTGTACTTGTTGCACAGCTTGCCGGTGACGTCAGGCGTGGCAGCGTGGGTGATGATGAAGGGCTTGCGCAATTCCGGCAGCACCGGAACCAGGCCCTGCGCCACCCCGGAGCTGTCCAGACCCATCAGGACATCGGCCTTGTCCTGATAGACCAGCTTGCGGGCGGCCTGAATGGCCGTGGCAGCCTTGCCCTGGCTGTCTTCCATCAGGACCTGCAGCGGACGGCCGAGCACGCCGCCGGCGGCGTTGATCTCTTCGATGGCCTGCTGGATGCCCTGCTGCGCAAATTTGCCATACATGGCAGCACTGCCGGACATCAGATAGATGGCGCCGATGCGAATCGGCTCCTGCTTGGCATGCGCCATGGACGTTCCGGCCATAGCGCCCACCACCGCCAATGCCATGGCGGACTTCAGGAATGTTTTTCGATTCATGCCTCTCTCCTTGAAAAATGCGGCCAGCACTTCGCCTGGTGCCTTCACCGCGGACTGGGATGTTGCCCCTAACAGCTGTGGATGCTGTCTTTTGTTCGGGCCTAGTTCTGCTCGGCCCGTTCCTGCAACCAATCGCGCAGAATGTTCTTGCGCACCTTGCCTGTGGACGTCTTGGGCAGTTCGGAGAACACCACCTTGCGGGGTGCCTTGAATGACGCCATGTGTGCCTTGCACCAGGCGATGATGTCGGCTTCCGTGACGACCGCATCCTCACCCTTGAGGGTGACGAATGCGCAGGGGGTCTCGCCCCATTTCACGTCCGGCATGGCAACGACGGCGGCTTCCAGAACGTGGGGATGGCGGTAGAGCACCTCCTCCACTTCCTGGCTGGAAATGTTCTCCCCACCGGAAATGATGATGTCCTTGGCGCGGTCCTTGAGTTCGACATACCCGTCCGGGTGCATCACGGCCAGATCACCGGTATGAAACCAGCCATCCTGGAAGGCTTCTGCGGTGGCGTCGGGGTTGCCGAGGTAGCCCGCCATCACCGTGTTGCCTCGCAGCAGCAGTTCGCCCATGGAAAGACCGTCGGCCGGCGCAAACTCCCCGGGGCCGGCCCCGGCGATGGCGACATCGTCGATCGCATACAGACCCACGCCCTGTCGTGCCATCTTGCGTGCCAGATCGTCGACAGGCAGTTCCCGCCAGTCTTCCTGCATCACGCACAGCATGGACGGCCCGAAGGTTTCGGTCAGTCCATAAAGATGGACGATCTCGAAACCGAGTTCACGCCCCCGCTGAATGATGGCACTGGGAGGCGCGGCCCCGCCCACGGCAAACTGCACCGGTTGATCCATGCGCGCCGACTGCTGATGGAAGTCGTTCATCAGCATGTTGAGCACGATGGGTGCACCACACATGTGGGTCACGCCGTGCCGACGAATCCGGTCGAGCACGGCCTCCGACTGCACCTTGCTCAGGCACACGTGAGTGCCACCCGCGGCCGTCACCCCCCAGGTATAGGACCAGCCATTGCAATGGAACATCGGCAAGGTCCATAGATAAACGGTGCGAGGCGTCATGGCCATCGCCATGGCATTGCTCATGGCCGCAAGATACGCACCACGATGGTGGTAGACCGCCCCCTTCGGATTGCCGGTCGTGCCAGAGGTATAGTTCAGAGCGATGGGATGCCATTCGTCGGCCACTTTTTCCCAGACGTAGCTGCGGTCTCCCTGGCGCAGGAAAGCTTCATATTCCAGCGTCCCGGGATTCGCTTCAAGCGAAGGGTCCTCTGCCGTGCCCCGCTCCACCGCAATGAGTGTGGGACCGACCTCCAGCTTCGCCATGGCTTCGCTGACCAGCGCCTGCAGGCGCGTGTCATAGATCAGCACCTTCGCCCGCCCATGCGACAGAATGAAGGCCAGCGTGCCGGCGTCCAGCCGTGTATTGATGGCATTGAGCACTGCCCCCAGCATGGGAACACCGTAGTGACATTCCAGCAGTTCGTGAGTGTTGAAGCACAGGGCGCTGACGGTGTCCCCTTGCTGCACACCCGCCTGCTGCAAGGCCGAAGCCAGGGCACGGCTGCGCGCGTAGAACTCGCCATAGTTCAGCGTCATGTCATCATCGATCACCGCCGTGCGCTGCGGAAACACGTGCGCCGCGCGCTTCAGAAAGCTGACCGGGGTGAGGGCGGAATAATTGGCGGGGTTCCGGCTCAGGGCCGTGCTCTCGAAATGCGCCATGTCATTCTCCGGATTCTGTCGTCGACAGGGCTCGGGCACTCTCCTGGTGTCCCGCCAGATACTTGGGGTTGGTGAGTGCGAGCCGGGTGCAGGTATCAAGAATCAGCAATGAACGCAGCGCGCCGTCCTGCGTCGGCGGAACGCGCCCGGCACGCAGCGACCGCGCCAGAACTGCCCGCGGGTCGGACGCGGAGTGGCTGTCCTGCCACATCTGCGCGCCCTGCAGGAAGGCCCGCACGGCCTGCTTCACGCCTGCGTGGGAGCGCCCACCGTCGGCCAGTTCACGCTGGGCGGCGGCCATGGCGTTGGCCACCATGAGGGCCTCGTAGGTGCACGATTCCGGCAACTGCGGCAGCAGCGTGCCGAGCAAGGTCTGGCGGGCAATCTGCAAGGTGTTCCCGGCGTCGGGCGCCAGAAGGCCGGCACCGGCGTGCGATGCTTCGCCCTGCGGCGCATGCCAGGGCTGCAAGGCAACGGCGGAAATCGGTTGCCCTTCGAACTGGGCGACCGTCGCCAGAATGTCGAGCTCGATCTCCGGCAGCATGCGGCCGGTGAGGGCCAGCTCCAGGGAGGGCTGTTCGCCGCTCAAGTGACGCTGCCCCTGCTGCAGGGCAATGACGGCCCAGCGCACCATGCCCATGACTTCCCAATAGCGGACCTGGCGGTCATCGACCGCGTGGCCGGTGCCGGCTTCCCAGGCTGCGTAGAGGTCATGACGATCGCCGATGCCGCCCGCCGCGCGTTCGGCGGCACCAAAGCGCCAGCTGCGCGCACACAGCCAGCCGAGATCTTCATACGGGTCGCCCCATGAGGCGAATTCCCAGTCGAGCACGGCCGTCACCCGGCCGTCTTCGACCATGTAGTTGCCCGTGCGGAAGTCGCCATGACACAGCGTGCGCAGCCCCGAATCGACGGCATGCTGCGCCAGCCAGTTCAGGGCCCATTCCAGCACGGGTTGCGGCAGGGGAATCGCGTCCAGGGCAGCACGATACTCGGCCACCCGCGCGAGCGCCGGTTTGTCGCTCGGCATGGGCAGGAAGTGGAGTCGCTGGGCCGCCGGCGAGTCGGGGACCACACTGTGGATCCGTGCCAGCTCGCTTCCCAGCTGCATGACCAGCTCCCGGGCCTGCGCCGGGTTCGCCCCCATCTGCCTGACCAGCTCACGCGGCGAGGCAGAGCCATTCACCCTTGCCATGACGCAGAAAGGCGCGCCGATGACGGAGGCATCCTCGCAGCACCAGAACGGCCGGGGCACGGTGACCCCGGCTTCGTGAGCCACCTGCAGCACACGGAATTCCTGCGCGCGCGACATGCTGACCGCCACCTTGGAGGGCGCATCACTGCGCACCACCAGGGCGTGACGCCCTTCGTTCGGCCCCCCCCTGCACACCACCGTGATGCCGAAGTTGTCCTGGATGGCTCCGCCGGAAAGGCGCGAGAAGGACTCAACGGTGAGCCTCTCGGCCTGCAGGCAGTCCTTGAGGTAGCCTGCCAGTGCCTCCACCTTGTGCGATTCCGGACTTGCCGTCATTTCAACCCCAGCGCCAGAAATCGATTCCATCGGACATCAGCGCCTTGGACAGCACCATCTTGTGCACTTCCGATGCGCCATCCACCAGCCTTGCCTGCCGCGCGTACCGGTAAATCCACTCGAGCGGCGTGTCACGGGAGTAACCGCGCGCCCCGCATAACTGAATGGCGGTATCCACGGCCTTGTGCAGGGTTTCGGAGACCACCACCTTGGCCATTGACACTTCCTTGCGGGCGTAATCGCCGCTGTCGAGTTTCCATGCCGCATGCATGGTGAGCAGCCGGCCCATCTGGATGCCCATGGCGGCCTCACCCAGCAGCCACTGGACCCCTTCGCGGTCGGCCAGACGCACCCCGAAAGATTCGCGATGCGACACATAGTCGGTGGCGATTTCCAGGGAACGCTTGGCCAGGCCCAGCCAGCGCATGCAGTGCGTGAGCCGCGCCGGGCCCAGGCGGATCTGCGTGACCTTGAGGCCGTCGCCCACGTTCATCAGGCGGTTTTCGTCGGGAATGCGCAGACCATCGAAACGGATCTCACAGTGGCCGCCGTGCTCTTCCGGCCCCATGATGGGAATGCGGCGCACCACTTCCCAGCCCGGTTCGTCCTTGTGGAACAGGAAGGCGGTCAGCCCCTTGCGCGGATCGTCGGAGGTCTTGGCCATCAGGATGAAATGGGTCGCCTCCCCCGCCCCGGTGATGAAATGCTTGGTGCCGTGGATCACCCAGTCGTTGCCTTCGCGCGTGGCCGTGGTGAGCATCATGGAGGGGTCGGAACCCGACCCGGGGGCCGGCTCGGTCATGGCAAACGACGACTGGATGCGGCCATCGATGATCGGTTGCAGCCAGCGTTCCTTCTGCTCGGGCGTGGCGACCTTTTCCAGCAGCATCATGTTGCCGTCGTCGGGCGCGGCCGAGTTGAAGACGACCGGACCGAAGATGGAACGGTTCATCTCTTCGTAGCAAGCGGCCATTTCCACCATGGAACAACCCTGACCGCCCCGCGATTCCGGCATCTGCAGTGCCCACAAACCTTCTGCGCGCGCCCGCGCCCGCATTTCCTCCAGCAGAGGCTTGCTGATGTTTTCATGCTCGTCGAACGAGGCCGGGTCGCTCTCGAGCGGGATCAGCACCTCATTCACGAAATCGCGAATCTTGCGCCGCAGGTTTTCCCCTTTTTCGGAGAGATTGAAGTCCATGAGTACACCTCCGTTGCGGCGCCCCTCAACATGGGCGCCCGATATGCTTGTCAAAGCGTGGACTGCAGATGCCCGCCGTCCACCACAATGGACGAACCGGTCATGTAGCGAGAGGCATCGGAAGCCAGCAGCAGCAGCGCGCCATCGAGATCCTGGACGTTGCCCAGACGCCGCTGAGGAATGCGGCGAATCATGGTCTGCCCGGCTTCGCTACTGAAGAATTCGCGATTGAGGTCGGTCTCGATGTAGCCGGGTGCCAGGGCATTCACGCGGATGCCATGGCGCGCCCATTCCAGTGCCAGGGCGCGCGTCATCTGCTCGACGCCTGCTTTGGACACCGTGTAGGGAAGCACGGCCCCTGCCACGCGATGGCCGAGAATTGAAGATACATTGACGATACTTCCCGGACAGCCGGCGTCAACCAGGCGCCGGGCCACCTCGGTGGCGACCAGCCAGCAACCCTTCAGATTCACGTTGATGACGGAATCCCAGTCCTGCTCGCTGAGCTTGAGGGCCGGCTTGGTGATGGCTGCCCCCGCATTGCAGATGGCAATATCGATGACGCCCAGTCGCTGCTGCGCGGCATCCAGCGCTGCGCCAACCGATGCGCGATCGGAGACATCCATGGACACCGCGATGGCGGTGACGCCGGACTGTTCGAGTACTTCCTGCAATTGCTTGAGCGGCTCGATTCGACGGCCCGCCAGCACCAGCTGCGCACCGGCAGCGCCCAAAGTGCGGGCAAAGTGAGCGCCCAGACCGCCCGCTGCGCCTGTGACCAGCGCTTTGCGACCGGCGAGACTGAACAAGTTGTCCATTCCCCCTCCTCCTTTTCGAACAACAATAAAACGAACGTTCGATATTTTCAATGAAGGGAAAACCCTGTTGAAACCTCAATATTTGAGGGCTGGTGGGGTTCAGAGAATGGGACTGAGCATCGCCATCACATTGTTCCGCAGCCGCAGCCAGCTGCTCCAGGTCTCCACATCGGCGCGATGCACGGCCCGGGAGCGGGTAATGTATTCTTCCTGCCGCTGTCGAACGGCGCGTGTCAACGGAGCATCGTGGAACAGGATGTTGTTCTCGAAGTTCAATTCGAAACTGCGGCGGTCCATGTTGGCCGACCCGATCAGGGTCATCTCGCCATCCACCGTCAGGGTTTTGGCGTGCAGCAGGCCGCCGACATACTCATGAATGCGCACCCCAGCCTCGAGCAGCTCGGCATAATGGCTGCGGCTCGCCGCCCCGACGAACGCGCTATCGTTGCGGGCCGGCAGCACGATGGTCGTCGCGATGCCTCGGCGTGCGCAGGCACACAATGCAGCTTGCATGGCGGCATCGGGCACGTAATACGGTGTGCTGATCACGAGCTCCCGTCGCGCGCTGAACATCAGGGTCGCGAACAGCTCCGGCATGGCCGAATAAGGGCTCTCTGGCCCCGTTCCGATCACCTGCGCGACCACGTCCCCATCGGTCCTCTTCACCGCGCGCTGCAAGAGATCTTCACAGTTTTCCCGTGAGCACAGATACCAGTCTTCAAGGAACAGCGTCTGGTTCTGTCGAGCCACCGGCCCCTCGAACCGCAGCACCAGGTCGACCCAGGGCGCATATTTCGGCTTGATGGCGAATTCCGGGTCAGCACAGTTCTGACTGCCGCAGTAGGTGATGGCGTCGTCAATCACCACGATCTTGCGGTGGTTTCTGACGTCGACCCGACCTTTCAATATGCGCAGTAGGATGTTGCCGATGGCCTGGGCCCGCCCCAGTTTCACGCCCGCCTGAGCCATCGCCGCCCAGTGCGGGCTGCGAATGAACTCCCTGGACCCCAGATCATCGACGATGACACGACAGGTCACGCCCCGCCGGGCCGCCCGCGCCACGGCGTCCGCCACTCTGCTACCGTTTCTGTCGGACAGCCAGATGTAGAACAGCAGATGCACGTGGTCGGTCGCCGCGTTGATATCCGCCACCAGCGCATCGATGGTCGCGTTCGAATCCTTGAGCACTTGCGCCGTGTTTCCGCCGACCGGCGGAAAGCCGCTGATCGACGTACCGAGGGCGAAACCGGGCAACGAGCCCGCCGCGTCGGCCGCGCTCAGGACAGGTGATGCCGAGGCTGCCACTGGCGCGCGTGTCAACCTGGCTGGCCGGCCCGCCACCCTTTCCGGTCGCACCTCGCCCAGCATCAGGTAAGCCAACGCTCCGACATAGGGCAAGGCGCTGATGAACAGGATCCAGGCAATGCGTGAGGCAGGATCCCGGCGTGGACGCAACAGCACCCTCGCGGACAGACCGGTGATGATGAGTAGGTGGATGACCAGCCACATGCTTTATCCCTCGTGTTCGATGCAGGCTTCAGGCCCCCGGGCTGCCGCCATACTGATCCGTTCTCCTTGCTGTTGAGCAAGAGGAAGGCACGCAGGAAATGGTCGAAGCGCCCAGCTCAGTGACTGGGCCGGTTTCTCACGATTTCCACGACATCGAAGGGTTTGACCTCAGGAATATAGTGGTCACTGCCCGGCACTTCGATCGCGGGAAGATCCGGGCGCAACTTCAATGTGCGCTCCCACGCCGCCTTGCTGACCAGTTTACTGACTTCCCCCCGTACCAGCACAGTAGGTACTTTGAGCTGCAGCAGGGGCTGCTCCAGATCTTCCCGCAGGCCTGCAGCCGTCTTCTGCATGGCTTCGGCACCAGCCAGTGGTCGCCAACCGTTTTCCACCTGCACATACCCGTAATGCGCCCGACGAGCAATGGCATCGGGTGGCAGAAAGGGGTATCGCCCTGATAGGTATGTCTTAATCTCCTCCTCGGATTCGAAGAGCCGGTCCCCCCCATTGACACGGTCTTCCAATGCTTGAAGCACTTCGTCTTCAATGTACGGGGTGAAATCCAGGGCGACGACCGATGAAACCAGCTCCGGATATAAAGCCCCGGCCACAATGGCGTTTCGAGCGCCAAGCGAATGCCCCAGCAGGATCGCGGGCCCTCTGTCCAGATGGCGAATCAGCGCGGCAATATCGGCGACGAAATCCTGCGCACGGAATCCGTCGGGACGACCGCTACGGCCATGGCCTCGTTGGTCGATGCTGACGATGTGAAAACTGTCGGCCAACTCTCGCATGATGGGCTCAAATACATAGGCGTTCCCGGTAATGCCGTGCATGCAGATCACCAAGGGGCCCTCGCCCGTTGATGCTGCGTAGATCGAAGTGGTTGGCAAGTCGACTACTGCACTCTTAATTTCCATGTTGCGTGCTGTCATCATCAAATTGTTCTCCGAAGTCCTCAGAACGGTCGATCATTCAACCTTCACACCCGCTGTTTTGACGACATTCCCCCATTGCTCCATCTGCGCACGAATGAATTGCTCGAATTCCTCGGGTGTACTGGCAATGATTTCTGCGCCAAGGCTCTCGAGCTGCTGACGCGCCTTTTCCGACTTCAACGCAGAAGCCACGGCCTCCTGCATTTTCTTGATGACATCCTTGGGGGTGCCTGCGGGCGCATACAGGCCGTTGAAATCGTAGGCTTCGAATCTGTTCAGGTCGGAAATTCCGGATTCAGCCACGGTGGGCACATCCGGCAGCAACGGTGAACGTTTTGACCCGGTAATTGCGATTGCCTTCAGTCGTCCGGCCTGAATATGGGGCGCAGCAGAGGACAGGAACGCAAAGAATGCCGGTACGTGTCCGGCCATGACGTCGGAGAGAGCCGGCCCACCCCCCTTGTAAGGGACGTGGACCAGCTTCACCCCAGTACGGGCCATGAACATTTCTGCGGTCAAATGTTGAGAAGTGCCGTTTCCCGATGATGCGACGGCCAGCTGACCGTTACTGGACTTGGCGTACTCGATGAACTCATGAAGGTTGGAAACCGGAACAGACGGGTGCACCACGAGTACGTTGGGAGCTTGCACGAACTGAGTCACCGGGACGAGATCCTTCACGGGATCGAAGGTCATTTGCGAATACAGGCTTGGATTGACTGCGAAGCTCGTGATATCAAAGAGATAGGTGTAACCGTCCGCGGGCTGCTTGGCCACGTACCCACCTGCAATCATGCCGGAGGCGCCGGGTTTGTTATCCACCACAATTTGCTGGCCGAGCAGTCGCGTGAGTTCCGGGACCACTAAGCGCGCCGTGACGTCCGCACCCCCACCAGGTGATGTACTGACAACAATCTGGATGGGTTTCTCGGGGTAGGCGGCAAGGCTCGGCGAGACGGGACCGAAAAC
>JAJUFT010000113.1 GCA_029263615.1 Alcaligenaceae bacterium | reverse complement strand
GAAAGCGTACGACTACAAACTCATCGACCAGTCGGCCGCCGAAATCGTGGATACCGCCAAGCGCACCGGTGCGGTTGTGCGCGGTCCGGTCCCACTGCCCACGCGGATTCGTCGCTATGACGTCCTGCGTTCGCCGCACGTCAACAAGACGTCGCGCGACCAGTTCGAAATGCGCACTCATCAGCGGCTCATGGACATCGTCGACCCCACTGACAAGACCGTTGACGCGCTCATGCGTCTCGACCTTCCCGCCGGTGTGGATGTCGAAATCGCCCTGCAGTAAAGTGCGAAAGCCTGAATAGGCAAGAAGCAACGCCATGCCCACCAGCATGGCGTTTTTCTTTGGGCGCTCACTTCGTGCGGAATGTTTCTTGCTACTTCGCGGAATTGGATGGGCGGGGTACCATTGGTCGGTATGGAAGCAGAGCCGGTACGGAGACAGGAGCCATAACGGATGCACCCACGGTTCGACGCCGCGCGGCACAGCAATCTCTCGGGTATCGTGCGTATTTTCACGATTTGCATGCTAATGTTGCTGGCCACCTCCCTGGTGCGCGCCCAGGACGTGAGCAACACCGAAAACACCGCGGTCGCGCGGGCGACGGGTTCCTGTCACGACGGGCAGCCCGTTCGCTTCGCCGATCAGAACTGGGAAAGCGCGGCCTTCACTACGCATGTGTTCGTGCGGATCCTGAAAGAGGCGTTCGGCTGCCAGACCGAGATCGTGCCGGGCACGCCGGCGGCGGCCGAGGCCGCCCTGGCCCAAGACGACCTGCAGATCATTGCGGAAATCTGGTCGGGCCGTTCTCCCATCATTGAAGACGCCATCCAGGCGGGCCAGGTCCGGGTCGTGGGCGACACCCTGGAAGGGGGCGCAGAGCAAGGCTGGTACGTGCCGGCATTCGTGGTGGAAGGGGATGCTGAACGCGATCTGGCGCCGCTGGCACCCGATCTGCTCAGCTGGCGTGACCTGCCGCGCTACAAGGAGCTGTTTCGCGACCCCGAGCAACCCGAAAAGGGGCGGTTCCTGAACTGCCCCACAGGTTGGGTCTGCGAAGCGACCAATTCCCGTCTGCTCTCGCTATATGGGCTGGACGAACATTACACCAACTTCCGCGCAGGCACGGGCGCTGCGCTGGATGCCGCCATCAGCGCCGCGCATGAACGCGGAGAACCCCTCTTGTTCTATTACTGGGCGCCGGCCGGGCTGATGGCCAAGTACCGCTTGCATCGTATCGAGCTGCCACCCTTTGATCCGGCGTGTTGGGAGGTCATCGTCAGCGGCGAGGGCGACCCTTGTCCCACCGATTTTCTCAAAGCGCGCCTGGCTGTCGCTCTCTCCACCCCTTTCGCGGATGCACATCCCGACATCACCGCCTTTTTCGAACGTGTCAGCTTCGAACCTCAGCTGCTGAACCGGGCCATTCTTCAGATGACCGAAGAACGCATCGCCGGGGACGCCATGGCGGAACGCTTCCTCAAGGAACATCCGGAGGTTTGGGAAGGCTGGCTGGATGCGGCGCAGGCATCCCGGCTGGAGGCGGCTCTCGGGGGCGAGCAGGTAGTGGCAAAGCAGAGCATCTTCCCGCAGTGGTCAGCCGCAGAGTTCGTGAACCGCCACCTTGCCCGTGCGGTCAAGCACTGGGGGGACGGCTTCCGACGTGCCGGTGACGTCCTACTGGTCAAGGTGCTGCTGCCAGTCGAAACGTTGCTGCTGGCCGTGCCGGCCTGGCTGCTGCTCGTCCTCGTGGCTGCGCTGTCGTGGCATGCAACGCGCCAGCCGGTGGCCACGGCGCTGTACGTGCTGGGTCTCTACCTCATCGGGGCAGTCGGCCTCTGGGAGAAACTCATTCAGACCTTCTCGCTGGTGCTGGTGTCCACGCTGCTTTCCATTCTCATCGGCATTCCCGTGGGCATCCTCGCAGCGGCAAGCAGACGATTGCGGCGTGTGTTGGTCCCGATCATGGATGTGATGCAGACCTTGCCCAGCTTCGTTTATCTCATCCCCGTGCTCATGTTGTTCGGTCTCGGCAAGGTACCGGCCCTCATTGCCACGGTCGTCTACGCCGTCCCGCCCCTGATCCGCCTGACCGTCCTGGGCCTGCAGCAGGTTGACCCGGCGGCGAAGGAGGCGGCCCAATCCTTCGGTGTGACGCCCTGGCAGATGCTGACCCGCGTCACGCTGCCCCTGGCACGCCCGAGCATCATGGCGGGCATCAATCAGACCACGATGATGGCACTGGCCATGGTCGTGGTGGCCTCCATGATTGGCGCTCGCGGCCTGGGCGAAGACGTGCTCGCCGGCATCCAGACGCTCGATATCGGGCGCGGCCTGCAGGCGGGCGTTGCCATCGTGATCCTGGCCATTGTCATCGACCGCATCACGCAGGCGTATGGCCGGGCACGACGGAGGCCGCGATGAGCGAAGTAAAGATTCGTATCGAAGACGTCTACAAGGTCTACGGCCGTCATGAACAGCGTGCCGTCACCATGCTGCGCGAAGGCGCGGACCGCAACGCCGTGCACGAAGCGACGGGATGCACGGTGGGGCTGGCCGGCGTGACTGTCGGGATTCCTGAAGGGTGCATTACCTGTGTCATGGGCCTGTCGGGGTCGGGAAAATCCACGCTCGTGCGGCATCTGAACCGCCTGATCGACCCCTCGGCAGGCCGCATTCTTCTCGACGGAAACGACATTCTCTCGCTGGACATGCCTGCGCTGCGTGAACTGCGCCGGCGCAAGATCAGCATGGTCTTTCAGGCCTTCGGTCTCATGCCCCATATGAATGTCCTCGACAACGTGGCCTTCGGGCTGCGAGTGAGAGGAGATCCCCGGTCGCAGGCCCATGAAACCGCAACGCAGTGGATCGAACGCGTGGGCCTGTCCGACTACCGTGCGCACTTTCCCGATGAATTGTCCGGCGGAATGCGGCAGCGCGTGGGGCTGGCCCGTGCCTTGGCCATCGACGCGGACGTGCTGCTCATGGACGAGGCGTTCTCTGCGCTCGACCCCCTGATCCGCTACGACATGCAGGATCAACTGCTGGAACTGCAGCAGCGTCTGCACAAGACCATCGTTTTCATCACCCATGACATTCAGGAGGCGCTGCGGCTGGGCGACCGCATCGTCATTCTGCGCGAAGGCCGGGTGGAGCAGGTGGGCACGCCGTCGGAGATTCGCGAGCACCCCGCCAACGCGTATGTTGAACGCTTCGTGAGGGATCGCCGGGAGTAGGGGGCGAAGAGAAAGATGGCGTCGGTATTCCGCCATCCCGGCATCTCGTTGGGTGGAGACGGACAGCTGCCCGATACGCCATCGGGGAAAGTCCTTAGAGTTCGAACGATTATGATTGTGTCTATTCGTAAGCGTAAGCCATAGAATGATGTCCTTCGACACTGAAGAGTAAGTTGGAGACATATAAGATGGCATTTCCTTTGAAAAAGACACTTTTGTCCGTGATGTTGCTTGCACTGGGCGGCGTGGCCGCGCCGGCCGCCGCCCAGGCCGATTTCCCGAATCAACCCATCCGGCTCATCGTGCCCTTTGCCCCAGGCGGCTCCACCGATATCGTGGCGCGCATTGTGGGTCAACGCATGGGCGAGGAACTCGGCCAGACGGTCATCATCGAAAACAAGGGGGGTGCGGGCGGCGCCATCGGAGCAGCGGAAGCGGCCCGTGCCAAGCCTGACGGTTACACCCTGTCCGTGGCCACGGTTTCGACCATGGCGGTGAACCCTGCCTGCCGCAAGGATCTGTCCTATGATCCGCTAAAAGATTTCGTTCCTGTCACCAATTTCGCGAACGTGCCGAACGTCATTGTGGTGAATCCGAAGTTCCCGGCCAAGGACCTCGAAGGCATGGTGAAGGAACTCAAAGCCCAGCCCGGCAAGTATTCCTATGGCAGCTCAGGAACCTGCTCGATCAATCACCTGTTCGGCGAGTCCTTCAAGCATGCCACGGGCACCGACATGGTCCACGTTCCTTACAAGGGCTCGGGCCCGGCCGTCGTCGACACCGTCGCCGGCCAAGTCGAGGTCCTTTTCGACAACCTGCCTTCATCCATGAACCAGATTGCCGCCGGCAACCTGCGTCCCATCGCGGTGGCAGGCCCCCAGCGCGCCGATGTGCTGAAGGACATCCCCACGCTGGGCGAACTCGGCTATCCGCAGCTGAACCACCCGGCCTGGTACGGTCTGCTGGCACCCGCCGGCACTCCCGCGGAGATCGTCACCAAGCTGCGTGACGCAGCGGTGGTGGCCCTGAAAGACCCCAAGGTCGTCCAGGCCCTGGAACAGCAGGGCGCAGCCCCTTCGGGCAACACCCCGGAAGAATTCGCAGCTGAAATCCGCACCTGGCACGAGCACGCTGCCAAGGTGGTGGCTGAACCGGGCTTCAAGCTCGACTAAAAGCCTTCCGGCGCCCGCGCCCTCCCGACCGGGCGCCGGTTTCGAGAAATCCACGGTGTGGCAAGCACTTGCATGAACGGTGTGCTTGCGGTATGGGCGAGGCCATGTTAAATTAACGGGCTTCGCCCTATTTGCTTTTGGGGCGAAAAAATCGAAGCCTATTAGCCCCGACCAATCGCAGTCGGGAATGGAGAAAACAATGTCGAACTCGACACCTACGCCTGCCGCATACCGGCTTGGGCTTGTGGGGCGCAAGGTCGGCATGACCCGCATTTTCACGGAAGATGGTGAATCCATCCCCGTGACTGTGCTGGACGTGTCGAACAATCGCGTTACCCAGGTGAAGTCGCCAGAAGTTGATGGTTACGCTGCTGTGCAAGTCACCTACGGCACACGTCGCGCTTCCCGCGTGAACAAGCCGGCCGCCGGTCACTTTGCCAAAGCCGGCACTGAAGCTGGCAGCATCCTGAAGGAATTCCGTCTCGACCCCGCCAAAGCCGCCGAATTCACCCCCGGCGCCGTTCTGGCTGTGGAAAGCATCTTCGAAGCGGGCCAAAAGGTTGACGTCACTGGCACCACCATTGGTAAAGGCTTTGCCGGTACCATCAAGCGTCACCACTTCGCTGGTCAACGCAATTCCCACGGTAACTCGATCTCTCACCGTGTTCCTGGCTCCATCGGTATGGCCCAGGATCCGGGCCGCGTGTTCCCGGGCAAGAAGATGGCGGGCCACCTGGGTGATGTCACCCGTACCATTCAGAATCTCGACATCGTGCGTGTAGACGCCGAGCGAGGCCTTCTGCTGGTCAAGGGTGCTGTTCCCGGCCACAAGAATGGCAACGTGATCGTGCGCCCTGCAGTCAAGGCGCCGGCGAAGAAAGGAGCCTAATCCATGGAACTCAAGCTCCTGAATGATCAGGGTCAAGCCGCTTCCACTGTTGCCGCTCCGGACACTGTGTTCGGTCGCGAATTCAACGAAGCGCTGGTGCATCAGATCGTGGTCGCCTTCCAGGCCAAGGCCCGTGGTGGCAACCGTGCCCAGAAGGACCGTGCAACTGTCAAGCATTCCACCCGCAAGCCGTGGCGCCAGAAGGGTACGGGTCGTGCTCGTGCAGGGATGACTTCCTCGCCGCTGTGGCGTGGGGGTGGCCGTGCTTTCCCGAGCTCGCCTGACGAGAACTTCACCCAGAAGATCAACAAGAAGATGTATCGCGCTGGTATTCGTGCGATCCTCTCCCAGCT
>JAJUFT010000057.1 GCA_029263615.1 Alcaligenaceae bacterium | reverse complement strand
GCAAGGCCAAGGAAGAAGCCGAACGTAAGGCCAAGGAAGAAGCCGAACGCAAGGCCAAGGAAGAAGCCGAACGCAAGGCCAAGGACGAAGCCGAACGCAAGGCCAAGGAAGAAGCCGAACGCAAGGCCAAGGAAGAAGCCGAGAAGAAGGCGAAAGAGGAAGCGGCCCGGAAGGCCGCTGCGGAAAAGAAAGCCAAGGAAGAGGCTGCCAGGAAAGCGGCCGCCGAGAAGGCAGCAGCCGAGAAGAAAGCCAAGGAAGAGGCTGCCAAGAAAGCGGCCGCCGAAAAGAAGGCCAAGGAAGATGCCGCCAAGCGCGAGGCCCTGCGGGCGGCCATGCGCGGCGATGCGCTGGGGGCCGCCGGCATTCCTGGCGGTACGGCCGACCGCAACCAGGCAGGTGGCGGCGGCGGTGCGGATGGCTACGCAGCCAAGGTCCGGGCCTGCATTCGTCCTCGGGTGGTGTATAACGTCCCGCCACGCCAGGGCAGCAGCAATCCGACAGTACAATTCCGTGCAACCCTCAATCCTGATGGCACGGTCCAGGAAGTGCTGATCAGCCGCTCGTCGGGAGTGCCCGGCTTCGACGAAGCCGCGCGCAAGGGCGTGTTGGCATGCTCGCCCTTCCCTCGTCCACCAAGCGGCAGCTATCCGCGACAGGTTGACGTCATATACAGAATGTACGACTGACAGGAGAACCAGATATGACCACGCGATCCAGCGCGACAACCGCCGAATTTGGTGAGCTCAAGCAAGGCAATCTCGACGGGGTAACGCCCGTTTGCCCTGAAGGTGCCGGCCGCTCCACGAGTTACGCGATGTCCTGGCGCGGCTGGGCGGCCGCCATGTTCGCAGCGGCCGCCACCCTGGTCGCCCCCGGCGTACAGGCCCAGCTCAAGGTCGATATTTCCGGGGTGGGTGCCACCCAATATCCGATCGCGATTGCCGACTTTTCCGGACATGCCCAAGGCCGCAACGTATCCGAGATCATTCGCGCCGACCTGTCCCGCTCGGGGCAGTTCCGGCTCATCAACGCGACCGGCTCGAATCTGAGCGTGGAAAGCCAGGTATCGTTTTCGGAGTGGAGCGGTCGCGGGGCCGATTACCTGGCCTACGGCAGCGTCACCGAGGCCGGAGGGCAGTACAACATCAGCTACCGTCTGGTCGACAATATTCGCCAGACCCAACTCGACGCCGTCGCCTTTGCGGGCAGCGAACGCGAATTGCGTCGGCTCTCCCACCGGATTGCCGACCGCATCTACGAACACATCACCGGTGTGAAGGGCGTGTTCTCGACCCGAATCGCCTATGTGTTGCAGGCGGGCGACACCTATGAGTTACAAATTGCTGACGCCGACGGGCAGAACCCGCAGGTGATGTTGCGCTCCAAGCACTCCATCATTTCTCCCGCGTGGTCTCCCGATGGGAAGAAATTGGCCTACGTGAGCTTCGAGCTGGGCAAACCGGTGGTCTACGTTCAGACGCTGGCAAGTGGGCAACGCACCCCCGTGGCCAACTTCAAGGGGAACAACAGTGCGCCCGCCTGGGCTCCGAACGGCAACCAGCTGGCCGTCGTGCTTTCCCGCGATGGCATTTCACAGATCTACACGATGAACCTCGACGGTTCTGGCCTGCGCCGCGTGATGCGCTCGCCGCTGATCGATACGGAACCTCAATACACTCCCGATGGCGGGTCGCTGGTCTTCACCAGCGATCGAGGCGGCAGCCCGCAGATTTACCGGGTACCGGTTTCGGGCGGCGAAGCACAAAGAGTCACGTTCAACGGAAGTTACAATATTTCACCCTCCTTGTCGCCGGACGGGAACAACCTGGTGTACGTTACACGAAGAAACGGCGCTTTCAGACTGGCACTGTTGGACATGGCCACCGGCTCGGAGCAACTGCTCACCGCCGGGCCTGACGATCAATCGCCCAGCTTCGCTCCCAATGGAATGCAGATTCTGTTCAGCTCGGTCCAGGACGGCCGCAGCGTACTGGCGGTAACCTCGGTCGATGGCCGGGTACGACAAACCTTGTCCGCACTCAACGGCAAAGTCCGGGAGCCGGTCTGGGGTCCGTTCACCGAATGATTTACGTGTGACTCTCACTTTTGAAAGGAAATTAAATGAGCTCGCGCATTGCAAGAAGCCTTACTCTCGCCGCTTTGACCGCCGCATTGGCGGCTTGCAGCTCGGTGCCTCTTGATCAGGGGACCGGCACGGGTGGCACCGGAGCGGATGGCGCCAGCACGGGCCAGATCATGGACCCATTCAACCCGCAAAGCCCGCTGGCGCAACAGCGCTCGGTGTACTTCGAGTTTGACAGCTACACCATTCCCGATCAGTACCGCAGCGTCGTGGAAATGCATTCGAACTACCTGCGCAGCAATACGCAGCAGCGTGTTCGCATTGAGGGCCACGCCGACGCACGCGGGGGTTCCGAATACAACCTGGCGCTGGGCCAGCGTCGTTCGGAAGCCGTTTCGCGCATGATGGGCCTGTTGGGCGTCAATGCCGGTCAGATCGAAGCCATCAGCTTCGGCAAGGAGCGTCCGCGCGCCTTGGGCAACACTGAAGCCGATTACGCAGAGAACCGCCGCGCTGACATCGTTTATCAGCAATAATATCGGCATCCCTGTCTGCTGCAACGCCGTGGCGGGCATCCGCCGCGGCGTTTTCATTTGAACGGATACGACAACATGAGCCTGAGAACCTCCCTTTTTCGAAGCACGGTGCTGGCCGCCATGCTGTCCGCAGGTCTTTTCAGCGGGACGGCCCATGCGTTTGCCGATGATCAGGCCCGGCGCGCCATTCTCGATCTGCGCGAGCAACTGCAAACGCTCGTCGACCAGAGCCGTCAGATACGCGTGCGCCAGGCTGATCAAATCGAAAACCTGCAGCAGGAAGTGGCGCGGCTGCGGGGCGAGGTGGAGCGGCTGAGTTATCTGGCCGAACGCAATCAGCAGTCCAGCGCGCCCGCCAGCGAATCCTCCATCCAGGTTTCCGACCCCGCCGAGCAGGCCGCCTACGATCAGGCCATGCAGAGCTTCCGGGCCGGTCAGTACCAGGAAGCCGCCAAAGCGCTCACCCAGTTCATCCAGGCCTATCCGCAAAGTGCCCTCGTACACGAAGCCCGCTTCTACCGCGGCAGCAGTCTTTACGCGATCAAGGACTTCAAGGGGTCCATCGCCGGTCTGCAGACCATGATCAGTGCCGCTCCAACCGACCCGCGCGCCCCGGATGCCCTTCTGGTCATCGCGGCCAGCCAGGTGGAACTCAATGACCTGGCAGGTGCCCGAACGAGCCTGCAGCGTATCGTGAAGGAATATCCCGACACGCACGCGGCGGAAACGGCCAAGAGCAGGCTGCAACTGCTGCAGTGAACTCTCAGAAGGGCAGCGTCATCGCCCTGGGCCGGCGTCGCGCTTCACGATTCCGGCGTCTGCTCGGGGCCGCCCTTGTCCTGCTGTGCCTGCTGGCCCTCGATCTGAGCAGCGGCGCGGCTGACCTTTCATGGGCCCAGCTCTGGCAGGCTCTGACCGGGCCGGCCCAGACGGGCGAGACCGAACGCTTCATCGTGTGGGAGCTCCGGCTCCCCCAGGCGCTCACCGCCATCGTGGCGGGCGCCATGCTTGCGCTGGCCGGCGCCGAAATGCAGACTGTGCTCGAAAACCCGCTGGCCAGCCCGTTCACGCTGGGCGTGGCCTCCGCCGCCGCCCTGGGCGCCGCGCTGTCCCTGCTGCTTGGCTTTCACCTTCCGGGCATTCCCGGGCACTACGCCACTGCGGTCAATGCCTTCCTCTTCGCTCTGGCCTGCAGCTTTGCCCTGGACCTTGCCGCCCGCCGCCTGCGCATGGCCCAGCACGGCATCGTGCTGCTGGGCATCGCCCTGGTGTTCGGGTTCAACGCCCTGCTCGCCCTCCTGCAACTGCTGGCCGACGCTGCAGCGCTTCAGAATCTGCTCTACTGGATGATGGGCAGTCTGGGCAGCAGTCGCTGGCCCGACCTGGCGCTGCTGACCGCAGTCCTGGTGATCGCGGCCCTCGGGTCCATGCGTCAGGCCTGGTCGCTCACTGCCCTGCGTTTCGGGGAAGAACGCGCCGGCAGCCTGGGCGTCGACACCCAGCGCGTTCGCCGCCTGGCCCTCATGCGCATCAGTCTGCTCACCGCCTCTGCCGTGGCCCTGGTGGGTGTCATCGGTTTCGTCGGGCTCATCGCCCCCCACATCGCCCGACGCCTATGGGGGGAAGACCACCGCTGGTATCTGCCCGCCAGCGCCTGCACCGGCGCCCTCATCCTGCTGGGTGCCTCCGCCCTGGCCAAGCATATCAGTTCCACAGTCGAGATCCCGGTGGGGATCGTCACCACACTGGTGGGCATTCCCTTCTTCATCGCCGTGCTCGCCCGACGGAGGCGGCATTGAACCGCCCCCTGCCCTCCTCGCCCGCGCTGCTTGTCAATGGCATCCACTGCCGGCTGGGCGGCCGCCACATTCTGCGCGGCCTGGATGCTCAGCCCATCCGGGTCGGGACGGTGGTGGCCATTGTGGGGCCCAACGGTGCGGGGAAATCCACCCTCCTGCGCTGCATTGCCGGGTTTGTTCCCTGTGAGGCCGAACGGATGGAAGTCCACGGCAAGGATTTACGCCGCCTCAAACCCTCGGAACGCTCCGCCTGCCTGCGCTATTTGCCTCAGGCGGCACCCGGCCCCCTGAATCTGAGCGTGCAGGAATGCCTGGACGTGGCGCTGCATGCCCAGCCCGGACGCCTGGATCGTACCGAGGCGAACAGGCGGGTGGCCGAGGTGGTGGCAGAACTCGGCATCGCCCCCCTGTTGGAACGCGAGGTGGATGAGCTCTCCGGTGGCCAGAAGCAGTTGGTGTGGCTCGCCCAGGCCTTGCTGCACCCGCCCCGGGCACTGCTGCTCGACGAACCCCTTGCCGCGCTCGACCCCAACCACCAGCATCACGTCATGCGCCTGCTGCGTCGCCTTGCCCACTCCAAGCGGCTGGCCGTCCTGATTGTCTTGCACGACCTGAACATGGCCGCACGCTATGCGGATGACGTGCTCGTCCTGTCGGAGGGCCGGATTCTTTCCCAGGGCGCCGTGGCGCACGCGCTCACGCCCGAGACGCTCGCTCAGGCCTTCAGGGTCAGGGCCCGCGTGGAAACCTGCTCATTGGGCGCCCCTCTGATTCTGATTGACGACCTCATTGACCTCTGACGCATGCAGCCCCAGCTCTCTCTGACGAAACACAGCCTGCCCCTTGACGGCGCACACCTGCACTGGGAAGAAGCGGGCCAGGGAACCCCGCTGATCCTGATTCACGGTTCCTTGTGCGACCTGCGCTACTGGCGCTGGCAGATGCCTGAATTTTCCCGCCATTTTCGCGTCATCGCCGTCAGCCTGCCGGGCTGCTGGCCCGACGCAATTGGCGCTGCGGAAGCACCGGACGCCGACGCCGAAACGCGACGCCGTCATGCCTTGCACGACCCTCGTTACGGGATCGCGGCACATGTGCGAGCCATCATCGCGCTGTGTGAGCACGTGGCGGATAACGGGCCCGTGCACCTGCTGGGTCATTCCCGCGGGGCTCAGGTGGCTCTGGAAGCGGCGCTGGCGACGCCGGGGTGCGTGGGCAGGCTGGTGCTGGCCGACCCCGGCTTTGCCTTTACGGGCGAACCGGCGGAGCCAGCCGTTCACATGCAGGTCGCAAACCGGCTCGGCCATGCCCCTCTGGATGAAGTCATCGGCGCGTTCGTCGACGCCGTGAATGGCCCGGACACCTGGCGACGCACGGTGCCGTGGTTCAAGGAGATGGTACGCGCCAATGCCTGGACGCTGCTTCCCCAGCTCAAGGATTTCGAGCGCAGCGTCGACCTCGAACGTCTGCAGGCGCTGAGCTGCCCTGTTTTGCTGATCGGTGGAGAGCATAGCCCGGCCCGCTACGGGAGCCGGATCGACACGCTGCTGCGCGCCGTGCCGGGGGCTGAGAAGGAGGTGATCCCCCGGGCTGCGCATGGCATGAATCTGGCCAATGCGCGTCGCTTCAATGAAGCCGTGCTGCGCTTTCTGGTCGCGCAGCACGACGCCTGAGGCACCCCGGTCCGAGGTGCCCCAGGCACGTGATCAACGGGTCGGCAGCTTGCCGGCCACGCCTTCCACGTAATAGTTCATGCGGGTGAGAGCGTCATCGTCCAGCGAACCGCTTTCGAGCACGACCTTGCCCGTGTTGTCCTTCACCGGTGCATCAAACGGTGTGAGCTTGCCCTCGATGATCTGCTGCTTCTTCTCTTCCACCAGGGCACGCACGTCTTCCGGAACGGCAGGGCCAAAGCCTTCGACGCGGGCCATGCCTTCCTTCAACCCCCCCCAGGTCATGGTGGGCTTCCAGGTGCCTTCAATCACCTGACGGGCCGTTTCGGTGAAGTAATCGCCCCAGTGGTGGGTCACCGCGACCAGCTGCGCCTTCGGCGCGAAACGGCTCATGTCGGAGTGGTAGGCGACCGCGTACTTGCCCTTCTCTTCTGCGACCTGAACGGTAGCTGTGGAGTCCGTGTGATGGGTGATGATGTCTGCACCCTGACCCAGCAGGGCCAGTGCCGCGTCACGCTCCTTGCCCGGGTCATACCAGCTGTTGGCCCAGATCACGCGCACTTCCGCATTCGGGTTGACGCTGCGGATGCCGCGGGTGAAGGCGTTGATGCCTTGCAGCACTTCCGGAATGGGGAAGGCACCCACGTAGCCGATGATGTTGCTCTCGGTCATCTTGCCCGCCACGATGCCGGCCAGGTAACGGGCCTCGTAGAAACGCGAGTTGGTCACGCCCACGTTGTCGGCCATCTTGTAACCGGTGGAGTGGACGAAGGTGACATCCGGGAACTGCTTGGCGACCTTGAGTGTGGGGTTCATGTAGCCAAACGAGGTGGTGAAGATCAGCTTGTTGCCTTGCTGGGCCAGGTCGCGGATCACACGCTCTGCATCGGCCCCTTCGGGCACGTCTTCAACGTACTGGCTGACGACCTTGTCGCCCAGCGCGTCCATCATCTGGCGGCGGCCCACTTCCTGCTGCCAGCTCCAGCCGGCCTCACCAATGGGGCTCACATAAACGAAACCGACCTTGAGCGGTTCCTGGGCCTGCGCCACCGCCTGCGTTGCGGCGCCCACCGTCAGCGCCAGCGCAGCGGCCCCCAAAGCATTGCGAACGAAATTTCCAGACATGATGTCCATCCTTAATTGTTGGGATTGAAAGTCTTGCCAAGAGAAGCCGGCATGTTGAGACGGATCCAGCTTGCGTTGCGCGATATCAGCACCAGCACGACGATGGTAGCAATGTACGGCAACATGGAAAGCAATTGGGACGCAATCGGCACCCCCATCGCCTGCATGTGGTAGGTGAGTATGGTGATCCCGCCAAACAGATAGGCGCCGACCATCAGACGGTAGGGACGCCAGGTCGCGAAAGCCACCAGGGCCAGGGCGATCCAGCCCCGCCCGGCCACCATGCCCTCCACCCACAGCGGGGTATACACCAGCGACATGAAGGCGCCCGCCAACCCGCAGCAGATGCCGCCGAAGAGCACGGCCGCCAGCCGGATGCGGCGCACGTCATAGCCGAGAGAATGGGCGGAGCTGGGCGATTCGCCCACCGCGCGCACGATGAGGCCGGCCCGGGTGCGACCCAGGAAAAGGGAAATCCCCACGCACAGCAGGAGTGTGGCATAGACCACGGGATGGTGTGTGAAGAGGGCCTGACCCAGCACGGGAATGTCCTGAAGAACGGGAATGCCGAACTGCGTCGGTAACAGGCTCTCGCCCGCATAAGGCAGGCCCAGGTAGGCGGACGTCCCCACACCGAAGAGCGAGAGTGCCAGACCGGTGGCCACCTGATTGGCCCCCAGCCAGAGGGTGAGCCAGGCAAAAAAGCCCGACATCAGCATGGACACCACCGCTCCGACCAGAAAACCCAGGGCGAAGCTGCCGGTGCCGATGGTCGTGGCAAAGGCGGCAATCGCGCCCATCAGCATCATGCCTTCCGAGCCCAGATTGATGACGCCGCTGCGTTCGTTCATCAGGAGACCCAGGCCGGCCAGCATCAGCGGCGTGCCGGCCACAATGGTCGAGGCAATCAGGGGAGCAAGTGCATCCATCAGCGTCTCCACCTCAGACGGTTGTGAATCAGGACATCGCAGGCGAGCAGCGCAAAGAGCAGAATGCCCTGAAAAATGCCCGTGATGGCGCTGGGCATGCCCAGACGGCTTTGGGAGAGTTCGCCCCCGATATAGAGCAAGGCCATGATGAAGCTCGAGAAGATCACGCCCAGGGGATGCAGCCGCCCGACAAAGGCCACAATGATGGCCGCAAAGCCGTAGCCTGGAGAAATGGACGGGGTGAGCTGGCCGATCGGGCCCATGGCTTCCAAGGCACCGGCCAGACCCGCCAGCCCGCCGGAAACCAGCAGACAGATCCACAGCGAGCTGCGCGAGGAAAACCCGGCATAGCGCGCGGCCATGGGCGCGATGCCGCCCACCTGGAGCTTGAAGCCCGAGAAGCTGCGGCTCAGGTAGAGCCAGCCCAGCACCGCTGCCAGCACCGCCAGCAGAATCCCGATGTGCAGACGCGTGCCGGGCAGGACGATCGGTATCAGCCAACCGTCGGAAAACAGTTTGGACTGGGGAAAGCCGAAGCCGTCCGGATCCATCAGTGCGCCGTGCATGAGATAGCTCAGCAGCAGTTCCGCCACATAGACCAGCATGAGCGAGACCAGAATCTCGTTCGCGTTGAAGGCATCGCGCAGAAACGCGGTGATGGCGGCCCAAAGCATGCCGCCGAGCACGCCCGCCAGCAGGGCCAGACTGATCAGCCAGAAACCACCGTTGCTTTCATCGTCAAGCCAGAGCACCACGGCACCGGCGGCAATGGCCCCCACCACCAGCTGGCCCTCGGCCCCGATATTGAATACATTGGCGCGGAAGCAGATGGACAGGCCCACGGCAATCATCAGCAGCGGCGCCACCTTGACGCCGACTTCAGCCCAACCGTGTAGGTCCTTGATGGGTTCGAGGAAGAACACCTGCAGGCTGGCCAGCGGGTCTTTGCCCACCGCCATGAAAAGCAGGCTGCCACACAAGGCCGTGAGCAGCACCGCCAGCAGGGGCGAGCACCACGCCATCAGGCGCGAAGGCTGGGCACGACGCTCAAGTATCAGCATGACCCGCCTCTTCATCCCAGAGGCCACTCATCCAGCGGCCGACCAAATCAAGGGTTGCCTCACGGGTGGGAATGGACGGGGACACGCGGCCCTTGGCCATCACCACGAGGCGATCGGATATCTCGAACAATTCGTCCAACTCTTCGGAAATCACCAGGACAGCGCAACCGGCATCGCGCAGCGCCAAGAGTTCGCTGCGGATCTGTGCGGCCGCCCCCACGTCCACGCCCCAGGTCGGTTGGGCCACCAGCAGGACACGAGGTTGGCGCGTCACTTCACGACCAATGATGTATTTCTGCAGATTCCCGCCCGACAGACTGGCGGCCGCTGCCTGGGGGCCATGGGCCCGCACCCGGAAGCGGTCGATGATGCCGCCGGCCAGGGCCCTCAGCACCGGACGGCGGATGAAGCCGCCACGCAAGGTGGTGGGGTTCTGGTGGGAAAGCAACATGTTCTGCGCAAGAGAGAGATCGGGCACGGCTCCCCGGCCGAGCCGTTCCTCGGGAACAAAGCCCAGCCCCTGCGAACGCCGCCATGCGGCGGAGGTATGACCCACCGGCCTGCCCTCGAACAGAATCGCATCGCGCGAAGCGCGGCGATCTTCGCCGGCGAGAACCGCCAGAAGTTCCTGCTGTCCATTGCCGGACACGCCGGCCACGCCCAGGATCTCTCCTTCGCGAATGTCCAGGTTGACGTTCACCAGCGGAGTGGCGAAGGGGTGGGCACGGGGAACGTTCAACTCGCGCACGGAGAGCACCACGCGCCCGGCCTCACGCTCGTCGTGCCGGATGCTGGGCGGCTCGCTGCCAATCATCAGGCGAGAGAGGCTGGCTTCAGTCTCTTCGCGCGGATCGCAAACGCCCGTGACCCGACCGGCGCGCATCACCGTGCAACGATGGCAGAGCTGACGGATTTCATCGAGCTTGTGGCTGATGTAGAGGATGCTGCAGCCTTCAGCGGCGAGCTGACGCAAGGTCTGGAACAGGGCTTGCACTGCTTGCGGCGTCAGAACCGATGTCGGTTCATCAAGGATCAGCAATTGAGGTTCACCCAGCAGCGCACGCACGATTTCCACCCGCTGGCATTCCCCGACCGAGAGGGTATGGACATGGCGTTGGGGTTCCAACGCCAGGCCATATTGTTCGGCCTTGTGGGCGATGCGCTGTTCCAGTTCGGCCATGCTATGCCGCCCGGGCAGGCCCAGGGCGATGTTCTCGGCCACGGTCAGCGTATCGAACAGGGAAAAATGCTGGAACACCATGCCGATGCCCAGCTCCCGCGCGGCGGCCGGGTTGGTAATCTGCACTTCCCTGCCGTTCCATGCGATGGTACCGGCATCGGGTCGGGTCACGCCGTAGATGATCTTCATCAGCGTGGACTTTCCGGCGCCGTTTTCGCCGAGAATGGCATGGATTTCGCCGGGCATGACGGTGAGGTCCACGGCGTCGTTGGCAACGACCGAGGGGTAGCGTTTGCTGATTCCTCGAAGTGCCAGGCGGGCGGGTCTCGCGGCAGATTCCATGCTATTTGCGCTGCAGCGCCTTCTCGATCTTCTTGTCGGTCTTGTACTGCCCCAGGGCGTACACGGCCCACAAGGCAGCCGGCAGCCAGCCGATCAGAGTGATTTGCAGGATGAGGCAGACGATGCCCGCTACCGGCCTGCCAATCGTGAAGAAGGTGAGCCAGGGCAACAGAAGGGCGATCAGCAATCGCATGGCTGTATTGAGTATGGGGAAAGAAAAGATCGCTATTCTAACCCGTACATGACACTTTCACCTTCAGGATGGAAACCATGTCAAGTATCTGGTCGGCGGTTTTGCAGGAATTCTCCGATGTCGTGGATCTTCACGAAGCCACCGTCATCTGCATCCGGCTGAGCATGGCCGCCCTGCTGGGGGCCCTCATCGGCTATGACCGGGAACGGCGCGGCAAGGAAGCAGGCCTGCGCACGCACATGATGGTGTCGGTCGGCGCCGCACTCTTCATCATGGTGCCCATGCGTGGCGGCATGGAGATCGCCGATGCGAGCCGTGTGTTGCAGGGCATCATCACCGGCATCGGTTTCCTGGGAGCCGGCGCCATTCTCAAGCAGGACCGTCACGCCTCCATCCGCGGGCTCACCACGGCCTCCAGCATCTGGGTGGCCGCTGCCATCGGGATCGCGGCGGGCATGGGCAGGGAGATCACCGCCGTGATGGGCACCCTCTTCGCGCTGTTCATCCTGGTGGTGGTCCGACGCGTCGAACCGCGGATCGAGCCCCGCAAGGAAGCGTTGGAGGAAGCCGATACCGATCGCCCGTCACGTCGGCCGTGAGCATCATTTCTTCCCCCGCACCGCCGCACACTCGCCCTCATCCCCCGTACCGACATTCAGCAGCGGAACCAGGGCAGCCAAGGGTGCCGCCACGATGCCCAGCGCCACGGCGGCCCCGGCGCGCGCGGCCACCGGTCCCGCCTGCACCCCCACATCCGGGTTCTTGAAGCTGCCCTTGGCGTAAAGCGGCGAGCGCAAGGTGAAGATGCGCAGAGTCTTGTTCTGCGGCCGGATGTCGAGGTCCAGGGCCTCATTCTTGAGGCTGATCACGCCCTCCATGGTGATGACGGCGTCTTCCGTCTCGAGCACGAAGGCGCGCGTCCTCATCACGCCATCCTTGACGGCGAAATCCGCCACCAGGCACTCCAGCATGACCTGCTCGTCACCGAAGAGCTTCACGAAAATGACGTTGGCCACATTCAGACCGGCTGCCTCCATGAGGAAGCGGCTGATGGTGCCCCGGGTCAGCGCCAGACTCAGCTCGCCATTTGCCGAACCCAGCAGGTTGGCAATGGAATCGCCCCTGCCCTTGAGCGTGGCATTGCCATTGAGCTGACCAAAGCTGGCGTTCATGGACTCTGCGCCTGGAAAAAGTTGCTTGAGCTTGAGCCCGCGGGCTTGTGTGCGCATCTCCCCTTGCAGGACCTCGCCACGCCCGTCGATGGTGATGTGATTGGAGAGGGTGCCGCCGGCCACGCCGAAGTTCAGGGGTTCCAATGACAGCACACGGTCGGTGAGCCGCACATGGGCGTCGATATCATCCAGCGGGAGATTCTCGTTCTGCACCAGGCGTTTGCCCTTGAAGCGCACATCGGCGTCCATCAGTTCCCAGGTCTCGCTGCCGATCCGCGCCACGGGCAGAACCTTGCCGCGCGGCTGGGGCCGTCGTTCCTGGTCGTCATCCCGCTTGGGACGGTCGGGAACGTCCTTGCGGCTGGTGTCGGCCCCGATCAGGGGGCCGAGATCACGAAAGTGCAGCAGATCGGACGCCAGCTCCCCCACCAGCAGGGGACGCTCGCCGCCCACCCGGTATTCGACCGTGCCACGCAAATCGCTGTCCCCCACCTGTCCGGTGAAGTCTTCATAGCGCCAGCGATCGTCCTCGCCTTCCAGCATGCCCTGCAGCCGCCCTTCGGTCACGAAGGGCGGCGTGCCAGGCAGGGCCACGCCGAACAGGGCATTCAGATCGGCCAGGCTTGAACCCGCCAACGTGAGGCGGACATCGACGGAGGCCAGCCCTTTCGGCACGCTCATCGAACCTTCCACCGCAATGCGCGTCTCGCCGAAGCTCACTTCGCCCTGCATAGGGAAAGGAGTGCTGCCTTCCCGCAGCGACAGCAGGCCGCCCACCTTGCCGCGGCCACCCACGTCGGTTTCGTTGTAGGTGCCTGTCGACTCCCAGTCCATGCCATAGCCCGCCGGATCCTCGGTATCCAGGCTGTTGAAGCGGGTGGTCATGTCCAGCTTGCGCATTTCGTCGACCACCTGGAGGTCCACCCGCTGAAGCGCAATGCTTTGCAGATCGACCGTCCATCGTGAGTCGTCATCCGCATTCTGGCGACGCTGATACACCCAGTTGGTCTTCTGTTCGAGATTGCGTTGCAGGAAGATCCGGCTTTCTCCAATCTCCAGCCGTGGAATCTCGACGTGGCGCCGCAACAGCGGAACGGGGTTCACGCTGAGCGCCAGATAGTTGACGCGCGCCATGTGTTCACCCGTGCCGCTGAAACCCTCGGGGTGCGCCACGACAATGTCGCGTCCGCTGATGTGGGGCCACGGAAGGCCGCCACCGCGCCACTCCCATTCCACATCCAGTTCGCCCTCGATGGACACCGGCCGCTGGAGGGCGGCAGACGCCTTCTCTTCCACCCAGGGTCGCAGCCGGTTCCAGTCGAAGAGCGCCAATGTGATGATCAACAACAGCAGCACGCCGAACAGGCCGCCCACGCCCCACAAGACCCCTCGTCCCACACGTGACATTTGAATTCTCCCTCAGGCGATTGGCCCGCTTTGCGGGCCGCCTTCGGGCCGGCGTGCCAGCGACGTTCGGGCGCTGTGTGCAGAAGTCCGGGATGGCGAAAAAAAGCCCGCGGTCGCGGGCTTGCAAGATTGATGCCTGAATGAATCAGGCCGGCTCTGCGATCGCCTCCCGCATGGAGCCGGTCGTGGCGTAACGCTGATGCCACTCGAAGGCCTCTGCCAGCAGGTGAGGCGTATGGCCGCCCGCGGCACAGGCGCGCGCGTGGTAGCTGCGCAGCATTTCGCGGTAGTCGGGATGGACACAGCGCTCGATGATCAGCGCGGCGCGCTCACGCGGCGCCAGGCCACGCAAGTCGGCCAGTCCCCATTCGGTCGCCACGATATCCACATCGTGCTCAGTATGGTCGACATGCGTCACCATGGGCACCACACTCGAAATGGCGCCGTCCTTGGCCACCGACTTCGTCACGAAAATGGACAGGTGAGCATTGCGGGCGAAATCGCCGGAACCGCCGATGCCGTTCATCATGTGCGTGCCGGAAACGTGGGTGGAATTCACGTTCCCGTAAATATCGAATTCCAGTGCCGTATTGATGCCGATGATGCCCAGACGGCGCACAATTTCCGGGTGATTGCTGATCTCCTGCGGGCGCAAGATCAGACGGGACGCATAGCGATCCACGTTCTGCAGGAATTTCCGGTTCATCTCTTCGGACAGGGTGATGGACGAAGCGGAGGCAAATGTGAACTGGCCGGAATCCAGCAGCTCGAAGGAACTGTCCTGCAGCACTTCCGAATACATGGTCATGCCGCTGAAGGACGACTCCAGCAAGCCGTGCAGCACCGCATTCGCGATGGTGCCGATTCCGGCCTGCAGGGGAAGCAGCGACGGCGTCAGACGACCAGCCGCCACTTCCGCCGAGAAAAAGTCCACCACATGGCGGGCGATGGCCTGTGTTTCAGCATCAGGCGGTAGATTGGCCGACGGGCTGTCGTCGCTGTGGGTGATGACGATTGCCGCGATACGTTCCGGATCGACCGGAATGGACGTCGTGCCGATACGCTGCGAGACGGACGTCAGCGGAATCGGCTGGCGGTTGGGGCGATCTTCGGGAAGGTAAATGTCGTGCAGGCCTTCCAGCGCCAATGGCATGGCCAGATTGAGTTCAACGATCACCTTGCGGGCCTGCTGCACGAAACTCGCCGTATTGCCCACGGACGTGGTCGGCACGATGCTGCCGTCCTCGCGAATGGCCACCGCTTCCACCACCGCCACGTCGATGCCCGGCAAGTGGCCGCAGCGCAGCTGCTCGACCGTTTCCGACAGGTGCTGGTCCATGAACATGACACGGCCGCTGTTGATTGCCTTGCGCAGGGTCGCATCGGCCTGGAACGGCATGCGACGCTCCAACAGCCCGGCTTGAGCCATCATGCCGTCGTTGTCATTCCCCAGTGACGCGCCCGTGACCACCGTGAGGCGCAAACCATCCTCGCGCGCACGTTGTGCCAAGGCCTCGGGCAGTGCCTTGCAATCTCCTGCCTTGGTGAAACCGCTCATGCCCACTGTCATACCGCTGCGAAACAGCGTGGCAGCCTGTTCGGCCGACATGATCCGGCTCTCCAGCGCCGTGTGGCGAATCCTGTCTTTATACATAGTTGTCTCGTGAGTTTGCTTGAGGTGTTTACTGGCTCAGGTTAGCATCGACAAGATGAATTAAATTCCGTTGTTACATTCGTTTTATTCATGGAAAAACCACGTGGATATCCGCTCGCTGCGCTACTTCACTGAGACAGTCAGGTTGAGCAGTTTCACCGAGGCGGCGCGCACCCTGAAGGTGACCCAGTCCACCATCAGCAAGATGGTCCGACAGCTTGAAGATGAGCTCGGTGAGCCCCTGCTTCTGCGTGATGCGCGCGGCTTCACGCTGACAGACGTTGGCCAGGTGGTCTACCACCGGGGGCGGGAGATCCTGCTGTCCATGGAGCAGCTGCAGCAGGAAGTCCGGGAAACCCAGTCACTGGCCCGCGGCAGCCTGGCGCTGGGCATGCCGCCCATGATCAATCTGCTGTTCACCGAAGTGCTCAAGCAATATCGGCGCGTTTTCCCGCGTATTGATCTGAAGCTGTTCGAGTTCACCGGCCAGGAGGTGGAGCAGCGCGTGGCAACGGGTGAACTGGCGGCAGGCATGACCGTGCTGCCCCTGGAACCTCAGGAAGGCGTGCGCATTGCCCGGGTCGCTCGGCATCGGGTGTGGGCCATCGCCGCAGAAGGCAGCCTGAAAACGCAGGCGGACACCATGGCCCTGCGCTCCGTCGCCCAGCTGCCACTGGTGCTGCTCAATAACGATTTCGCCCTGACCCGGCTGTTGCGCAGGCAAATGGCGAGGGCCGGGCTGGAACCCAGGGTGGAAGCCCAAAGCGGGCAATGGGACTGGACCGTCGCCATGGCACGTGCCGGCATGGGCATCGCGCTCCTGCCCGAACCCTTCGTCCAGCGCATCAACGTTCAGGGTCTCGATTGCCGGCCGGTTTCCCAGCCAGAGATCTGGTGGGAGATCGCCCTGCTCTGGAACGACCGGCGCCGCTCCCACGCGCTCAATGCATGGCTGGAACTGTGCCGCCGCCTCCTGGGCGGAGACTGGCCGGAAGATGTGGAAGCCTGAGACGACAAAAAGCCCGGCACGAGGCCGGGCTCAAACGCGACATGGATTCGCGGGAAGGAAATCGGATCAGGCGGAAGCCGTGGCAGAGCTTGCCTTGTCTTCCTGCTCGTCCATTGAACTGCGGATGAGATGATCGAAAGCGCTCAGGGCTGCCTTGGCACCTTCACCCGCCGCAATGATGATCTGCTTGTAGGGCACCGTGGTGGCGTCGCCCGCGGCAAACACGCCGGGTACGGAAGTCTGGCACTTGGCATCGATCTCGATTTCGCCGAAGCGCGACAGGGAAACGGACTCCTTGAGCCACTCGGTATTTGGCACCAGGCCGATCTGCACGAACACGCCTTCAAGGTCGATGCGATGCAGCTCGCCGGTGACGCGATTCTTGTACGACAGGCCGTTCACCTTCTTGCCATCGCCGTGGATCTCGGTCGTCTGGGCCGACATGATGATCTCGACGTTGGGCAGGCTGCGCAGCTTGCGTTGCAGGACTTCATCAGCCCGCAGCACGTCGCTGAATTCGATGAGCGTGACATGGCTGACGATGCCGGCCAGGTCGATGGCTGCTTCCACACCGGAGTTGCCCCCGCCGATCACCGCAACCCGCTTGCCCTTGAACAGGGGGCCGTCACAGTGCGGGCAGTACGCCACGCCGGCATTGCGATACTCGCGCTCGCCCGGCACATTGACTTCACGCCAGCGCGCCCCGGTGGCAAGAATCACGGAGCGGCTCTTGAGCACCCCGCCGTTTTCCAATGCGATTTCGACCAGCTTGCCGGGCTTGAGCTTGACGGCACGCTGCAGATTCATGATGTCGACGTCGTAGGCCTTCACGTGCTCTTCGAGCGCGGCGGCAAAACGCGGCCCCTCGGTCTCCTTCACCGAGATGAAGTTCTCGATGGACATGGTATCCAGCACCTGGCCACCAAAGCGCTCGGCGACCACTCCGGTGCGGATCCCCTTCCGCGCGGCATATACGGCGGCAGCGGCACCGGCCGGCCCACCCCCCACGACGAGAACGTCGAAGGGTTCCTTCGCGCTCAATTCCTCGGCCTTGCGGGAAGCGGCAGAGGTATCCAGCTTGGCGAGGATCTCCTCGACACTGGAACGACCCTGGCCGAATACCTCGCCGTTCAGGAAGACCGTGGGCACGGCCATGATCTGACGCGCTTCCACTTCCTGCTGGAACAGGGCGCCGTCGATGGCGGTGTGCCTGATGCGCGGGTTGATCACCGACATCGTGTTCAGGGCCTGGACTACGTCCGGGCAGTTCTGGCACGAGAGCGAGAAATAGGTTTCGAATTCGTAGTCGCCGGGCAGATTGCGGATCTGCTCGATGACGGCTTCCTCCAGCTTGATGGGGTGACCGCCCACCTGCAGCAGGGCCAGCACCAGCGAGGTGAACTCGTGGCCCAGGGGAATGCCGGCGAAGGTGACGCCGATCTCCGTACCGGCGCGCTGGATGCGGAAAGCCGGTTTGCGATCGGACAGGTCGCTGCGCTCAACCAGCGTGATCTTGTCCGACATGCCGGCGATTTCCGTGAGCAGCGCCCGCAGTTCGCCGGACTTCGGCGCATCGTCGAGGCTCGCGACAAGCTCGATGGGCTCGCGGAGCATTTCCATGTAGGACTTCAGCTGGTTTTTGACATTTGCGTCTAACATAACGTAGCGACCTCTCAAATCATTTTTGGCGGATCCGCGCCGGGCTTTTGGCCTGGCGCGTTTTTGTTCTTCGGGGGCCCCGTCAGCCTATGGATTCCGGAGCCCCTCTCGGGCTAGCCCTTCAAGAGGTACTGCCCTTAGATCTTGCCGACCAGGTCCAGCGAGGGCTTCAGGGTTTCAGCACCTTCTTCCCACTTGGCCGGGCACACTTCACCGGGGTGAGCAGCGATGTACTGAGCAGCCTTCACCTTGCGCAGCAGCTCGGAAGCCACACGGCCGATGCCGTTGTCGTGCACTTCCATGACCTTGATGTAGCCTTCAGGGTTGACCACAAAGGTGCCGCGCAGTGCGATGCCCTCTTCTTCGATCAGCACTTCGAAGTTGCGG
>JAJUFT010000026.1 GCA_029263615.1 Alcaligenaceae bacterium | reverse complement strand
TGCTTCGTCATCTACCTGGCAGGCCACAACCGTCCCCCGCATGAAGTTCTGTTCGGTACCGAGAAGGATGTATCTGCGGAATACGAACGAGCATTTGTCGGCATGACGGAAGTCGAATGTTCTCTGGACACCTTGCTTGTTGCACGCTCCCAGTTGCGACACGATCTACCTCGGCTGCTGACTGACAAGCACAAGCAGTTTCTTGTCGGCCTGGTAAGGGCACAGCCCGACTGGTCCTTACTCGAATGTCGTCACGCAAAGGAACTTCCCGCCCTACGCTGGAAGCTTGCGAACCTGGAAGCTTTTCGCAAACGTCGCCCGACTGAGTTCGCCGCGCAGGCAGACGCCTTACTGGCAGGCTTGGAACTGGCATGAGGTGTCGTTCAATGCGACAGCAACACGCACGAATCCAAACAAGCCCGGTTTTGTTGTTTTTCTACACTGGCACCCCGAATGGCACCCCGTGTGTCGTGGGCAAATATGAAAGCGCACAAACACTGGGCCGGGGCCTATCAATTAGATTCCGCCCCAGGCCACCAAGATTTTGAAAACCCCTGTTCCGCATCCGGTTCAGGGGTTTTTGCTTTGGCACGTAATACTTTCCCCTGAGTTCCCACTGACGGAACCTGGCCTCTTTAGGGCTCGGTGCAGCGGGCAGCTTTCCTATCTGATTGCCCTTCCATCAGACCCGAAGCTACTGACATCGATCCACGGTCATTTCAGCATTCACAGTGGTGATTTTGCGCCAGGTATCAATCGTCCCGCCGGAGATACTTTGAGCGCGGACTTCCGCCGGATGCTCCGCGCTCGTGCTTGCGTGACGTAGCTCCGGCTTCCACACCAAATAACAACGCTCACTATTCGTCAACCACCTCGGGCATGACTGTCAACGGCGCGTGTCCGGGACCGCTCATCCGGACATGGTAGCCCTTTCGAACCAAGTCAATTAACTCTGGTTCAGTTCCGACCCTCCGGCCGTCAGGATCATTCCTTGAGTTCGTTTTATGAGCGCGAAAAAACCATCCTTGTATTTATGGGGACGAAGAATCATCCCAACGTCTTTTCGCGAGCCACCTTGTAAATCAATTTCTGACTCATCAATTTCCCTTGTAGAGATAATGAGCTGCAAACCCGCTTATGAATATGTTACCCAAAACCCATCGATCCGCCGCGGTCACCGCCAAGCCTCGGTCCCGCGGTAGGGTGCCACACTGGGCGGTAACACGCATGCTCATCTCCGGGTGAGCGCGACCCTCCTGTCGCAATGCGCGAGTCTGCGCTCGAGTGGCCGTCCCCTTCCTGTATAACCACAATCCTGACGCCCGGCCTGTTGCCCAACGGCCACCTCGTGAGGGGCTGATATTCCAACCCCCCAACCGTTCCATATTTGGAATTGTCATCTTCCTTGCATCCTATTTATCCCGAATATAGAAAAAACTAAAGTACTCACATCGACGCAGCATTGCGTGCCCCCCATCCCGCTCCTCGGAGGAAAGCCATGAATCCCAGCCCGCGCTACACCCGCACTGCCATATTCCTTCACTGGTTGGTGGGCTTGGGCATGATCGGCACCTTCGCGGCAGGCTTCTACATGGTGGACCTGCCTCTATCGCCCAGCAAGCTGCAGCTCTATTCGTGGCACAAGTGGGCGGGGATGAGCCTGCTGACATTGGCTGTGGTGCGCCTGGTATGGCGCATGAGCCACCCGGCACCCGAGCTTCCCTCGAGCATGGGCCCGTCGGCCCGGCTTGCAGCGCATGCCGGACACTGTGTGCTCTACGCGCTGATGCTCGCCATTCCGCTCAGTGGCTGGCTGATGAGCTCTGCCCAAGGCTTCCCGGTGGTGTGGTTTGGGGTTCTTACCTTGCCTGATCTGGTTCCGAAGGACGCAGAGCTGGGCGCGGCGTTGAAGCAGGCTCACGTCTTTCTGAACTACACGCTGGTGGCGGCCCTGATCGGACATGTTGGTGCAGCACTGCATCACCACTTCATCAGGAAAGACACCATCCTGACTCGCATGCTGCCCATGGCCGGGCGGGCCTGATTGGCTTGGGTCAAACGAACTCTGACGCATCAAAGGACATCGACATGAGAACGACTTTCTTTCACCCTCTGGTTCTGGCCGCCGCGCTGGGCCTGGGCCTCATGGGCCAGGCCGGCGCCGCCCAATACACCTCACTGGACGACGCCGCCAGCAGCATCCAGTTTGGTTACAGCCAGATGAACGTCAAGATGGATGGACGGTTCGCCGAGCTGAAGGCGTCCGAACTGAGCTTCGACCCCGCCCGGCCAGAAGCAGCCAACGTCTCCATCGAGGTGGTGCTGAGCAGCATCGACGCCGGCTACGCTGAAGCCAATTCAGAACTGGAAAAGGACGAATGGCTGGCACTCGCCACCCACCCCGCGGCGACTTTCACCTCGCGCAAGGTCGAATCGCTCGGTGAAAATCGCTACCAGGTCACGGGTGCCCTCACGATCAAGGGGGTCACCAAGGAAGTGACCGCTCCCTTCACCTTAGAAGAAGACGGGGACGCCGCCGTCTTCGCTGGCAACTTCACCTTTCAACGCGCCGATTTCGGCATCGGTGAGGGCCAGTGGGAGGATTTCGGCATTGTTGCCAACGACATCCAGATTCGCTTCAACATCGTGGCGAAACCGTAAACAGTCTCCCTGCTCCAAACCATTCCACTACAGGATTCCATCATGAAAAAGACCCTCATCGCCGGCGCATTTGCCGCCTTCTTCGCTGGCCAGGCCGTGGCCGCACCGCAGACCTATGCGGTGGACTCCAGCCACACCTTCCCGCGTTTCTCCTATGACCACATGGGCCTGTCCACGCAGATCCTCAGCTTCAAGAAGACCACGGGCACCGTGGTGCTGGACAGGGACGCCAAAGAGGCCAAGGTGGACATCACGGTTGACACGACGTCGGTCAATACCGGCTTCGACGTGTTCGATGGTCACATCCAGGGTGAGGACTTCCTGGATACCGCCAAGTTCCCGACGGCCACCTTCAAGTCCACCAAGGTGAACTTCGACGGCGACAAGCCCGTGAGCATCGAAGGCGACCTGACCATCAAGGGCGTCACCAAGCCCGTGACACTGACCGTCACCTCCTTCTTCAACGGGCCTCACCCGATGCTCAAGAAGGACGCTATCGGCGCCAACGCCACGGCCGTGATTTCCCGCAGCGAATTCAATGCCGGCCATTTTGCACCTGGCGTGGGCGACGAAGTGACGCTCGACATTGCGCTGGAAGCCAGCGTCGAGTAAACGAAAGCGTTCATCAGGTCAGGGAGCCGGCCCGTTCTGCGGCAACAACCTGGCCCAACCCCGACCTGAAGGAGAACACCATGATTGAAATTCGAAAAAGCGAAGATCGCGGCGTCGGCGAACACGGCTGGCTGAGCTCGCGCCATTCGTTTTCATTTGCGAACTACTACGACCCCAAGCACGTGGGGTTTGGCCCGCTGCTGGTCATCAACGAAGATCGAGTTGCCCCCGGTCGTGGTTTCGGCGCCCACGGTCACAGCGATATGGAGATCATCTCCTATGTGCTGGCCGGCGCGCTCGAGCACAAGGACAGCATGGGCAACGGCTCGGTGATCCGCTATGGCAACGTGCAACGCATGAGTGCGGGTACGGGCGTCAGGCACAGCGAATTCAACCACTCGCATGCTGAGCCGGTGCATTTCCTGCAGATCTGGATCCAGCCCAATGTGCAGCGCATTGCCCCCAGCTACGAAGAAAGATTCTTTGAGCCGGACAGCAAAAAAGGAAAGTGGCGCCTGATCGCATCCCACGACGGCCGAGACGGATCGGTCCTGATTCACCAGGATGCTGCGGTATATGCGGCTATCGTGGACGGCGATGACACGCTGGAATACCGCTTACCCGAGACCCGTTGCGGCTATCTGCATGTCGCCCTTGGCAGCGTAACGGTGAACGGAACGAATCTGAAAGCGGGAGACGCCGTCAAGCTCATGAATGAGCCTCAGATCACCGTGTCGCAGGGCGAAAACGCCGAAATTCTGCTGTTCGACCTGCCGTTGTAATTCGCCGGAATCACAACACAGTGAGGCGTGAGGGAACGCCAGTGTCAGGCGTCAATGCTTATGGACGTCGAACTGGTCCTGCAAAACGCGGCCGCTGCTTTCCACCACGGTCCAGACGGGGCGACCCGCGGGGACCTTGAAGGTGTCGAGCATGACGGCGTTGACATTGCCTGTATTGATGCCCGCCATGGCCTTGCCGGCCGGCATGTAGTAGCACTGGCCCGCCACCGCTTTCTGGGGGGTCGCCCCTTCCAGGTACAGCGTCATTTCGCCCTCCAGAACACAGGTTGTGCCGCCGTATTCGTGCAGGTGCAGCGGGGTTCTCGTGCCCGGGGCGCGGGTGGTTCGCGCCACAATCACCTGGTTGCCTTCGCCATCGGTGGTATCGAGAATGCGCTCTTCCTTGATGGATTTGGCCATCGTGCCGGGCAATGTCATGCCGATTTCCGAGGGATCGTTGATCAGGTCGGCGGGCCCGCGGGCGTGCGCAGTTCCGTGGGCAAGACAGGTAGCAAGGATCAATGTGCTCAAAGCCAGAAGGGGCGATGCGTTGCGCGTCATGGTATCTGCCTGTGCAGGGTTTTGGGGTAGGAGGATTCTAAGGATCGCCCCGCCCCGCTGCAAGAACCTCATCGCATGTCGAAGGCTTCCCGGTACATGCGTACACCGTGGCCGAGCACGCGCTGCAGGCCGGATTGCAAGCGCTTTGCGAAATCCGCCGGCCCGCAGAACCAGACATCCAGCCGCCCATCCCGGAGTTCGCAGAGACGGAGCAGTGTGTCGGCATCCAGCCGCTGAGAAGTCCTGCCGTCATGAATGTGCAGTGTGACGTTGGGCACGGTGCTGCACAGGGTTCGCACGCGGTCGATCAAGGGGTCTGTGCCGGCATCGCGAACACAGTAGTGCATTTGCACCGGTGTCTTCAGCGGTTCACGTTGCGCGTTTTCCAGCCAGGCAAGGAAGGGCGTGATGCCAATTCCCCCCGCCACCCAGACCTGAGCGGCATCTTCGCGTCCGTGACGCGCATCCAGCCGGCCGTAAGGGCCCTCCACGCACACGGCTTGCCCGACCTGCAGGCGATACGCAAGTTGGCGGGTGTAGTCGCCCAGTGCCTTGATTTCGAAAGTGATGCGGCGCGAACGCTGCCGTGGCGCACTGGCAATGGTGAAGGGGTGTGCGCCTTCGGCACGGTCAAAGGTCACGAAGGCGAACTGACCCGGACGGTGATCGGGCCAATGCTCACCCGGGTCACACACCACTTCCAGGACATCGCCCCGCTGCGTGAGCGCTACGATGCGGCCCTCATGTTGCCGTGTGCGCCCTATGCGCTGCGTCAGCGACAGGCAGGCGCTCACGGAACCTGTCAGAAGCAGCACGGCCGTCAGCGCACCGGTGAGGCCGGCCCAATAGTTGGCCGGCAGCAGCGCCACGGTATGAAAGACCAGCAGCAGGTAGAGCACCGGCATGGCCCTGTGCAGCGCCCTCCACGGCCGGTATGGAATTCGTTTCCACAGGGCAATCACAATCAGGCCAAGCAGAATGTATAGGGCCCATTCGCCCAGGTCCTTGGCGGGTGAGCGCCAGGACTGTGCGAAAAACAGCGCCACCTCTTTGGCCGGCCGCCCTTCTTTGCCAATGAGCGCACTCAGTGGGCCACTGCCGAGCTTGATCAGCCAGTGGGCGGCTCCGAAAAGCACGGCAAGAATCCCTGCCCATTTGTGCGCCTGATAGATTTTGTCCATGCCACCCAGGGGCCCCTCCAGCCACACGGGCCGGGTCGCCAGCACCATGACGAGCGACATCAGCCCGATCGACCAGATTCCGGTCAGGTAAAGAGCATGTCGTTGCACCAGCCATGACCAGTCGCCGGTCATGGGATGCATGACGAGGGCATCCCACGCCCAGACCGCGGTCAGTGCGGCAATGAAGATACTCAGAAAATGTCTCGTTTTCATGATCCGGAGCCCCTGCGTGGCGATGAAATGAACGGGTATCAGTCGTCGTCGCGGACTTTTTCGCGCACGATGTTCCCGTTCACCCGCTCGATGTAGAGTTTCACCCAGGCGCCTTGCGGGTTTCGGGCCTTGGCTTCGTAGCCATCCCTTTCACGCTCGATTTCTCGTACATCGGTGTAACCGGCCGCGATGAGACGGTCATGGATTTGCCCCAGGTTCAGCCATTGGGCGCGCTCACCCGCGCCGTTGGCGGCGGGCCCGCCGGCCTGCGCCATGGTGGCCACGGGAGCCGACAACGGGACAGGGGGTTGCGCGAATGCCAGGCCGGTCATGGCCGTGGCAGCACCGATGGCGAGAACAATGACGGATTTCTTGATTTGCTTGGACATGTGGCTCTCCTTGAGCGTTGAAAATGGCCGTACCGGACGGTGAAGAGGTCGTGCCGTGTTGACATGGGGCCATTGTGCGATTCGGTAGATGAACGATCCGTGAAGCGTCCGTTCATCTGCCGTTCATGAACGGGCTGTTACAAGAGCCTCAGGTCGTGGCGGTTCGCCGCTCACTCAACAAAGGATGCAACTTCATGAAAACACGCAGTTCCCACAGTCCCGGCCGCCACGCAGGTGGGCGCCGGCTCATGACCGTCATGGCGGCGTTTGCAATGGCTGCACCACTGCTTGCCTTGCCCGTGAGTGGCATGGCGGGCGACGATGACCGCGGATCCCACCATCGCAGTGATCACGAAGAGGCGCGCCGTGCGCTGCTTTCGGGGGAAGTCCTCTCGTTGCGTCAGGTCCTGGACGTCGTCGCGCGTGACTATCCCGGCGAGCCCATTGAGATCGAGTTCGAGCATGATGACGGCATGTATCTTTACGAACTGAAGCTCTTGCAGGCGTCCGGCAGAATCATCAAGATGAAGGTTGATGCAGCAACCGGAAAAATCATTTCCGTCAAGGCGCGTGACCGCAAAGAAGAGGATGACGACTGATGCGGATTCTGGTGGTTGAAGACGATCCCACGCTGGCCAGTCAGCTGCATCAGGCCTTGCTCGATGCAGGATATGCGGTGGATCTGGCAGCCGACGGCGCGGAGGCCCATTATCAGGGCTCGGTGGAGGCCTATGATGCCGTGGTGCTCGACCTGGGCCTGCCGGTCATGGACGGGCTGACGGTCCTGCGCAAATGGCGCAACCAACATCGCGACATGCCGGTATTGATCCTCACCGCACGGGACAACTGGCACGAGAAGGTGAGCGGCATCGACGCCGGGGCCGACGACTACCTCACCAAACCTTTCCACATGGAAGAACTGCTCGCCCGGCTGCGCGCACTCATTCGCCGTAGCGGCAATCATGCCAGTGCACAGTGGGTCTGCGGCGACATCGTGCTGGATACGCGCCGGGCGCGGGTCGCGGTGAATGGGCAGGCCGTCAATCTCACGGCTCACGAGTACCGGGTACTGGCAATTCTGATGCAACACATGGGCGAAGTGGTGTCACGCAACGAACTGGTTGAACATATCTACGCACAGGATTTCGACCGCGATTCCAACACCATCGACGTCTTCATCGGTCGGCTGCGCAAGAAGCTGCCGCCGGGTGCGATCGAAACGGTGCGGGGTCTCGGGTATCGCATGTGCGAGGCAAACTGATGCGGGCCACCCTGCGCGGCCTGCGTCATTCCCTGCGGGGTCGCCTGTTGCTTGGAACCCTGGCATGGGTCGTGGTTTCGGTGCTGCTCGCAGGGTGGGCCATGACAGACCTCTTCCGACAGCACATCACCCGGCAGCTGGCCGCCGAACTTGCCATCCACCAGAATCAGCTCATCGCCGCCATTGCGCAGAACGAACAGGGTCTGACCACCTTGCGGTTCGAGCCCACTGACCCACGTCTGCAGCTGCCCTACTCCGGCCTTTACTGGCAGATCGACCGTCTGGAACCCGGCGCTGCCCCGGAAGCCGGCGTCTTCCGTTCGCGTTCGCTGTGGGATCAGACCCTGCACCTGCCCGAGACAACCTTCCCGCTGAACGACGGCAACGGGCTGCAAACCCTCACCGACCCGCGCGGCCTCAACTTGCTCGCGCTGGTACGCACCGTCACGCCGCCCGAGGGGTCGGCCATCCACCGCCTGATCATTGCCGTCGACGAGGCTGCGCTCACAGCGCCCATGTCCCAATTCAGCATGATGCTGGCCATCTTCCTGGGCGTCCTCGCGCTCGGCCTGACCGCGGCTGCCGTCGTTCAGCTCTATGTCGGTCTGCGTCCGCTGTCCGTTCTGCGCGCACGCGTCGGCGATGTACGGGCCGGCAAGTCCGGCCACATCGAAGGTCGCTTCCCGACGGAGCTGCAACCTCTGGTCGATGAATTCAACGCCGTGCTGGTGAGCAATAGTGAAATCGTGCAGCGCGCACGTACTCAGGCCGGCAATCTGGCACATGCCCTCAAAACGCCGCTGTCGATCCTGGCCAATGCCGCAGCGCGCGAGGCCACACCGTTCAGCCAACTGGTCTCTGAACAAGTGGGGCTGGCCGCCAGGCAGGTGGAACACCACCTGGCGCGCGCCCGCGCGGCCGCCGCCGTCCAGACCCCGGGGACACGTTCCGAGGTCCTTCCCGTCCTCCAAGGGTTGGCGAAGGCCCTGAGTCGTTTGTATGCCGACAAGGGGTTGCACTTCGACCTGAGCCAGGTAGACGCAGCGTGCGGGTTCCGGGGCGGCCGGGAAGATCTTCAGGAAATGCTTGGCAACCTGATGGAAAATGCCTGCAAATGGGCCGGTCACGAAGTGCGCCTGTCCGTTTCGGCGGGGGCGCCGGACACGATCGTGCTCTGCGTCGAGGATGATGGCCCCGGCTTGCCCGAGGATCGGCGCGAGGCCATTTTCCAGCGTGGGGTGCGCATGGATGAACGGGTGCCGGGCTCCGGCCTGGGCCTGGCGATCGTGCGCGATCTCGCCACGGCGTATGGCGGTTCGGTGCACGCCGAGGCGTCGGCATTGGGGGGCCTGAGCGTCGTGCTGGTATTGCCGGGGGGCTGACCCGGCCCCAAACGCGAATGCCCGCCTGAAAGAGCGGGCATTCAGCGGGACTGAGGGAAAGATCAGTCGTTGACGATGATCACCTTCATCGCCTGTTCCTTGGCGGCGTCACCAAAGACATCGTAGGCCTTCATGAAGTCGGCGAACGCGAAGCGGTGAGTGATCAGCTGCTCGGGTTGAAGCTTGCCGGATTCCACGGTCTTGAGCAGCATGGGCGTGGTGTTCGTATTCACGAGGCCGGTCGTGATGGTGACGTTGCGGATCCAGAGGTTCTGCAGCTCCAGGTCGACGCTGGAACCGTGAACACCGACGTTGGCCAGGTGGCCGCCCGGGCGCAGCACTTTCTGGCACACGTCGAACGTGGCGGGTATCCCCACACACTCGATGGCGACGTCGACGCCGTCCTTGGTCATCGCCATCAGTTCCTTGACGGGATCCTGGCGCGTACTGTTGATCACGTGCGTGGCGCCAAACTTGCGCGCCATCTCGAGACGGGCGTCGTCAACGTCGATCACGACGATGCGGGCCGGAGAGTAAAACTGGGCCGTGAGAAGCACGCCCATGCCGACGGGGCCAGCGCCCACGATCGCCACGGTATCACCCGGTTTGACGGCACCGTATTGCACGCCGATTTCGTGACCCGTCGGCAGGATGTCGCTCAGCATGACAAGCGCTTCTTCATCAGAGCCTTCGGGAATTTTGTACAGGCTGTTGTCGGCGTGGGGGATGCGCACATACTCGGCCTGCGTGCCGTTGATCAGGTGGCCGAGAATCCAGCCGCCATCTTCGCAATGCGAGTACATCTGCTTCTTGCAGTATTCGCACTTGCCGCAAGAGGTCACGCAGGAAATCAGAACGCGATCGCCCTTCTTGAAATTGCTGACCCCTTCTCCGACTTCTTCGACCACGCCGACCCCTTCATGCCCCAGGATGCGACCGGGCGTCACCGCCGGAACGTCGCCCTTCAGAATATGCAGGTCGGTCCCGCAGATGGTGGTGCGTGTGATGCGGATGATGGCATCGGTAGGCGCCTGGACGGCGGGTACAGGGACTTCCTCCAAGGTGCGTTTGCCGGGACCGCCATAGACGACGGCTTTCATAGTGCTGGGAAGAGACATTCTGACCTCCGATTGCGTGAATGGTGTCGGGCGATGCCCGCCCACCGATGAGAATAAATTTTAAGTTTAGCTACGTTTCGTTACCAATAGATTGTTCCTCAAACGCGATGTCTGTGGGATCTCTTGAATTATCTTAAAGGAGATGGAACGTTCCTGCTTTGAGAACCCGCAAACTTCAGTCTTGCCAACAACACATCAATGAAGACCAGCATGATCACCAGGAAAAAGGGAGCCAACGCGTGAATCGACCGAAAATTGTCGTTCTGGACGACTGGGAAAACGGCTTGCGAGACCTGATCCACTGGGACCCCATTCATTCCAGGGCGAGGGTGGAAATTCATGCGCTGACTCTCCGTGGCCCGGCGCTTCTCGAGGCACTTGAAAACACCGAGGTGCTGGTGCTCATGCGCGAGCGAACACCGGTGGACGCCGCCCTGCTCGATTCCATGCCTGCGTTGAAACGCATCGTGTTCACCGGCGCACGCAATCGCTCGCTGGACATCGAGGCCGCGCAGGCCAGGGGCATTCAAGTCGTGAACACGCGAGGGGGGCCTTCGAAGGCGAGCACCAGCGAGCTTACCTGGGCGCTGATTCTGGCGGCCAAGCACCGGCTGCTGGATATCGCACTGCGAAAGGGGCACGTGGACTGGCGGGGAACCAGAACATGGCTGTCCCCCACGCTCGCGGGCAAGCGACTGGGATTGATCGGCCTGGGCGATATCGGCCAGCGCGTCGCGGCAGTGGGCCGCGCCTTCGGGATGGAAGTCGTGACATGGAGCCCGCACATGACGTCGGAACGTGCCGCCGAACACGGTGCTGTCCACGTCCCACTCGAGACACTGCTCGGTACGTCGGATGTGGTGAGCCTGCATCTGGTGCCCTCTCCTGCCACGCGCCACCTGATGAATGCTGAGCGCCTCGCGCTCATGTCGCCCCACAGTCTGTTGGTGAACACTTCGCGTGCCGAACTGATCGACACCCACGCGCTGATCCAGGCGCTCGGCTCGGGACGGCCCGGGTTCAGCGCGCTGGACGTCTTCGACGAGGAGCCCCTGCCCGCCGATCACCCACTGCTTGGCTTGCCCAATGTCTTGTTGACCCCGCACCACGGCTTTGTCTGCAAGGAGGTCATGGAGGCGTTCGCACAAGACGTGGAACGCCTCCTGCTCGACTATCTCGCTGAGGACGCCTGAGCCTCGACGTCGTGACCGGCGCCTCGCCCTCGGCCATCGACGCGTCACGCAATACGCAGTCGCTCTGTCAGGTCATTTATCCAATGTAGAGCCAGCGCTTCGTCCTGCGGACCGGCACAGTCCAGCACCTTGGCGCGGATCTGTTCCGGGCTCAGGGGATGCTGCGCATGACCCAGGGCGAAGCGGATGGGCCCGCTGTCCAGCACCTGCCCGCCCTTCAGCGTGATGCGTACACGGTCATGCAGCGCGAAACCGGGTTCCAGGGGGCAGCCGGCCTCGATGGGTTCCACATGTACGCGCGGCATGAGGTGCTGAACGGCGGAATCCTGCAGGCTTTCATCCACCAGCTGATGCATGCCCACCTGACCGAATGCCAGCGCTGCGGCGCAGGCGAACTGCATGCTGAACTTGGCTTCCAGCGCGGTGGTCGGAGCCGGGTACTTGAGCACCTGGGCGTTGGTCGCACTGATCTGTACGTCGATGCGTTCGATGTCTTCCACCGCGGGCGAGTGCGCCGCGCGCAGCGCCAGCACGCCGTCGATGACACGGTGCCCGGCATAGCACACCGGGTATTTCTTCACGCTCGGGCGCACCGTGCGGATGGTCAGTGAGTCAGGACCGGCACAGGGGCTGTCGTAGTCCGGCGTGCCGTGGGGCGAAAGCGCGGTCAGCAGGCCCGTGGGGCCGTCCAGCGCGTCTTGTGACGCAGTCATGCCCAGTTCCGCCAGCTCCACGGCCGCAAACCCCTGCTCTGCTGCCATGCCGGCATGGAAGGGTTTGGTCATCGAACCGAAATTGGCAACCAGCCCGGATGCCAGGCTGGCGGCGATGCCGAGCGCGTTGCGTGTCTGTTCCTCGGGCAGGCGACGTGCGGCGCACAGGGCACCGGTCGCGGCCAGCGTACCGAGCACCGCCGTGGGGTGCCAGCCCTTGTCGTGCAGGGGGGCTGGAAAGCGCTTCAGCAGGTCGGCCCAGACTTCGTACCCCTTCACATAGGCTTCGACCAGGGCGCCGCCTCGCAGACCGCTGCGGTCGGATTCCGCCAGCAACACGGGTACCAGCACCACGCTCGGGTGCCCCGTGAGAGCGACGTCATCGAGGTCGAGCGCGTGACCCGATACGGCGTTGATCATGGCGGCGCCGGCGGCGCTGAAACGCGTCCCAGACAGCAGCCACGACGCCTCATCTCTCGTGAGATAACGGCTGCGGATCCAGGCCGCGGTCTTCTGCGTGACGGGTTCCTGCCGGCCGGACAGAATGCAGCCCACCGTATCGAGAAAGGCCACCAGCACGGTGGCCTGGACGGCCGGATCCAACTGCGATGACAGGTCGGTCTGCAGGAACCGCGCAAGGCGGCCCGAAAGTCGGATGGCCGGCTTGCCGGGCGGCGTCACGGCGGCGGCCGTCGCGCCCGTCGTGCCGGCCGCTTGCTCCTGTGCGGGGGTCTGGCGGTCGCCACTCATTTGCCATCCTCCTCAGAATGAACGCGGCATGCCCAGGACGTGCTGTCCGATATAGGAAAGAATCAGGTTGGAGGAGACCGGCGCGATCTGCATCACGCGGCACTCACGCCACTTGCGCTCCACATCGTATTCTGCAGCGTAACCGAAGCCGCCGTGAGTCTGCATGCAGGCTTCGGCGGCGTGCCAGGCGGCTTCCGAAGCCAGAAGCTTGGCAATGTTGGCATCGGTGCCGCAATCCAGACCGGCTGCGAAGCGCGCAGTGGCCTTGCGCACCATCATTTCTGCCGCTTCGGTTTCTGCATAGGCACGGGCAATGGGGAACTGCACACCCTGGTTCTGACCAATGGGGCGACCGAAGACGATCCGCTCATTGCCATACGCCGCCGCGGTCTTGATGAACCAGCGCGCGTCACCGATCGCTTCCGACGCGCAGAGAATGCGTTCTGCATTCATGCCGTCCAGAATGTAGCGGAAACCCTTGCCTTCTTCCCCGATGAGGTTGGCGGCAGGCACGACCAGATTGTCGATGAAGACTTCCGTCGTGTTGTGATTGATCATGGCGCGGATCGGGCGAATTTCCACCCCGTTGCCCTTGGCTTCGCGCAGGTCCACCAGGAAGACGGACACACCTTCGGTCTTCTTCTTCACCTGATCGGCCGGCGTGGTGCGGGCCAGCAACAGCATCAGGTCGGAATACAGGGCTCGCGAGGTCCACACCTTTTGCCCGTTGATGACATAGGTGTCGCCCTTGCGCTCGGCACGGGTCTTGATCTGCGTGGTGTCGGAACCGGTCGTGGGCTCGGTGATGCCGAAGGCCTGCAGACGCAATTTGCCGCTGGCAATGTCGGGCAGATAACGCTGCTTCTGCTCTTCTGAGCCGTGACGCAGCAGTGTGCCCATGATGTACATCTGCGCATGGCAGGCGCCCGCGTTGCAGCCCGAGGCGTGGATTTCTTCCAGGATGACCGAAGCGGCGCGCAATGGCAGGCCACTGCCGCCGTATTCTTCGGGAATCAGAGCGCCCAGGAAACCGGCTTCGGTCAGTGCGGCGACGAATTCCGAGGGGTAGCCCTGCTTCTCGTCGAGGTCGCGCCAGTATTGGCCGGGGAAGTCTGCGCAGATGCGACGGACGCTTTCACGGATCTCGGGGTAATCCTGACCCAGTTCGATGGAAACGGGCTGGTCTTCAGTAGTGGCTTTGGTCATGATGATTCACGGATGCTTGTTGGATTCGGGAAGGGCCGCGCGACGGCGACCCCATCAGGTTCATTCGCCGGATTGAGATTCGCCCAGCGCAGGCGGTGCACAGCGAATGGCGGGACGCTCGCCATCCAGCCGCAGAGGCAGCCCCATGAAACGCATCTCGCTGCCCGGAACATCCTGCAGCACGCCCAGGGCCTGGGCCTGCTCGCAGTGGAAGGCTTCGTCGGTGTCCTGTACGGGGGCGCAGGGGATGCTGGCTTCGCGCAGGCGTTCGATCCACGTTGCCCGGTCGTGGCGCGCGATTTCCGCCTGAATCAGGGCATCGATCGCTTCGCGGTTCTGGACCCGCTGCGGGTTGCCGATGAAGCGGGGGTCCTGCGCCCATTCGGGGTGGCCCAGGGCTTTGGACAGGCGGGCAAACAGCCCGTCGTTGCCCGCGGCAATCACGAGATAGCCATCAGACGTTTCGTAGGCGCGGTAGGGGACGATGGTGGCAGCCCCCGACCCGAAGCGGCCCGGAACCTCGCCACTGGACAGATGCATGGCGCTGGCCACTTGCATCCAGCTCAAGGCCGTCTCGAACAGAGACACTTCCACGCGCGCTCCACGCGGCTCCTTGGCGCGCTGCAGCAAGGCCGACAACACACCGATCACGGCCCACATGCCGGTGCCGCAGTCCACTACGGAATAGCCCGTGCGCACGGGCGCCTGCCCGGGTTCCCCCGTCACGCTCATGAGCCCGCCATAGGCCTGCATGAGCGGATCGTACCCGGGCAGATCGGACAGCGGACCACCGCGCCCGAAGGCGCCCATGTCGCAGTAAATGAGCTCGGGCTTGAGCGCCTGCAGGCTCTCGGCATCCAGGCCCAGCCCTTCCAGTACACCGGGGCGGAAGTTCTGGATGACCACGTCGGCCTCGCGCACCATCTGCGCCCTGAGCGCGGCGACCTGTTCGGGGTCGCGGAAATTGCAGACTTGCGACACCTTGTTCCGGTTCAAGGTCTGGAACATGGCGGAAGCCCCTTCCCAGTCCGGAGGGCCCCAGTGACGGGCGTCGTCCCCGGTCGGTTTTTCGACCTTGATCACATGCGCTCCCAGATCACCCAGAATCTGGGCGGCAAAAGGAGCCGCAACGTTCTGCCCGATTTCAAATACGGTGTAGCCGGCCAGCGGCTGTGCGCGGTTCTGACTCATGGCCCTTATTTCCCCTGGAAGACCGGTTTACGTTTTTCGACAAAGGCCCGCACCCCTTCCTTCCGGTCTTCGGAATGCACCATGCGCTGGTAGGCTTCGATTTCGAACATCATGCCGGAGCGCAGGTCCATCTGCATGCCGTAATGGATGGAATGTTTGGCCTGGCGCACGGAGATGGGCGCATTGGAGGCGATCCGCTCGGCCGCCGCCAGCGTTTTGGGCAAGAGTTCGTCCGGTTCATACACCCGGTTCACCACCCCCCATTCCAGCGCTTCCGCCGCGGAAAACGGCGTGGCCGTGAGGATGATCTCCTTGGCCCGACGTTCCCCCACCGCGCGCGCCAGGGTCTGGGTACCGCCGGCGCCGGGCATGATGCCCAGGGTGACTTCGGTCAGTGCGAACCGGGCCGTGCTCGACGCGTAGGCGAAATCGCACAGCAACATGAGTTCCAGCCCGCCCCCGTAAGCGGCGCCATTGACCGCCGCCAGTACCGGGATGGGGCAATTCAGAATGTGACGGAAGGTGCGCTCCATCAACTCATGCTGCAGCACCCATTCTTCTTCAGTCAGCGTGTTGCGTTCCTTGAGGTCACCGCCCGCACAGAAGGCCTTCTGGCCCGCACCGGTCAACACCACACAGCGATATCGCCGGTGGTCGATTTCGAGGGGATGGAACACGTCAAAGAGGTCGCGACCCGCCTGGGTATTGAAGGCGTTGGACACCTCGGGGCGATTGATCGTCACCAGCAGCACGCCCGGGCTGGGTTCGTCGACCAGAATGGTTTCGTATGTCTTCACGGGAGATCCTTGCTTCAACGAATATGCCGCCATTATCATTCCTCATGTTGGACATTGTCCGTTTAACAATCCACATTGTGGATTATTGAAATGAAAAGATCAGAGCCCACGGGGACACAAAGCATTGGAAGGGCGGCAGACATTCTTCGCGTGGTGGCGTCTGCTGAAAGCACCGGGTTCGGACTGGCGGACATTGCCCAGCAAGCCGGGCTGGAGAAGCCCACCGCACACCGCATCCTGAGGCGGCTGGTGGATGAATCGCTGCTCGTGCAGGACCCGGCCACGCGCAACTATCACTTGGGTCCACTGCTCTACGAGCTGGGCCTGGCAGCGCGGCCATCTGTGCCGGCGCGTCAGTGGTGTTCGGAAGCCCTGACGGAGCTGTCCCGACTCACCGGAGACTGCGCCTTCCTGATCGGCCACAGCGGGTTCGATTCCGTCTGTCTGGATCGGCGGGAAGGCCATTTCCCGATCAAGGTGTTAGTGTTGGGCACGGGTCAGCGACGCCCGCTCGGATGTGGGGCGGGAAGCATTGCCTTGATGAGTCTGATGCCGGAAGAAGAAGCGCACCGCATCCTGGTCCATAATGCGGATCGGCTGCAGGAGCGAGGCGAGCCCGGCACCGACGAATTCATGCGGCTCATCCGGCAGGCCCGCGAGGCCGGCTACGCCACCAAGGACGCCCCCGATCTGCCCGTGACGACGCTATCGGTGCCCGTCCCCGACCAGTATGGCAAAGGCTTGTGCGCGCTGAGTGTCACGTCGCTGACCATGCGCATGGAGCAGCGCCATGCCATGCTGGTTTCAACCTTGCGGTCCATCGCCCAGGAACTCAGCCGGCGCATCCGCACGGTGCCCGGCAATGAGCTGCTGGTGGGGCGCTACGCCCAGTGAAGGCGCTGGAAGGCGCTGCCCCCTGGTGGGCACAGCGCCGCGATGCGATCAGTTGGGCTTGATGCCGAGGCGCTCGTATACGGGACGGCGTTCTTCACCCAGACGCTTGAGGTAGGCGCCGTACTCGTCCAGGCTGCGAACGGCGGGCTCCAGGCCCTGGGCGTTGAGCAGTTGACGGACTTCTTCCATTTCCAGTGCCTGACGCACGGCGTCGGCCAGCTGGGCCTTGCGCTCGGGCGGCGTGCCTGCCGGCACCATCAGCCCAAGGTTCACGCCGAGGTCGAAGCCGGGGACGGTTTCCGAGATGGTGGGAAGGTTCGGCGCCAGCTTGTACCGCTCGAGCGACGTCACCGCCAGGATCTTGAGCTTGCCGGCTTCCACCATGGGCTGGATGCTGGGCAGATTGCCGAAGGCCAGGTCAACCACGCCGGACACCACATCGGCGATCGTGGCTGATGTGCCGCGATAGGGAACGGCGGTCAGCTGAATGCCGGTGGCTTCGGCCAGCACGGCGCCGGCCAGCTGGTGCGTGGTACCCACGCCCGGAATCGCGTAGGTCAGCGGCTTGCCGCTGGATTTCGCGTGTTCGATCAGCTCCGGCACGCTGTTGGCGGGGAAGCTCGTGGCGGTCGCCAGTACCAGCGGGGCGTCGGCAATGCTCGCCAGCGGCTCCAGCTTCGAGAAGATCTCCTTCACCTTTGCCGGGTCAACGGTCGGGTTCGACTCCGTACTGTCGGTGGTCAGGTAGAGCGTGTTACCGTCGGGTGCGGCCTGCGCCACCGCAGCGGCGCCGATCATGCCGGAGGCACCCGGCTTGTTCTCGACGACGATGGTCTGTCCCAGCACTTTTTCCATTCCCATCGCAGCCGTACGCCCGGAGACGTCTGCCGAACCGCCGGGAGAGAACGGCACCACCAGCGTGATCGGGCGCTGCGACTGAGCATGCGCCACCTGGCCGCCAGCCAGCAACAGGGCCGTGCACACGGCCGCTGTGGTTTTCAAGATTTTGGGAAGTTTGAACATGGAGTGTCTCCGTTTGTAGTTGTGAAACTGGTCGAAATGGCCACGCATTCTAGCGCGGACCGTGGATTGGAAAATTTTCAGCCCAACGGGGCAAGGTCCTCCGGGCCGGCGATGCGGCCGAGCACGGCCGAGGCCGCCAGAACGCTGGGGTTACTCAAAAAAACGTCTCCGTCGCCCATTCTTCCGGGCATGTTCCGGTTGGTCGCGGAAATGGCGGTCTGGCCTTTTCGAGGCCCGCCGGGGCCGGCATTCACGCATGCGCCACAGCCCGGCTGGGTGATGACCTCGACCCCGGCCCGGACCAGAATCTCGTGCAGGCCCTCGCTTTGCGCGGCGCGCATCACGGCCTGCGAACCGTACTGGATGTAGGTCGGAATGCAGACCTGCCGGCCACGGAGCACCTTGGCGTAGTTGCGGATACTGCTCAGGTCGCCCGCCGTACAGGACCCGCCATAGGCGATGTCGAGCGCCGTTCCCCGGACCTGGTCGAGCGGCACCCCATTGCCCGGGTGCCCGGGCAAGGCGACCAGGGTCTGGATCGCGCTCAGATCCAGGTCGATGACCGCATCGTAGACGGCGTCAGGATCGGCACGAATGCAGCGGGCTTCGACGGCCGCCCGGCTCATGCCGCGCGCGGCCTGCAGAAATTCGATCATCGGCGCCGTGGGTTCACAGAGGGCGGTCAGCGCATTGCATTCGACGGCCATATTGGTGAGCACTGCCTGTTCTTCAAAGGACAGGCCGGCCAGACCGGGGCCACCGAACTCCATGACCTTTCCGGTGAAGGTGGCGTGCTCCTTGGCGACCCGGGCCAGATGCAGAATGACGTCCTTGGCCGTGCAGGAGGGCGCCAGCACGCCGGAGAGGTTGATGCGTACTGTGGCAGGAACACGTGCGCTGACGCAGTTCCATTCCCAGACGGAGGCAATTTCACTATTGCCGATACCGTAGGCCAGGCAATTGAGCGCGCCAGCCGAACAGGTATGGGAATCGGTGCCGAGAATCACCTGCCCCGGCAGGGCAATCTGTTCGCGCAGGAGGGTGTGGCAGATGCCTTCCGACCCCCCGTCGGGGGTGCCGTGCCAATGAATGCCGGTCCGCTGTGCGAACGCCTGCTGCGCGCTGCGCATGTCGGCAATGCCCGCCCGCGCTTCGGCCGTCAGGCCCGGCAATTGATCGGCCAGGGTCAGATGGTCGGGAAAAGCGTGAATGCGTTCGGGCGTGCGCACCTGAATGGGCCGCCCCAGGGCGATTTCCGCGGCGGCCGCCGCCGGTGCCGTGGTGTAGTCATGAGAAAACGCCGCATCGACGACGACAAACCCGTCATCGCCCGGTTGCACGAAACCATGACGGGTCGTCATGTGGCTGGCCATGATCTTCTCGGCAAGCGTCATGGAGCGATGCGCGGTGCCGACGGTCGGATCCGGTTCCAGGCCTGTATCGCGTGCCCGCATGTAGGCCAGCAGGCCGCCGCGGCGCAGCACGCGTTCCGACAGCGTGTCCCAACCCTGGACGATGCGGTCCAGGCTGACCGTCTCGCCCTGCCCCAGGCAGGCGGCCAGTGCCTGATCAGTGATGGGCAGCATGCCGTTGTTGATGAGATTCTGCCGATGAATGGGCGCGATGGTCGGTGCGCAGACCGCGCCGATGCCGGCCATGAGCAGGGCAAGTGCAGCCACCTCGCGGGAGCTTCCCTCGCCCCAGCCGTCGCCGGCCACGATCATCGCGAATTGGCCCGCGCGGAGTTCCCCCGGCTCGATATAGCCGCCGCCTCCCAGGGTACGGAGCACGCGCTCGCCCAGCCGCTCGTCGTAGTAGTAGCAGTCCGGGTTGGCCTTGATGATGGCGTCGGTCGAAACGTGGCTGTAGAGTTGGTCGGGCGCGGGAAAGGACGGCAGGGCTTCCCCCGCCAGCTGGCGGCGGACCATCGCCTTATCCTGCGTTAGGATGAGCACCCGGCCTGCCAGCCGGGCCGATACGGCACGGCCTTCGCCATCGAGGGCGAACACGACGTTGCCAATCCGGCGCTCAGAATCCGATGTCGCCACCCGCGAATCCGTCACAGCACTTCCTGTCAAAATCCGATTACCGGCCTGTCTCGCGACCGGCCGCGAACATGATCCCATTTTCTGGGAGGAAGTCACTCTAGCCCATTCCACATCTTGTTGATAGTGATAATTTTTCTGCCTGAACGTTCCAGATGGGAATGTCTGAGTTCGAGCTGCGAGCCGGGCTGGCGCCGCCCTGCCCTTGGGCTCACCCGTTCCAGGTACGCACGCGACCCGTGTCGACGTGAACAAACTTGCTGCCCGGGTAATAGCCCACGCCACCGGCCTTCAGTCCCAGTGCTGCATCGCGCAACTCGGCCAGGGGGACCCCCGGAAGCCGGATGTCGACCGCCTTGCCGTCCATGTGCAGACTGCGACGCGCCACACCGCCCCCGCCTCGTGCGCGAAGCCGCTCGTTGGTTTGCGGCGAACGGTAGCCGGAAATGATGTGGAAGGGCGTGCGCACCTTCAAGGCCGTCCGAATGCCATGCATGATGTCGTAAAGACCCGGGTCCATCTCACCAACCGCACCCGAATAATGGTCACGCAGGAAGTGGTCGAGGCCGGCAAGTGCATCCGGCAAGTAGCGGTCGCCCAGCGCATAGGTCAACTGGATTCTTTCTCGGGTGTGGGTGTGATCGAGGGCGAGATCACGCGCCAGCGACAGGCTGTGGCCGAAGGTGGTGGCGCGCGCAATCATGGGGAAAGCAAGAAAACCGGTGGCCCCGGCGAACGCCTTGAGAAGCCGCCGGCGGGAAAGATCTGTCTGGATGGTCATGGCCTGACGGGACGCGCCTTGAGCAGGGCCTGCTCAAGCCTCGCATCCTGTTGATAGATATCGGGAAAAAAGTAAACCTTACCACCATTTTTGATGACCACCGTACTGTAGGTCAGCAAGACAGGAATCGGCTCACGCAAGGCCACGGTGCGCGAGCGCTCCGCCGTCATGGCCTGTTCGATGCGTTCAGTCGTCCATTCGGGCTGGTTCTTGAGCACGAAGGCAGCCAGTTCCACCGGCAGTTCCACCCGGATGCAGCCGTGGCTGAAGTCGCGACGCGCCCGGGAAAACAGCTGGGTGGAAGGCGTGTGATGCAGATAGATGTTCTGGTCATTGGGGAAGATGAACTTGATGTCACCCAGGGCGTTGCGCGGCCCCGGCCGCTGCCGGATCCGCCACTGCCCCCGCTGAACGGCATCGATGGCCTCTTCACTCAAGGCAGTGACCACGTTCCCTTCACGGGTGACGAACTCGAAGCCTTCCCGGGAGAAATAGCCCGGGTCGCGGCGCAGCCGGGGCAGAGTCTCGCTTCGCGCGATGGAAGACGGCACGTTCCAGTACGGAGAGAACTCGATGTAGCGCATGTCCTCGAGAAAAATCGGGGTCCGTGTGTTGAGCGCCCGCCCCACCACCACCCGCATCTCGAGGTCGAGTTCCACCGTTCTGTCGCGCACTTCGTAGGCCCGCAGAATGAACTCGGGGATATTCACGACGATCATGCGCGGTGCGCGCAGCAGAGGGGTCCAGCGCAAACGCTCCAGCGTCAGGGCCATCTGCCGGGCACGTTGCGCCGGAGAAGTGTTCACTTCCGCCAGCGTTCCTTTCCCGATCACCCCATCCACATCCAGGCCATGTCGCTCCTGGAAGCGCTGCACGGCTTCAACGAGTGGTGGTTCATATTGCGTCGTGACGGAGGCCAACCCGGCCTCGTCCAGATCGCCCAGCGCATGAAGGCGGGCAGCCAGCAAAGGCAGACCATCCCAATGGTCGCCCGGCCTCAGCGATCGCGGCAGGTCGGGAAGGCGAGCCGCCCACGCCGGATGATCGCCCAGGGAGCGATACTGGTTCATGACCGAACGCAGCGCATCGTACATGGGGATGGGGTCGCGTGGGCCGCGCAGCGCGTCGGCCAGGCGACCGGCCAGGCGCATCTCCAGGACATGGCTGCGAGCATCGAACGCCGGGGTGGCCGGTGCCTTGAAACGATGGCGAAGCACCTCGGGGTCGAGCCGTCCCGCGTTGAGATCGGCGACAAAGCGCACGACGGCGTCAGTCAGCGCCGTCTCCAGTCGTTCACGTGCTGCCGGGTGCTGCTGACTGGCCGTCTCGAATGCCTGCATCAGCCCTTCGGCGTCGTAGTCCCGGGGGACCAGCCCATGTGAGGCCGCATCGCCCAGCGCCAGCAAGGCCGCCCAGGCATCCGCATTCGGGCCGTCAGCGCCGAACCACGACGGCATGATGTCCGGCGCTTCGATCTGCACGGGAGCCCCCTCTCCCGCGCTGAAACGGACCGCCTCGGCGCTGGCCGTCTGTGACATGAACAGGCTTGTCGCAAGGAGCATCAAGGCCGCGGCAAACCGATGGCAGAGACGGGGAACGTTCATACGGGTCCTGGTGAATGACGAACACGAGGTCCAATATACCTTCAGGCCGCCATGCGCTACACCACTTTTTCCACTCGGGCGGGCAAGGCCTGACGAACCGCTGCACCGGAGACCCAGTCGACCCAGATGTTGTCCTTCTCGGGACGGGTCGGATCTGCGAAGCCGAGGTTGTTCAGGTTGACGCCATTGCCATGCTTGGGGTTGTGCGGCATGGGCTTGCCATCGACCCACTGCGGCGCCGCGCCAAGCTGCTTGTGGCCGTAGCCGTGTTCAATGGCAATGGCTCCCTTGCGGATGCCTGCGCGCACGATGGCCACGCCTTCCACCGAACCGCCCGGCGTGCTGACCCGGATCCGGTCGCCATTGGCAATGCCCAGGGCCAGGGCATCTTCCTTGTTGAGTGAGATCGGATTGTGGGGGTGCACCTGCCGCAGACGCGAGGCGGCAATCGACATGGAACTCATGAGATTCGACTTGTACGAACTCATGGTCAGCGGCCAATCCGTTTCCGGGAAGCGTTTCCGCATGGGTGTGCCGTCCGCGAGACGCGTGGGGTACCAGGTGGGGCAACCGACCAGACGCTCACCAGTCATCGAGTGCCGCATGGCCGACACGCTCTCGTTCCATAAATTGATCGGGGTCTTGGGCTTCATCTTGAGGCGATTGCCGTCCCAGGCGTCTTCCACGCGATCGAAACGCCCTCCCCGACTCATGACCATGGCCACGCGCCGGACTTCTTCCGGCTTGAGGCGCTCCTCCACCAGCGGCATCCAGCGCTTCAGGCCGGTGATGAGGATGTCATCGTCAGACGCCTCGGGTACCGGCTTGCCGGCCTGGTAGGCGATATTGGCGATGGCGCGTACGTAAAAGTCCTCGTGTCGTTCGAGATCCAGCGGTTCGCCTTCTCGCGTGGACATGGCGTTCTTGCCGAAACCAGGCAGCCCGATCTTGCGGGCAATGGCAAACAGCAGCACCTCGAAGCAGATGTGCTGGCCGTCGGCCGTCTTGGCCGTGGCCGGTATCACGGTCGGCCACCGCACCGTCGAACTCTTGGCGATGACGTCCGCCCACGGTGCGCCAATGCCCCAACTCTCGTAGGTGACCGTATCGGGCACGATATAGTCGGCCAGCGCAGAGGTCTCGTTGATGAAGGGATCGACCGAAACGAACAGCGGCAACTTCCTGGGGTCCTTGAGCGATTCGACCAGCGTGTTCTCGAACCCGCACATGGCATACACCGGGTTGCTCATGTGGTTGATCCACGCTTTCAGGCGATACGGATAACCCAGCAGGCCGGCCGCGAGCATTTCGCTGCTGATGCCGCCCGTGGCGGGATACCACGGAGCCCGCGCCGGGTAGGGATTCCGGCCCGCTTCCTTCTTGCGCTTGAACTCGCTGCTGCGCTCATACGGGAAACGGTTCCGGGACAGCGGCACTCCCTGCGCCTTGACCGCGCCCTTGAACTGGGCAAAGTTGTAGCGCGGCCCGGGACCGAAGGGGCCGAAGGGGCCTGCGTCCATCACCCAGCCACCCTTGACGTTCAGGTTGCCGATCAGGTTGTTCAGGGTGGCGATGGCGAAGGTCGTGTAGAAGCCGGCCCCGCTCATGGTGCCGCCGTGGGAGTTGGCCACCGCCTGCTTGCCGTGGCTGGTGAACTCGCGCGCCAGGTCTTCGATCTCCTTGACCGGCACCCCGCATTGTTCGGAGTATTCCTCCAGCGTCATGCGCTGCGCTTCGTCCCGCAGACGGCTCAGTGAGCTGCAGACCTGCAGCGTCTCCCCCGGGTTTCCGTCCTTGCCGACGGTCTCCACGGTACGCGAGACGAAGAGCTCGGCCGGCTGCGCCAGCGTATGAGGAGCCAGACTGCCATCGGGCAGCTGCACCACGTAGACGTCCTCGGCCGGTGTCTTGTCGTCCTTGGGTTCCGGCAGGGGCCAGCCCAGGTCGGCACCACGCAGGAAGCGGCCGTAGCGCGGGTGTTGCGGGTCATTGATCAGCAGGTGGGTTGCATTGCTCCACCATGCCTCGCCAGCGGCCTTCATGGCGGCCGGGCCGGGCTGCGCCAGGAAGCGCGCATCGTAACGCTCGTTTTCGAGAATCCAGCGAATCATGCCCATGACCAGTGCGAGGTCGGTTCCGGGGCGGATGGGCAGCCAGCGGTTATTGTCACCGGCGGCGTGACTGGAAGACATGGGCAGGATCGGCGAGACCACCACATATTGATAGGTGTGCTCATCCCTGGAACGCGCCTGGGCAAGCTCGCGGCCCATGCGCTGGAAGGGGTTGCCCGACTGCGCCGGCGCGGTGCCGATGAACAGCCCGAAGCGCGAATTCTGCCAGTCCGGTTTGCCGTGGGGCATGCTGACCAGGTCGCCCAGCGCGGCACCCGTCCCCACGCGATAGGACTGACCGCAATAGGAACCGTGGTTGGCGATATTGACGGTACCGAAGGCCTGGCGACCAAAGCGGTTGATGAGCGGCGTACGCCCTTCGTTGGCGGAGTCGGTCATCAGCAGCTGGTTGGACCGGGGGCCGTATTCCGGGTTGTCGGGGTCGATCAGGGTCTCGACATCGCGAATCGCGCGCAGACCATCGACATGCCCTTCACCGAACAGGTCGCCGCCTTCGCAGATTTCTTCGATCAGCTGCTCGAAGGAAATGGTCTGCCACTGGCCGGAACCTCGCGGGCCCACCCGTTTGAGGGGTTGCAGGACACGGTGCGCAGCCGTCTGGTGTTCGAACATGGCCGAGCCCCGCGCACAGGAAGTGGCACGGCCTTCCAGGCCGTTGTCACCGCCCAGCATGGCATAGACTTCGCGCACCGGCATTTCCATGGGGGCCGGCTGCGTCGTGGCCAGCGGGTGGTAGGGGTTGCCCGCCACCCGAAGGATGCGGTTGTTCTCGACATCCACCCGCACGCGGATGCCGCACTGCGTCCAGCAGCCCAGGCAGCTGGAGGGGCTGACGACCTGGCCGGGGTGGGTGTCCAGCAGACCCGTGACCGGGTCGATGCGGAACTCGGGCGGCAGTGAATTGCCGCGCACGGCATCCGCGGTCGGCGTACCGGCCGTTCCGGTGATCAGGCCCTTCGCACCACGAATGACGGTCTCGCCATACCCCGCGGCGAAAGCTGCGGTGCCGCCCGCAATCAGGCCACTGCGCAGCAGGTTGCGACGCACATTATCGGGAGGGCAGTTCTTCTTGGAATCGCTCATCACATCACTCGCTCAATGCTTGTTCGTTCTTTGATCTCCAGCCCCCACAGCACGGCCGTCAGCACGGCCACGCACAGACCGAAGACGCCGATGATGCCCATCAGACCGTCCCCGCCCAAGGGCATGGAGTAGACATAGAGACCGGCGCCGTATTTGGGCACGCCCTGCACGCCCATGAAGAGCGCCCAGCGGAACCCCCAGGCTGCCGCGCAGGCAGCCATGCCCAGCACAACCGTCATCAGAGGGGAATCCAGCCACCAGCCGGGACGCAGCCAGAGCGCGAGCACGAACACGCCCAGGGCCACCGACAAACGCAGACTGATGCGCCAGATGGGATAGTTCTGGTAGAGCTCCAGCGCCTGCACGAATGAAGGGGTTTGCATCACATAGCCGCTGGCCATCCAGACAGCGGCGACCGCCAGCAGGGCCAGACTCAGGAACAGCCCCAGCTTGCCCAACCATGCCCGCACGGCGACGTCACGACCGGCCGGCACCCAGAAGCTCAACAGCAGGGAGGCGCCCGCCGCCGCCAGCCAGGCCGTCAGGGCAAGATTGACCGGCACCCAGGGGTTGTTCCACAGCAGACGGGCACGCACCACCGAGACTTCCGCTCCCGTGTAGACCACGATGCTGAGCGCAGATAGCGCCAGCGGGATGGCCAGCATGCGCTGCCACGTCCGACTGCCCTTCCACCAGGCCAGGCACATGGCCAGTGCAAGCCCGACAAAGACGGGAAGCAGCACCGCGCCCATGGACATCCACGACCACGGCGTGAAGTACGCGTAAAAGTGCCAGAAGCGCGCCGGCTGATGCAGGTCGGCCAGCAGCGATACCGGTGCCGTGACGGCGGTGACCGCCAGCAGCACGATGAAGATGGGCAGAGCCCTGGCCACTGGCGAATCCGAAGGAGACCAAACGCTCCAGGCCGACAGCAGCGCCGCACCAGTGGCCATGCCCACCAGGAAGAAGTACTGAACGGCCCATGGCAGCCAGGCGGCGTCATAGTGAGGGGTCAGCAGTTCGATGATATGCATGACGTCTTCTCCTTCAGAGCTCGCTGACCAGGCGCACACTGGCCTGCCCTTCGACCCCGTCGACGAACTCGTCGGGCAGGCCGATGTAGAACACGCGGGGCGAAGTGTTCATGCCCGGCTTGAGCACTTTGATGTCATCCTTGTTCGCGGCCATGCGGCGACTGATCTCGCTGTTCTCGTCCAGCAGGTCGCCAATCACGCGGGCACCGCCCACGCAGCTCTCGACGCAGGCCGGCAACAGTCCGGCTTCCAGCCGATGCTCGCAGAAGGTGCACTTGTCGGCCGTCTGCGTTTCGTGATTGATGAAGCGGGCATCATAGGGACAGGCCTGAACGCAGTAGCCACAGGCCACGCAGCGCTCATTGTCCACGAGCACCACCCCGTCTTCGCGCTGGAAGGTCGCCTGCACCGGACACACCGGGACGCAGGGCGGGTTCTCGCAGTGGTTGCACAGGCGGGGCAGGCTGACCATGGCGGGTGCGCTGCCGTCGTCCTTGTCGATCTCATACTGCAGGACGGTGGTGCGGAACTGGCCAATGGGAGGCAGGTTCTCGACGGAACAGCTCACGGTGCAGGCCTGGCAGCCGATGCACTTGCGCAGATCGATCAGCATGCCGAACCGCTTTCCCTTCATGCCGGGACGACGGGGCGGCTGCTGACCCATCGCGGCCTGCGCCGGCATGATGGGGATGATGGAGGCCGAGGCGCCTACGCCAAGGAGCTCTTTCAGGAAACGGCGCTTGCTGCCACAGGGTGAGGGGGGTGCAGCGCCATCGTGAACCGGGGAGGGGCTATCCGAATTCATCAGGCTTCAACTCGTTGCAGATGGTGATGTCTGCAGGATAGAAAGAAGCCGGGGCAGTGCCTATTGGCGGATCACTGAAGGAAATAGATGAAATTACCTATTCGGCGCGCCAATCGGGCTCAGGTTTGCTCCAGATCAAGTGCCGCGGCATCGGCGGTGAGCATCAGACGCGTCAGTTCGGCGGCATTGGCCACTTCGGTTTTCTCCATGATGTGCTGCCGGTGTACATGCACGGTTTTCTCACTGATGCCCAGCTTGTGGGCCACCACCTTGTTCGGGTCGCCCAGGGCCACGAGCCGCGCCACTTCGCGCTCACGCGGCGACAGCCGGTCGAGCAGACTTTGCGCCTGCGCCTGGCGTCGGTTCTCGCGCCGTTTCTCGCGCGTGCATCGCACCGCATGATCCACGGCGTCCAGCAAGGCCTGGTCCTTGAACGGCTTTTCCAGGAAATCACAGGCACCTGCCTTCATGGCCTGCACCGCCATTTCGACGTCCCCGTGACCCGTCATGAACACGATGGCCGCGCACCAACCCCGGGAAAGCAGCTCCTGCTGCAGTGCCAGCCCGCTCATGGAAGGCATGCGGATGTCCAGCAACAGGCAGCCCAGATCGTCCGGAACGGAATCATGGGCTGCCAGAAATGCTTCAGCGCTGTCGTACTCCACGACGTCCCAGCCAACCGAATCCAGAAGAAAGACCAGCGAACGGCGAAAGGCTGCGTCGTCATCCACCAGATATATCGACAGTTTTTGTATTGTGTTCATGGTATGGCAGGCTCAACGAAAAGATCATTCCGGGCGCGTCCGGCCCGCATTCCGGATGTGGGGCATTGGCCGCCCGGCGGCCCAGCAATTGACCGCCGTGCGCTTCGACAATCCCCTTGCAAATGGACAGCCCCAGGCCCAGGCCATCCGCCTTGCTGGTGTAGAAGGGCTCGAACAACCGCTCCTGTGCTTCGGGCGTCATGCCGGGCCCGAAATCCTGCACATGCAGCCAGACCCAGCCGGGCTGCTCTTCCAGCAGAATCCGGATGCGCTGCTGCCCCCGGGGAGTATGCCGCATGGCGTCCTGGGCGTTCTTGAGCAGGTTCAATAGAACCTGCTGGATCTGCAGGCCATCGACCTGCAGCTTGCGGCCGAACTCCAGGCAGTCGACGATGTCGATGTCGGGGGTATGTCGCTGCATGCCCCGATACAAGGCAACGGTATCGTCGACCAGCGTCCGCATCACGACCCATTCACGCACGCCCGAACGTTTGCGCGCGAAGCCCTTGATACGCTTCAACACCCCGGCCGCACTCTCGGACAACAGAACGATGTTCTGCGCGGCCTCGCGGACGGCGTCCTCGGTCAGCCGCCCGTTGTCCAGGCGCCTCAGCAGACTCTGGGCATAGTTGTTCACGCCGGCCAGAGGCTGGCTGAGCTCATGGGCCAGGGTGCTGGAGAGCTCTCCCAGCACCGACAGCCGCGCAAGGTGATCTGCCTGTTCCTGATTGGCGCGCATGCGCTGTTCGGCCTCCTGCCGATCTTTCAGCGCCTGTTCCAGGGCCGCCGTGCGTGTGCGCACCAGATACTCACTGCGTGCGGTATACAGCCCCCAGAAAAACAGCCCGAGCAAGGCCAGCATGCCCAGCGGCCAGTAGGTGCGCAGCAGACCACGCAGGGTTGTGGAGCGCAGATAGGCATAGGGACCGATCTGCAGCTCTCGGAACACGTCATGGATCACCTGGTAGTCGGCAGGCACATTCCAGCTCAAGCCGTGCGTTGGCGCGTCCATGCGCAGCAGGGCGATCGCAACGTCACGCGCCATGATGGCAGGCGTGTCACGCAAGCTGGCGATGGGCCAATTGGGGTACAGCCGCGTGGAAACAGTGCAGCCCAGCTCCGGATGGAAGATCCCGGACAGCACCTTGTAGCGCTCGAGCCAGTCGGGGCGGCGCTCGATCAGGCAGGCACGGACCACGCCGGCATCCGCGTGCCCACTGTCGACCGCCTGCAGTACGGTCTGCATGGGGAAGCCGGTGAAGAGCACGGCCTGAAGGTCGCTCGAGGGGTCCATGCCCCGTTGGTCCAGCTCCCACCAGACCGTCTGGAAACCGCCGAACGCATCTTCCTGGGTGGCGGCCAGCACGCGACCACGCAAATCGTCCAGGCTCTGCATGTCGTGGCGCTCGCGCAGGGCCACCACAGCCGCCCCCACTGCAATGTTGGACGCAGCCAGCTGGCCCTGTTCCAGGGTGGCAATGCGGCCCACACCGTGCTCGGCTTCCAGCTCGACATACTGGCCGGGGTTGGTGAGTACGAACTCCAGCTCACCGTTACTCACCGCCGTGCGCAGGGCGGTCAAGTCGCCATAGAAGAATTCCAGGCGATACTGCGGCAGGGCTTCACTCAGATAGGTCTGCAGGGGTTCCCATTCACCAAGGGCCGCTTCGGCCCCCTTGTAGGCGAGAATGCCCAGCCGCAGCCGAGTGCCGGGTTCGACCTGCTTGAAACCAATCTGCGGGGCTTCCGGCTGTCCCCGTTCGGCCTGCAGATCCGGCGTCGGGCCGGTCGCCGCCAGCAGGTGGCCGGACACCAGCCCCGCCAGCAGCAGAAAAAGAATCAAGAGCGCATGGACTGCGCACCGTCGGATGAACACGCAAGGCCTCACAAGTGCGCGTCCTGCCGGTTCCAGTGGCACGGCGGGCGCGCGATGAATACGTGAGGACTTTAGCCGGCTTCCCGCATGCGGCTCAACTTTGCGCGGATTCCCCGCCTCGAGCGCCTGGCGGCCACCCCCTCGAGAGTCGTATTGAGCCTCTGGTGACAATCCGTCACCGACCATGCGGTTTCCTCCTCACGGTGATACGCTTTGATTCTTTCGCAGCGCATCCGGCACGATGCGCCCAGCATACGGTTTCAAAGACATGAGCGGTTCTCTGATTCTTCTGCACCTGGCCGGAGCCGTGGCGTTAATGCTTTTCGCAACGCGCATGGTGCGCACGGGCGTGGAACGCGCCTACGGCAACGTGCTGCGCCAGCACCTACGCTCCGTCATGAGCCGGCCGTTCAAGGCGGTCGTTGCCGGCGCCTCGCTGGCGCTGGCGCTGCAAAGTTCGACGGCCGTCACCCTGCTGGTGGCGTCCTTCGCGGGTTCGGGCATGATCAGCGGCCTGGCCGGTCAGCTGGCAGTCCGGGGCGCCGAGGTGGGTTCGGCCCTGATCGTGAAGATTCTCCGCTTCGATCTCTCCATGCTCATGCCGCTGTGCGTGCTGATGGGCACGGTGATCTTCATGTCGACCGAGAAGCGCACCTGGCGCCAGATGGGTCGGATCCTCGTGGGGATTGGCCTGCTTCTGCTGTCCCTCAGGCTGATCGGCGAGGCCTCGGAACCCCTGCGTACAAGCGCCGCCTTGCCCGCGGTGATTGCCTATTTTTCCGATGACCTGCTCAGCGCCTATCTGCTGGCGGCCGGCGTAACCTGGCTCTTCCACTCGAGCATCGCCACCCTCCTGCTGATGGCCGCCCTGGCGGATCGGGGCTTCATGCCGCCCGAACTGGGCATTGCCCTGGTGCTGGGCATCAATCTGGGCAGTTCCCTCATTGCCCCTCTGCTGACGCGCCATGCCGCCCCCGCCGTGCGGGTCGTGCCCATGGGCAACCTGCTCATGCGCGGCGCCGGCTCCCTGCTCATCCTCGCCGCATGCCTGTGGCTGGAACCGTCGACCGCGTGGCTGGGAGACACCGAAGCCGCCCAGATGGTCAACGCCCACATTCTTTTCAACGTCTTCATCCTGCTGGCGGGCATTCCTTTTTCACGCTGGGTGGTGCGTGCCTCCGAACGGCTGGTGAACCTGACCGACGGCAGCAGTGCCGACGCTGCGTCCGAACCCGTGGAACTGTCGGCGCTCGATGAGTCCATGCTGGACAAGCCGCAACAGGCGCTGGCGAATGCCGCCCGTGAAGTCGTGGGCGTGTGCGAGACGGTGGAGATCATGCTGCAGCGCGTGATCGAACTCTACGAACACGCCACTGAAGAGGAAATCAAGGCGTTGGCGCGGATGGACGACCGCATCGATGAAAAGCATGCTTCCATCAAGCTGTATCTCGCCCGAGTGAATTCACGCCCGCTCTCGCAAGATGAAGCCCTGCGCTGCCAGGAACTGGTGGGTGCCTGCGTGAAGCTCGAGCAGGTGGGCGACATCATCGTGCGCAATCTTCTGGTTCATGTGCGCCGCAAGAAATCCCGCAACCTGGAATTCACGACGGAGGGTTGGCGCGAGCTGGCGACGCTGCATGGTTTCGTGCTGGCCAACGCCCGGCTGGCGTTCAACCTGCTCATCTCCCGCGATTGCGACACCGCCGCGCGCCTCGTTCGCGAAAAAGACCGCTTGCGCGAACTGGAGCGGACCATGAGTCAGAAGCACTTCGAACGCCTGAGCGACGGGACTGAACGCAGCATCGAAACCAGCTCCCTGCACCTGGACACCATGCGGGACCTGAAGCAGATCAACTCGCTGCTGGTGTCAATTGCCTACCCGGTTCTGGAAGAACATGGTCTCCTGCGCAGTTCGCGGCTGACGCGCGCCGCACGACAATCCGCCGAGTGAGGCGGTTCTCGGCTCAACGTATGGCAATTTCTGCCTGCGTCGGGAGGCCGTCTGCCCCGTACGCTGCTCTCCGCCCCGCAACCGATTGATGGAAACTATTCCACATATTTATAAATGCGAATGGTTTTCATTTAATAGTTGATTTAGACTGGAGGCCATGTGACATCAGCAGGAGTTTTCCATGTCCGCCTATCAAGCTGTCGCCCTCAATACCATGGCCGCCATGGCGGGATACACCCACCCGCGCTCCGAGCGCACCGGTGCCCAGGCTGCGCTTCGCCCGGAGCGACGCCCGTCTGCCGGCCTGAAAACCGCGCTTTACGCTGCTTTCCTTGCCGTGCTGTGCGGCATGCTGGTCATCCGCAGTGCCGGCATTGACGAAGTGAAGAAGCTCGAGGCGGCCGCGGCAGACGCCATGCAGGCCGTCCAGCGTTAACCGATCAGGGCACCGCCCGCCCACCAGGCGGCATACAGCAGAATGCTGAAGTACACCACGGTCAATACGGTGCCCAGATAGCCGAGCATGACGAACACACCGTCGCGCTGAATCATGCCGATGGTCAG
>JAJUFT010000121.1 GCA_029263615.1 Alcaligenaceae bacterium | reverse complement strand
TGACATATATTCGCTTCACCTAGCCGAGCGTCTCGCTCGTTTATGTGCAGGACAACCTTCCGCGACACGGCCAAACCGGATAGCGGATAGCGGAGGACAGAAGGCAACGGGATTTACGGCAGCCCTACAAGCCGTATGGTGGGCCTAGTATAACCTTCCCGATCGCGCAATCGGGACTGACCACCCCGTTTCGGGCGCGGCCGGAGCGAATTCGTTGGGAGAAGCAAACACTATGCCCGAATTGCTGCACTGCCGCAATTTCGCGGAATGATATTCTTGGCCATCTGTAGCATTTTTGTCTCAACATTGGAGTTCCGCAACATGCACGCCCATGATGATCTGGAGAAGCTGGCGCTCGACTATCACGCGTCACCGACCCCGGGCAAGATTTCGGTCATGCCGACCAAACCCCTGGCCAATCAGGATGATCTGTCCCTGGCCTATTCCCCCGGCGTGGCCTACGCCTGCATGCACATCCACAAAGACGGGGACGATGCGGCAGCCAAATACACATCGCGATCCAACCTCGTGGGCGTCATCACCAACGGGACGGCCGTGCTCGGCCTGGGCAACATCGGCCCGCTGGCGGCCAAGCCCGTCATGGAAGGCAAGGGCTGCCTCTTCAAGAAGTTCGCCGGCATCGACGTGTTCGACATCGAACTGAACGAACACGACCCCGACAAACTGGTCGACATCATCGCCGCCCTGGAACCCACGCTGGGGGGCGTCAACCTGGAAGACATCAAGGCCCCCGAGTGCTTCTACATCGAGAAGAAGCTGCGTGAGCGCATGAAGATTCCGGTCTTCCATGACGACCAGCACGGCACCGCCATCATCTCGTCGGCAGCCGTCCTGAACGGGCTCAAGGTCGTCAACAAGAAGATCGACGAGATCAAGCTGGTGTGCTCGGGCGCGGGTGCGGCAGCCATTGCCTGTCTGGACCTGCTGCTGCACCTGGGCGTGCGCCGCGAGAACATTTTCGTGGTGGACTCCCGTGGCGTCATCTACGAAGGCCGCGAAGCCAACATGGAATCCAACAAGGCGCGCTATGCCCAGCGCACGGACGCGCGCACCCTGGCCGATGTCTGTGTCGACGCCGACGTCTTCCTGGGCTGCTCCGCCCCCGGTGTGCTCACCGCCGACATGGTCAAGACCATGGCCCCCAGTCCGCTGGTTCTGGCGCTGGCCAACCCCGAGCCGGAGATCCGCCCGGAAGTCGCCAAGGCCGTGCGTCCGGACTGCATCATCGCCACCGGCCGTTCCGATTACCCCAACCAGGTCAACAACGTTCTGTGCTTCCCCTTCATCTTCCGCGGTGCCATGGACGTCGGCGCCACGGTCATCAATGAAGAGATGAAACTGGCCTGCGTGCGCGCCATTGCCGAGCTGGCCCAGGCCGAACCCAATGACGAAGTGGCGACCGCCTACGCCGGTCAGGACCTCAGCTTCGGTCCGGATTACATCATTCCCAAGCCCTTCGACCCGCGCCTGATTGTCAAGCTCGCACCTGCCGTCGCCCAGGCCGCCATGGATTCCGGCGTGGCACGCCGCCCCATTGAAGACATGGAAGGGTACCGCCAGAAGCTGATGGGCATGGTGTACCGCACCGGCCCGCTGATGCGCCCCCTGTTCATGCAGGCCAAGGCCTCGCTCAAGCGCGTGGTCTATGCCGATGGCGAAGACGAACGTGTCCTGCGCGCCGTGCAGACCATCTCCGACGAGCGGCTGGCCTTCCCAGTGCTGATCGGCCGCCCCTCGGTCATCGAGATGCGCATCCAGAAGCACGCCCTGCGCATTCGCCCGGATGTCGATTTCGAGATCGTCAATCCGGAAGCCGACGACCGCTTCAACGAAACGTGGCAGGCCTATTACAAGCTGCGCGCCCGTGCCGGCGTCACGCCTGAAATCGCCAAGGCCATGATCCGCAAGCACAACACCCTGATCGGCGTGATGCTGCTGCAACGCGGCGACGTGGACGCCATGATCTGCGGTGTGTCCAGCAAGTTCGACAACCAGCTGCGCTACGTGGAGGAAGTGATCGGCCTGAAACCGGGCGTGCGGACCTTCGCCGCCATGAACGTGCTGACCCTGCCCACCCAGACGCTGTTCATCTGCGACACTCACGTGAATGAAGACCCGAGCGCGGAGGAAATCGCCGACATGACCATTCAGGCCGCCGAAGAGGTCCAGCGCTTCGGCGTGGTGCCCAAGGTGGCCCTGCTGTCGCACTCCAACTTCGGCAGCCGCCCATCGGACTCTTCCCGCAAGATGGCCGAGGCACGCCGCATTCTGGCGGAACGCGCGCCCCACCTGGAAGTCGACGGCGAAATGCATGCGGATGCCGCCTTGTCCGAAAGCATTCGCCTGCGCGCCTTCCCGGACTCCACCCTGAAGGGGCCGGCGAACCTGCTGATTCTGCCCAACCTGGATGCCGGCAACATCACCTACAACATCCTGAAGATGACGGGTGCGAACGGCGTGGCCATGGGCCCGATCCTGCTGGGCGCCGCGCGTCCGGTGCACATCCTCACGACCAGCTCGACGGTGCGCCGCATCGTCAACATGACGGCACTGGCCGCCGTGGATGCACAGCAGGAAAGCGGGGAATACGAGGCCTGATGTCTTTCGGGCCGAGCGCCCGGGCCAGACCACGGAGGGCGGCGCTCGGCCAGGGCGCCGCCCTCTTCTGTTTTCAGCCGATGAAGAGCCGGGCCTGACGCTCCAGCAGGTAGTCACACTGCTGCATCAGGTCATCCAGCCAGTTGGTCGCGCGCAGCAATGTGGTTTCATATTCGGGGTATAGCCCGCTGGCCCGCCGGTTCAGCTTGAGCTCGCGCATCGCGCGCAGCACGGCGGTCAGCAAGGCGGCTTCGGGGCTGTCGAAGCGGTTTCGCCTCGTCAGCCGCAACGGCGTGGCCCGACAGAGTTCACCCAGCACCACTTCAGAGGCCTGGATGTAGAGATCGGGCACGACTTCCAGGACCAGCAGCTGGATGCTCACCTTGCCCCCGCCACAGCGCTGCTCGAAGACATGGCGGTGCGCGCATTCACGGTCGTAGTTGCCGTCAGCCAGGGGTACGGGCCAGCGATCCAGTGTCAGGGCGAGCTGGCGAGGCGGAAGGGTTGCCGTCCCGGATGCGAGGGCACCGCGTCGGGCAGTCGATGAAGCCGTATGAATGGGTTCTTGCATATTGCCTGGGCGCGCTCGCGCTCCAGGGCGCTACGCATGCAGGAAAAGACCGGAAGGCAGAAACGGAAACGCCCGCCGCACCGGCGGGAGCCGGGGCAGCGGGCGTTGAACGGGTGCTTACTTCTGCGCGGGAACGTCGCGCTCGACCGCACCGGTGTAAAGCTGGCGCGGACGACCGATCTTGTAGTTGGGATCGGACAGCATTTCGCTCCACTGGGCGATCCAGCCCACGGTCCGGGCCAGCGCGAAGATGGCCGTGAACAGCGAGGTGGGAATGCCGATGGCGCGCTGCACGATGCCGGAGTAGAAGTCGACGTTCGGGTAGAGACGGCGCTCGACGAAGTAGTCGTCTTCCAGGGCAATGCGCTCGACTTCCATGGCCAGCTTGAACAGCGGGTCATTTTCCAGGCCCAGGGCAGTCAGCACTTCCTTGCAGGTTTCCTGCATGAGCTTGGCACGCGGGTCGTAATTCTTGTAGACACGGTGACCGAAGCCCATCAGACGCACGCCGGAGCTCTTGTCCTTGACCTTCTCCATGAACTCGCCAACGTAGTTCAGGCCGCCGTTGGCCTGGATTTCTTCCAGCATGTTCAGGCAGGCTTCGTTGGCACCGCCGTGAGCCGGGCCCCACAGACAGCCCACGCCGGCAGCGATGGCTGCAAACGGGTTGGTGCCGGAGGAACCGCACAGACGCACGGTGGACGTCGAGGCGTTCTGTTCGTGGTCGGCGTGCAGGATGAAGATGCGGTCCAGGGCGCGTTCCACGACTTCGTTCACGACGTAGTCCTCGCAGGGCGTCGCGAACATCATGCGCAGGAAGTTGCCGGTGTAGGACAGGTCGTTGCGGGGGTAGACGAAGGGCTCACCCTTGGAATACTTGTACGCCATGGCCACCAGGGTGGGCATCTTGGCGATCAGGCGGATGGCCGAAACATGGCGGTGGTGCGGGTTGGTGATGTCCGTGGAATCATGGTAGAAGGCGGACATGGCACCGACCAGGCCGGTCAGGACAGCCATGGGGTGGGCGTCGCGACGGAAGCCACGCAGGAAGTACTGCATCTGCTCATGCACCATGGTGTGGTGCGTGACTTGATGGTCGAATTCCTTCTTCTGTTCGGCATCGGGAAGATCACCGTTCAGAATGAGGTAGCAGACATCCAGGAAGTCGCAGTTCACCGCAAGCTGTTCGATGGGATAGCCGCGATACAACAGTTGACCCTTGTCACCATCGATGTAGGTGATGGCGGACTCACACGACGCCGTGGCCAGAAAGCCCGGGTCGTAGGTGAACATGCCGGTCTCGCCGTAGAGTTTGCGGATATCAATGACATCCGGGCCGACGGTTCCCTTGTAGACCGGGAATTCGACGGAAGGGGAGCCATCGGAGAACGATAGCGTGGCCTTTTTGTCAGACAGTTGCATCACAGTTTCCTCTAGATATGTTTATAGCTTTTGCATGACGGCGACCAAGCGGCGGATGTCGGGCGTGTCATAGACGCCCGACGGCTCCTGGCGG
>JAJUFT010000096.1 GCA_029263615.1 Alcaligenaceae bacterium | reverse complement strand
GTTCCGGATCAGGTCAAACCGGCCACCCTGTATAAAGTGCAGCGGGCGGTGGCCCAGCTCGGCTATATTCGCGACGGTTCCGCGCGCGCCCTGGCATCGCGGCGCACCCGCACCATCGGGGCGATCTACCCCACCCTGAACAACCCCATCTTTGCGCATTCCACCCACTCCATGCAGCAGACGCTCTGGGGCCTGGGGTACCAGTTGCTGATCGCCAGCCACGAATACCACATCGATGACGAGCTGGCGGTCGTCCAGGCCACGTTGGAGCGCGGCATCGACGGCCTGATCATGGTCGGGACAGACCACAGCGAGGCCGTCTTCAGCCTGTTGCACCGATGGCGCCTGCCTTATGTGCTGACCTGGTCGACGGACGATTCCACCTACCCGCATTGCGTGGGCATTTCCAACTTCCAGGCGGCCTTCGACATCGGACGCAAGATCGTGGAGTTCGGCCATCGTGATGTGGCCATCTGCGGGGGGGACCCTTCACGCAACGAACGGGCACGCGGGCGGCGCAACGGCATTCTGGCAGCACTGGCCGAGAAGGGGTATTCCGTGCGGCCGGAATGGCTGGTGGAAGCGGCCTTCTCGTACCAGGGGGGGCGCGACGGCTTCCGGCGACTGTGGGACCAGGCGGAGCGGCCCACCGCGGTGGTGTTCGGGACGGACCTGCAGGCCATTGGCGCGCTGTACGAGGCCCGGCAGATGGGCCTGCGCGTGCCGCAGGATGTCTCCATCATCGGCTTCGACGGCATTGAGGAAGGCATGCTGATGCAGCCCTCGTTGGCGACGGTGGGGCTGCCCGCCCATGAAATCGGCCGCCTGGCCGCGCAGCGCATGCTGAAATTGCTGGAGGGGGAAGACATGCCGCCCGGCACGCCGCTGGAGCACACGCTGTTGCTGAGGGAGAGCCTGGGGCCGGCGCCGCGTTAGCGCGCAGCGTGCCGCATGGCGTCTTCGGTGAACGTCCGCACGGCCTCTTCGTAGGCCGGGTCACGCACGGAGCCTGAATGTGACGCGCCTTCCAGTTTCACCAAACGTTTCAACCCTTCCGGCACACTGACCGCCGCGGCATGAAGTTCGTCACTCATGCTGTGCGGCACGACGCGGTCGGCCGTTCCATGCAGGATCAGCAGGGGCCGCGTGATGGCCGCCAGCTTGCGGTCGGAAGCAAAGGGCTGAGTGACGATCAGGCCGATGCCCGGAATGTCGCCCCACTCCAGGGTGGTGAGCATGCCGCGAATGCTGGTGAAGCTGGATTCAATGACAATGCCCGCCAGCTCGACATCGCCGGCCCGTGCCGCGAGGTCGATGGCAATGGCGCCGCCCAGGCTGTGGCCATACAGGAAGCGGCGGCTCGGGTCAGGCTGGCGCCGTGCCAGCTCGTGCAACGCGGCGAGCGAATCCTGGTAGGCAGACTGTTCCGAAGGCAGTAGCTGGGTGGAATCGCCAAAGCCGCGGTAGTCGATGGCCAGCACGGAAAAGCCCATGTCCATCCAGCGCTCGAAGCGAAAGACACTGCCGTGCAGGTTCCAGCGTGCGCCATGCAGGTAGAGCACCGTGGGCGCATCGGGCGAGGGGTGCTGCCAGTACCAGCTGCGCACCTTGTGGCCGTTGGGGTGGACGAGGTCGAAGATTTCCGTGCCTTCGGGCGCTTCACGCCACCAGCGCTGGCTGTCTTCCGGCGAAAAAATGCGCTGCCGCTGCCAGGTGTCCAGCTCGTGGTAGCCATAGCCGGACGCACCGGCAATGACAATGCAGCCGGCAGCCACCACAGAGCGAGGAAGGCGCAGAAGGCGTTTCAGGGGCATGGAAAAAGCATAGCACCGGAAGCCGGGCTTGGCTGCGGCCAGACTCCCGTATACTCGGTCGAAAACCATGAGTACACCCAGCCAGAAGCCCCGCCCCTCCCGCCCTGACACCGAGCCCGGCAAACGCAAGCAGCCGGCGGTATCGCCGTGGCCCTTCTTCTGGTGCGGGCTGTCGGTGCTGCTGTATGTGTTTCACCCGCACCTGCACACCCTGTTGCCGGGCGTGGAGCTGGAACACCTGCACAATGTGGCGACGGTGTCGCTGTTCTATTCCTTTGGCTGGCTGATGGCGCATTCCTTCCGCGCCTTCGTGACGCGCAAGGGTCGGGAAAAGGGCCGGCGGCGCGCGCCGAGGCTGCTGAGCGAACTGGTGTCCGTCACCCTGGTCACGGTGGCCACCATGCTGGCCATCGGCGTGCTGATCGGCAAGTCATCCGGCGGTGTGCTGGCCAGTTCCGGCCTGATCATTGCCATTCTGGGCTTCGCGATCCGCAACGTGCTGGCCGACGTGCTCTCGGGCATTGCGCTGGGGCTGGAGGCACCGTTTCGCATTGGCGACTGGGTGGAATTCGATTCAGTGACCACCGGGCGGGTGATCGAGATCGGCTGGCGCACCACGCGCATTCTCACTGCCGACGACACTTACATGATTCTGCCCAACAGCCAGATTTCGCGGCAGATGCTGACGAATTACAGCGCGCCGCGCAAAATCTACCAGGCCAGTGTGGACGTGACGCTGCGCCTCAGGGTGCCGGTGGAGCAGGCCAAGCAGTTGCTCAAGGAAGCTGCTGCGCGTGCGCAAGAAACTACCGGCATGGTGGAAACGCAGAAGGCGATGGTGCGAGTTTCCAGCTACGGGGTGGAAGGCATCACGTATACGGTGAAGTACTGGGTGTCGAATTACGCGCACGACCTCGAATGCCGCGACGCCATGCTGGCCGCCATTGATGCCATCTTGCGGAAACACGATGCCCTGCCCCTGGTCGAGCCGGTGCGGCTGATGCTGGGCAAGGACAAAATCGTTCGGGGCGTCAGCCAGGAAATGGCCTGAAGTCTGCATCATGCCAAACGAATGCCTCGTCCACCCCTTGCCCTACCGGGAAGACCCGGCCTTCTGGTTCCGCCCTCTGCACCGCCAGCCCGGTGCCGTGTTGCTGGACAGCGGCCGGCCGGTGGCCACGCGCGGGCGGTTCGACCTTCTGAGCGCCTGGCCGGTGGCGCGATTCCAGCCGGAACCGGGCGAGACCGGGCGCGGGTTCTTCGCCCGCCTGCGTGAAGGCTTGCAGCGCCTGGGCAACGCGCATCTTCCCGCCGAGTGCGAACTACCGTTCGCCGGCGGCCTCCTGGGATACCTGGCCTATGACTTCGGTCGGCGTCTGGAGGCCCTGCCACAACAGGCGGAAGACGATCTGCGGCTGCCCGACGCCCAACTGGGGCTGTATGACTGGTGTGTGGGGAGCGACCACGCGCGGCGCTTGAGTTGGCTTGTCTTCCACCCGGCCTGCCCGGCGGAAAAAAGGGCGTTCTTGCTGGAGTGGATTCAGGGAACGATAGAAACGCCGTTGATGCAGCGAGAGCCCTGGTTCGCAAGCAGTGAACCCTGGTCCACGACGGATGAACCGGCCAAGCCCTTCGAACTGCTGAACCGCTTCCGCCCCACCATCAGTCGCGAGACCTATCGGCAGGCCATTGCCAAGGTGCATGACTACATCCGGGCGGGCGACTGCTATCAGGTGAACTTCACCCAGCGCTTTCAGGCAGATTACCGCGGTGACCCCTGGGCCGCCTACGAAACGTTGCGCCACGCCTGCGCCACCCCGTTCTCCGGGTATGTGAACCTGGGCGGTGAGGATGCGGTGCTGAGTCTGTCACCCGAACGCTTCATTCAGCTGCGCGCGGGGCTGATTGAAACGCGGCCCATCAAGGGCACGCGGCCACGCGGCAGCGACCCGGCCAGCGACCAAGCCCTGGCCACCGAACTGCTGGCAAGCGCCAAGGACCGCGCCGAAAACCTGATGATTGTGGACTTGCTGCGCAATGACATCGGCCGTGCGAGCCGCATCGGCTCGGTGCATGTGCCCGAACTGTTCAGCCTGGAGAGCTACCCCAACGTGCACCACCTGGTCAGCAGTGTGCGGGCGGAACTGGCGTCCGGTCTGGACGCCTTCGATCTGCTGGCCGGCAGTTTCCCGGGGGGCTCGATCACGGGCGCGCCAAAGATCCGGGCGATGGAAATCATCGAAGCACTGGAGCCGCACCGCCGCAGCATCTATTGCGGTTCATTGTTGTATGTGGACGTGCGCGGCGAGATGGACAGTTCCATCACCATCCGCAGCATGCTGGCCCGCCAGGGCCGCATCCGCTGCTGGGCCGGCGGCGGCATTGTGCTGGATTCCGATTGGGAATCGGAATACCGGGAGTCGCTGGACAAGGTGGGCGTGCTGCTGCGGGCGCTGGAGACATTCAGCGGGCGGTGAGCGCGCGAGCGGTATGTTCAAACGACGGCGCTCGATGACGGCGAATGGTTCTGCGCAGGTGTCATTCACTCCCCGACGGCAATGCGTCGAGGATGGCCTTGCCGCCATCAAGAATGTCGCGCCGAATGGCATCTTCGGCGCTTGCGGTGTCGCCCGCCCGTAGGGCCTCCACCAGGGTTTCGTGAGGATGTGGCACCGGCATGGTGGGTACTCCCTCACGATAAAGGAAATTCAGATAGGGGCCGGTACGCGCCCATAGCGACTGGATCATCGCCACCAGCTCACGCCGCCCGCTCAGTTCGTACACCATGAAGTGGAGCTGACGATTCAGCTTCAGGGTGGTGCTGTAATCGCCGCTCATCTTCGCGGCATACATTCGCTCATGCAGACGGGCGAGCGCCTCAATAATCTCGGGGCGGTCGCCTGCCTTCGAACAGTTCTCAACGGCCCCCCGCACCGCAAGCCCTTCCAGCGCCACCCGAATATCGCGCAGTTCAATGAACTTCTCGCGGTCGAGCATCGGCACCGTGATGGAGCGATTCGGGTTCATGTCCAGGGCCCGCTCCGCCACAAGTTGCAGCAGGGCTTCACGCACCGGGGTCTGACTGACGCCCAGGCGCTCGGCCAGCAGGCGCCCGGTGAGCTTCTGGCCTGGCATCAGTTCGCCGCTGGACAGCCATTCGCGCAAAGTCAGATAGACGGTAGCCGACAGGCTCAAGTGCGCAATCTGTTCTTTGCCCGGAACGGGCAGAGGTGAAGATTCGGAATGGAACAATGAAGCCTCTCTCAATCGATAGGCGGAATTCTACTTCATGCAAGGCCTGGTTGACAGATTTCTATATTTTATAGAATATACAAAAAAACCCTCAATTTGGAGAGAGACATGCGTTCACCCGCGGCCGACAAGGCCTTGAAAGTTCGTGGTTTACAGTATTCGGAAACCGTTGCGCACCGCCTAGCCGCCGCCCTTGCGCGCCACGGCGTCACCCATCTATTCGGCCAGAGCCTGCCTTCAATGGTGCACCTGGCGGGCAAGGAATTCGGTATCTCACAGATTGCTTACCGCCAGGAGAACACCGGCGGTTACATGGCCGATGCCTACGCCCGCGTCAGCGGTAAAGTCGGCATCGTGACGGCCCAGAACGGCCCCGCCGCCGCCCTCTTGGTGGCGCCGCTGGGCGAAGCGCTAAAGGCCTCGATTCCGCTGGTCGCTCTGGTGCAGGATGTCAATCGCAACCAGACCGATCGCAATGCCTTCCAGGAACTGGACCATGAATCCATGTTCCGCCCGGTGACCAAGTGGGTGCGCCGCGTAAGCGAACCGGATCGCATCGATGACTACATCGACATGGCCATCGTCGCGGCCACGTCCGGCCGCCCCGGCCCCGTGGCGCTGCTGCTCCCGGCAGATGTCCTGCTGGCCACGCCCAAGCCTGCATCAGCGCCCCGCAAGAAGTCCTTGGGCCATTTCCCGCTGGATCGCCCGGCTCCGAACCACGATGCCGTTCAGCAGGCGGCTGACCTGCTGGCCCAGGCGCAGCGCCCGATCATCATCGCCGGCGGTGGCATCCACTCTTCTCAGGCAGCCGACACCCTGGCACTGCTCCAAGATATCGCTCACCTGCCCGTCGCCACGACGGTCATGGGGAAAGGCGCGGTCGACGAACAGCACCCGCTTTCGGTCGGGGTCGCCTCTTATTTCATGGGCCATAACGGTGCCACGCGCCACCTGCGCTCGCTGATCAGCGACGCCGATGTGGTGGTGCTGGTGGGCAACCGCACAAATCAGAATGGCACGGATTCCTGGACGCTGTACCCGGAAAATGCCAAGTACATTCACATCGATATCGACCCGCAGGAAATCGGCCGCAACTATGAAGCGGAAGTACGCCTGACCGGGGACGCCCGGGTCGCGCTCGAGCAGCTGACCGCTGCCCTGGAAACACGCGACCTCTCGCAACGGGCCAATGCGCGCAGCTCCTTGGAAGAACAGATCGCCAAGGGCAAGGCCGCACACCGCGAAGAGGCGCGCGACCTGACGGAAAGCACGGCTTCGCCGATCCGTCCGGAACGCATCATGGCGGAAATCGACCGCCTGCTCACGGCAGATTCCATTGTGGTCGCCGACGCGAGTTATTCCTCCATCTGGATCGCCAACTACCTGCAATCCCGCAAGGCGGGCATGCGGTTCATCACTCCGCGTGGCCTGGCAGGGCTGGGCTGGGGTCTGCCGATGGCGCTCGGTGCGCAAGTGGCCCGGCCCGACGCCACCGTGTTCTGCGTGGTCGGGGATGGCGGCTTTGCCCATGCCTGGGCCGAGCTCGAAACCGCCGTGCGCATGAAGTTGCCCGTGGTGCTGGTGGTGCTGAACAACGGCATTCTCGGCTATCAGAAGCACGCCGAAAACATCAAGTTTGGTGACCACACCACCGCCTGCGATTTTGTCGACGTGGACCACGCTGCCATTGCGCGCGCCGTGGGTGCGGTTGGCGTGACCGTCAAAGACCCGGCAGAGCTGGCCGACGCCCTGAAGAACGCGGCGCAATCTCGCAAGATGACCGTGATTGATGTGGTGACCGACCCCAATGCCTTCCCGCCGGTGACCTGGTACGAAGCAGGGTAATCACGCCCCCGATCCACCTGAGGGAGAAGCATGTGGAAACGATTTTCCAATTGCTGATTTCAGGGATTTTGCTGGGCGGAATTTACGCCTTGGCCGCCATGGGTCTGAACCTGATTTTCGGTGTGGCGAAGGTCGTGAACTTCGCCCATGGCGAATTCCTGATGATAGGCATGTACGCCGCTTATCTGTTGTCGGAACATTTGAATCTCAACCCCTACTGGAGCGCGCTACTGGTGTTCGGCTTCGGCGCACTGGTGGGCACCTTCTTTTATCTCGGGCTGATTCGTTACACGATATACAAGCCCGAGCTGACCCAGGTCTTCGCGACCCTGGGGGTGGGAATCCTGCTGCAGAATCTGGCGCTCATGGCCTTTTCCGCCGACTATCTGACGGTGCAGGTGTTCTCTGCAGGCAATGAATCCATTGCCTTCCTGGGCACCTATATCAGCACAACCCGCCTGATGTCATTCCTGTTCGCCATTGTCGCGATGGCGCTCGTGATGCTGTTTCTCAAGAAGACGTACATTGGCAAGGCCATCAATGCGGTCTCTCAAGACCTGACCGCTGCGCGCATTGTCGGCATCAATGTTCATAAAGTATTGATCGTCGCTTTCGCTCTGGGCATCGGGCTGACCGCGCTGGCCGGATGCGTGCTGGTCCCCAGCTTCTATGCATTTCCAACCGTGGGGTCCAGTTTTGTGCTGATCTCCTTCGTGGTGGTGGTGCTCGGAGGCCTGGGCAATGTCCCGGGCACCGTCGCCGGCGGAATTCTTCTCGGCATCATTGAATCGATCGCGGGCTATCTGGAACCAGACCTCAAGGAAGCCACGCATTTCGTTCTTCTGATCCTGCTGCTCGCGTTCCTGCCGCATGGCATGTTTGGGGTGAAGGGCGCTGAAAAGGAGGGTCTGAAATGAAATGCACCTGGCTCGACTGGCACCGACTCGACTTCGTTGGCGCAGGGATCCTGCTCCTCATCGCGGTAGGCCTACCCCTGGCAATGGAAGACCGCTTCTTCCTCAACCTGCTGTTCCTCGTCTTCCTTTATGCCGGGCTGGCTTCCGCGTGGAACCTGCTGGGCGGCTACGCGGGGCAGTTCTCTCTGGGGCACACGGCTTTCTTCGGGATTGGCGCGTATTCTTCGACCATCCTCTACACATTTTCCGGCGTCTCACCCTGGCTCGGGCTGTGTGTGGGGGTGGTGCTGTCCCTGACGCTGGCTTTCCTGATTTCGTATCCGGTTTTCCGGCTGCGCGGGGTGTTTTTCGCCATGGCTACCATCGCCATGGGGGAAACGGTCAGAATCGTGCTGCTCTGGTCCCGTGAGAAAGTGGGGCTCCCGTACGGAATCAGCATCAATTTCGAACCGGGTTTCCTCAACATGATCTTCTCGAACACGCGCGGCTACGCGTGGCTGGGCGGCGCCTTCATGTTGCTGACCACCGCGATCTGCTATCTGATGACTCGAAGCCGGGCCGGGTTCTATCTGAAAGCCCTGCGCGACAACGAAGACGCCGCTCAGGCTGTCGGCATCGACCTGCGTCGATACAAGCTGACCGCCTTTCTCCTGAGCGCCGGTCTGACGTCGGTGGGCGGCACGCTGATGGCGCAGTATGTGCTCTACATCGAGCCTGCCACCGTGTTCAATATCACGATCTCGATTGATCTGGCTCTGATGACCATTCTGGGCGGTATCGGCACGATCTTCGGTCCCTTGATCGGTGCCGCGATCACGCTTCCCCTGCAGGAATTCCTCAAAGACTGGCTCGGCCCATTCGGCGCCGGCGCCCACCTGGTGGTGTACGCCCTGATCCTGATTGGCATTGTCATGCTGCTCCCGGAAGGCGTCATGGGGCTGCTGCGCAAACTGCGTCCCGAATCGAGAGGTCAACGACATGCTTGAGGTACAGAACGTAGAGCGCCGCTTCGGTGGCCTGATCGCCGTGAACGACGTCTCGATGAAGGTCGCAGAGGGCGAGATTGTGGCGCTCATCGGTCCCAATGGCGCCGGAAAAACGACCCTCTTCAATGTGATTGCAGGGGTGCTGCCCCCCAACCGGGGAACGGTCAGCTACCAGGGGCGCAGCATCACGGGCCTGGGCAGCGCCCGGATCAGCCACCTCGGGCTGGCCCGAACCT
>JAJUFT010000100.1 GCA_029263615.1 Alcaligenaceae bacterium | reverse complement strand
CGGACATTGCGGCGTTGATGACGCGCTTCGGTCGTTGACCTTACGACGAACGCACTTCCACGCACACGACGGTTCCCTCGTCGCCTGACGAGACGGTCAGGCTGCCGCCCAGCCGCTCGGCGCGCGCAGCCATGCTGCGCATGCCCACGCCGAGCCCCGCGTCGCGCACGGCCTGCAGGTCGAACCCGACGCCATCGTCCTCGATCACGATGCGCAGGATGTCCGCCTCCGGCTGCGTGCAGCTGACGCCGACATGGCGCGCCTGACTGTGCTTGATGACGTTCGACAGGGCTTCCTCCACCACCCGTGCGAGGCCCAGGCAGTGCAGTGCGCTCGGGGGGCTGCGCCATGTTTCTGCCACTTGCCAGGAGATCTCGATACCCAGTTCGTCGAAAAGGCGGGTGAAGCGGTGGCGGAGCGGGGCCATCCACTGAATCGGGGTTTCCGGTACCACCGTGCTGGCGCTGGAGTCGTAATCGATCACCTGCCGCAAGTCGTCGCGCAGCACTTTGAGCAGTGACAGCATGCGCTCATTGGAAAGAGGTTCTCGAGACTGCTCCACCAGCGCCATGCTGCGTACCAGGCTGCCTCCCAGGCCGTCATGCAGATCGTGGACGATGGCCATTCTTTCCCGTAGCCGGGCATGGGACAGCGCCTGGCTGTGTTCACGCGCCAGGACGTCTGCCAGTTCGGCCCGCGCCTGGGTCGCGTGCACTTGCAACTCCTGGTTGAAGTGCTCGATGCGGTGCATGCTTGACGCGAGCCGCCCGCCGAGCAGCACGGCCATGAACAGCACCGTAATCGGGCCGGAGAGCGCACCCCACATTTCATGCGAACCCCAGCCTTCGAGTAGCACGACCATGTCGTGCAGACCAACGATCAGGAAGACCAGCCAGCATAACGCCAGCAGCACATGTTGCGGATCGCGGGTCCGCCACGCGTGCCATTGGAACTGCAGGCTGTTGGCCAGAAAAATCAGCACGAACCCGACCCACACCCATTCCATGGCGGGGCGCGAGGCGGTCAGCGATACGAGAATGCCCACACCTGTCGCCACCCACAGGGCTTTCTCGGTACGAGGCAATTGCTGTGATCCGAAACGCCAGGTGAACAGGCAGAAGGCCATCACGTAAAGGACGAATGCCACGTTGTTCAGCCGGGAATGCGCCTCGATGCTGTCGAAGGGCCAGGCATCGGTCGCCAGAATCGTGGCCATGTAGACCACCCAGCAGAGCGACATCAGGGCATACCATCCATAGGCCTGTTCCGTGCGCCGCAGACACCAGACCACCAGATAGATACAGCCCATCGCACCCGAAAGGCCCAGGGCAATGTAGTGGACGTTTCGCTGGCGCCAGAGATTGGAGGCGTGAATGGACTCGGCCTGATCTGCCGGGCCCAGGAAAAACGTCCCCACGCCAGGGGTGTAGGCCGCCATGCCCACGACACGGACCCAGAGGGTGTTGAGCCCCTCCCGCAGCGCGGATTCCGGCAGCAGCCAGAGACGAGGCATGTTCCAGGACTGAGACAGGGGCTCGGTCAGAGAGGCATCCTGCCACAGCAGGTCGTCATTGAGATAGACCCCGCCCGCCATGCTGATGCCGCTCAGGCTCAGGCCCAGGGGGCGTCTCGCAACCCCGTCGGGTTCGGTCTGGCAAACCCGATCCCAGTCAATGCGATACCACACCGTTCCGTCAAAGTCCGGCCAGCGTTTCACCCAGATGTCGGGCAGCTGCACCGGTTCCCATCCGCTCGCCGGGCGGCCCTCGTCCGCGCTGACAGCGCGGGCTGCCGCCATGGAGAGCACATGCGCCGTGCAGTGCCTCGACTCACTCGCCCAAGCGGGTGTCGCCCCGAGCACCAGCATCCAGCCCATTCCCCATAGCGCCAGCCACCTGACCAGCAAACGCCTCACTCGATCACTCCACGCGCCCGGCCGGCCCGAACCGCCATGGTGCGGCTGGAGACGGCCAGCTTGCGATAAATGCGTTTGACGTGACTTTCCACCGTGTAACGCGAGAGGAAAAGGCGTTCGGCGATTTCACGATTGGTCAGCCCATCGGCCACCAGACGGAGAATCTGGGCTTCACGCTCGCTGAGTGATTCGCCCGGGGTTGAGGCGGGCGCCGGAGTGGGTGGCGTTTGCGGCGGCCATGCGGCAGGGCCGCTGCCGGCGCCGTCTCCGAGGGGCAGCAGTTGCAGGATCCGTCGCGCGATGAAAGGGTCGATGGGCGCGCCACCCCGCAACACGCTGCGGATGGACATCGACACTTCGATATCGTCGCGCTCCTTCAATACATAGCCCGTGGCGCCGGCTCGCAGGGCCGCAAGAATGGATTCTTCGGAGCTCCAGGCGGACACCACCAGAATGCCCATTTCCGGAGATTCGAACCGCATCTGCGAGATGAGTTCCAGCCCTGTGCCATCGGGCAGCATCAGGTCCACCAGCGCCAGGCTGACCGGCTGGCTGGCGAGGCAGGCGCGAGCGTCGCTCAGGGTGGCGGCCAACAGCAAGGCGTCGGGTGCGTAGCCGAGCTGCGCCAGTATGCCCTGCAGGCGCTGCTGCAATAAGGGTTCGTCCTCCACCACCAGTACGGGGGAGGGCAACACCGCCTGAAGTTCGGGTAGGGATTCACGCATGTCGGCATCGTATGCCCACACCCATCGCCTGTCATCTCCTGAAACGCGGATTTCTGTGCGAAACACACAAAATACCCAGTTTCAGGGATGTTGCCGATCATTTCAGAATCGTACAGTTTGCATGGATGCGATCGGACGTCCGGCCACGTCGGTAAACGTTCGGCAATAACGCACACCGCTGCCTTTCTTCGACGTTTTCATAAGGTTCATCATGCTCAAGCGTTTTCTCCTGCTGTCCGCCATCTCCGTCGCCGCACTGGCCGGCACCAACTCCGCACTCGCCGCTGACCGCAAGGTCAAGGTCATCAACAAGACCAAGACCCCCATCTTCGCCTTCTACGCGTCGCGCACCTCCACCAATGACTGGGAAGAAGACATTCTGGGCAACGATGTCATCATGCCGGGTGAGTCGATGGTGATTGATATCGATGACGGCACGGGCGCCTGCAAGTTCGACTTCAAGGGCGAATTCGAAGATGGCGAATCTGTCGTGAAGAAGAATGTCGACGTCTGCAAGGTCGGCGAGTTTTCCTTCGTCGAATAAGACGGAGCCCGTCGCTCCCCGGCGCTGTCGCGTCGGCACTACGACCCCAGCGTACCGGGAGCCGACTCCGAATGGAGGCTGAATGAAACACAGTGCGATGTTTCGGTGGATCGTTTTTCCCGGTGTGCTGGCAGGGCTCGTACTCCATACCTTCATCTGGTTTTATCTGGCGCAGGGTGGGCCGATCGGGTTCACGGTCGGTTTCTTCGCCTTGTCGGTTCTGCCGTACCTGGCGTGCTTCCTGGTCGGCATGCGGAACGTGCGGGGCTCGGTGATGGCAGCCTGTGCGATTCCGTTCATGCTGCTGGTGGACAGCTTCGCTTTCAACGAGGCATTCATCGCGCCGACCTCCTCGACGGCATCTCTCGTGTTGCTGGTCGTCCCGGTCATCAATCTGGCCGTCATGCTGATTGCCTTTCTTGTGGGGTGGGTCGCTTTTTCCCTTCATCGGCGAAGCACGGTGGGAAGGGCGTCGTGAGCATGCCCAAGAGTGCATGGGCCGTCTGGCTCGTGATGGCGGTGCTCGCCGCCGTGTCCATACCCGTATCTGCGCAAGAACCGTATCTCGACGACCGGTCTACGGCGACAGCAGTGGTCCGATCCTATTACAACGCGATCCGTCTTGGCCAATACAGCCGCGCCTGGTCTTATCGCCTGCGAACCGACCCCAGCACTGACTGGCACGCGCTGAATCACGCCTATGAGAATTTTCGCGACGGGTTCGGCGACCACCCCAGCCAGATCACCTTGCTGACTGGTCCCGAAATCGAAGATGTGGCCGTCGGCACTTACCGCTACGGTGTGCCGGTGGCAATCGACGTCCCGGGTGAAGACGGGCGCCGTGAGCAATTCGCCGGATGCTTCTACCTGCGGCTGAGTTCCCCATCTGCTCAGGAGGGCGTTCCGTATCAACCGATGTTCATCGAGCGCACTCACATGCAGCGCGCCCGGGGCAGGCTGGAGCAAATCATTCCCGCCGAATGTGATCCCGGTTGATGTACCCCCCAGCAGACGCAAGGAAAAGAACAAACATGGAAATCCTGATCCTCATCCTCGCCATTCTCGCTCTGGTGGCGCTCTACCTCATCCGGCTTTACAACGGTCTCGTGCGCTCGCGCCAACTGGCGGAAGAAGGGTGGTCCGGAATTGATGTGCAGCTGAAGCGGCGCGCGGACCTCATTCCCAATCTGGTCAACACCCTGCGCGGCTATGTACAGCATGAAAGGGAAACGCTGGAAGCCGTGATCAGGGCGCGCAACCAGGCACTCAGCGTGTCCCCGGGGGATGTGGCCGCGAGGGCGGCCGCCGAAGGGGCGCTGGGACAGGCCCTGGGCAAGCTTTTCGCCCTGGCGGAGTCCTATCCCGATCTCAAGGCGAGCGAGAATTTTCTGGGCCTGCAAACGGCACTGGAAACGCTGGAATCGGAAATCCAGATGGCACGCCGCTATTACAACGGGGCGGCACGAGAGCTGAACATTCAGATCGAGAGCTTTCCTTCCAACCTGGTGGCGTCCCGCTTCGGTTTCAGCAAGAAAACCTACTTTGAAGTGGCGGAGTCCGGCGATCGAGCCCTTCCCCAAGTGTCGCTTTGAGCATGACCATGATGCAACGGCTGCTGACCGGACTGCTGTGTGCGGTCGCGCTTCTCCTGGCAGCGCCGCTGCGGGCGGAGGAGCGAATCCATGAATATCAAGTAGACATCGAGCTCGCGGAAGAGGGCATTCTGGATGTCAGGGAACAGATCCTCATCAGGGCAGAAAATCACCAGATCGTCCACGGCATCAATCGGGAGATTCCCCTTGCCTTCATTGCCGCCGACGGCCATCAGGCGAGGTCGTTTCTGAAGGTGCTGAGTGTCGAGCGTGACGGAATCGTTGAAAGCTATGAAATCATCCCGACCGCTCGTGGCGTGGTGCTTCGTATTGGCAGAGGCGATGTCGAGCTGACGCCGGATGAGTATCTCTATGAGATCCATTATCAGGTGAATCGGGTCATCACCCATGCGGAAGCGTTTGACCGCCTGGTCTGGAATGTGAACGGCAACGAGGGGAGCTTTGCCATTGACGCGCTGTCGGTACGGCTCGCGCTGCCCGAAGGCACGAAGCCGCTTTCGGTCAACGCACATACCGGGCGTTCCGGGGAGCGTGGCAAGGCGGCCAAAGTGAAGGCCTATGGCAATACGGTGGAATTCCATGCGACCCGGCCTTACGCGCCGGGCGAAAACATGACCCTGGACGTGATGCTTCCGAAGGGGGCCATACAGCCTCCCGACGAGGCAACGCTACGTGAATGGGAATACGCCGACCGGGCGTCGACCATTTCCGGGTCGCTCACGGTACTTGGCAGCGCGCTGCTGGCGTTTCTGCTCTGGTGGCTGTTCGGACGCGACCCGCGCCGAGGCGTCGTGGTGCCGCAATGGCATCCACCCGGCGGCATGTCGCCGGGCCGGGTCAACTACATCGCTTCCAGGAATTTTGACAATGGGTTCTGGACGGCCTTTTCGGCGTCCCTCATCGACCTCGCCGTCAAAGGAAGGCTGGTGCTGGAGGACCTGGTGGACGGGATAACGGTTCGCAAGACGTCCGAGCCGGAAGATACGGCCTCTCTGCCGCCCGAGCAGGCGGCCATCCTGCGAGGGCTTCCGCCCGTGGGGCAGGGGCTCCGGTTCAATATCGAGAATGCGCCAACCACACGCCAGCTGGGAGACGCATTCTCCGACGCCATCGTCACCGACATCGGGCTGAAATACTACCGGCCGCGGCGGTGGGTCTGGATAAGCTTCACGCTGCTGATGCTGTTCGTGCTGATCGTGCACGAAATGCGCTTCACGGCAGGCGTGGAATACCTGGACGGCTGGATCCCCGATCACTGGGCGTCTGCTCTGTTTGCGTGGTTCTTTTCTTTCATGGCCATACGGAAATGGCGCAACCTGCAGCTTTTTCCGCGCCGGGCGAGCGGCCGGGAGCGCCTGTCCATTTTATTGAACTTGCTCGCCGCTTCCGCCATTGTGCTTGGGCTCGTGCTGCTGATTTACGATGATGCCCCGGTGTCGCGCGATGGCTTTCTGCTTGCCTATGCCCTGGCAATGATTTCAACCGCCCTGGCGGCGTGCATCGGGCGCTTGAGCCGCAAGGGGCGTGAGGTCATGGACGGCATTGAAGGGCTCAGGCTTTATCTGGAAATGGCTGAAAAAGATCGCATGGCACTGGTGGATGCCCCCACGATGACACCGGCCCATTACGAAACCCTGTTGCCCTACGCCGTCGCGCTGGGCGTGGAGCAGGCGTGGACCCGACACTTTGAAGCTGCGTTGGCGGGGGCGCAGGCAGATGACGCCCAGGCTTACGAACCGCCATGGTATTCGGGGAGCGGTGCCGGAACGTTCGGGCGGATGGAAGAGATCAGCGCGTTTTCCTCACGCATGGCCAGCGATATTGTGCAGAGTCTTCCGTCGGAAAGCGATGCCCAGGATTCGGGGTGGACGAGCAGCAGCGGTTCCGGCCGGGGTGGCGGTGGGGTGTCGGGCTGGTGATTGAACGAGGGTGGTGCCCGAGGCCGGAATTGAACATCAGCTGCCGGCGATACGAACCAACGCCTTCTGAACCAGGCTCAATGGGTGGGGTGCCAGCGAATTGTTGTAAATGTGTTCGGCATTTTCTGCCGCCCGGCATATGAAATCCGGAATTTCAGAGTCGAGCTGCCCGAGCGGTAAACGAAAACCCAGATCGAAATGATGGAAACCGCTGCACCCACTGATGGAAACCTCTGCACCCACGACCTTCATGGAAGCAGAGTCGCTGAAAACGGCCAACCCAAGTGTAATTTGAAGAAAGATCGCGGCCTTCTCGAGTCTCCGCCTTATCCCGAGAGTCGCGTCCTATCCCCACGGGTGTTGTGATGGATGGGGTGCCTGGGGGGCGTCGTCGATCATACCCCCAACGCATTGCAGCGTGATTCTCCTTACGCCATTTGACGGAGTCGCTGACAGCTTTCCCGGAAAGGGACCGGGTAGAACCCTGGCTGCCGGTTATCGGGCGGATTGGCCTTCACCATTCGTCTGAGACATTGTGCCATCGTCGCTCCCGGTGTTTTAGACTTCAATCATGGGTCCGCCCTGAAACCCGAGCAATGCAGCGAACGTCCGCTCGTGAACGTCTCCGGGTCACGGTGAACACTCATTGGCGAGGGCTTGCCTGACGCAGACAGGCCGAGATGCAACCCTCCTCCCTCACCGCAAGAAAGCGAAGTCGCATGATCCGTGATCCAGTCAAGTCGTCCAAACGGGTGTTTGAAATTCTGGAAGCATTCGAGTCTGTGCAACGACCGATGGCATTGAAAGAGTTCGT
>JAJUFT010000031.1 GCA_029263615.1 Alcaligenaceae bacterium | reverse complement strand
TGTGCGGCAGTCGGTGCGCCAACGGTCGCCTCGCTGGGCCGAGAAAAATACCCGCCCCGCTTCGGCGCAGCCATCGTGGCGGTGGGCAGCACGCTGGGGCTGATGATCCCGCCTTCCCTGGGGTTCATCATCATCGGTTCCATCGTGGGCCTGCCCGTGGACAAGCTGTTCATTGCCGGCATACTGCCGGGCCTCATGGAAGCCTTCCTGCTGACGCTGGCAGTGATCTTCATCTCGCGCCGCTACGGCTACGGTGGGGCCGTGGTGAAAGCCGACTGGAAGACTTTCTCACGGCGCCTTCCCAAGGCCGGCGCCGCCCTCATGATGCCCGTTCTGGTGCTGGGCGCCATTTACGCGGGTTACCTCACGCCCACGGAGGTTTCTGCCTTTGCGGCGGTCTATGCAGCCCTGCTGTGCATCTTCGTCTATCGCAGCGTCTCCATGGGTGATCTCTGGGATGCCACCCGAGACTCGGTATTGCAGACCACCATGATCTTTGCCGTGGTCATGGGCGGCAGCCTGGTGGGGTTCGTGTTGGCGCGCATGGGGGTATCGGCCCAGCTGGTCCAGATGATTACCGACATGAACATGACCGCGGTCGAGTTCCTGCTCATCGCCAATGTGGTACTGCTGCTGGCCGGCATGTTCCTGGATGGCGTGTCGCTGATCGTGCTCACGGCTCCCCTGCTGTTTCCCATCGCCACGGCATTGGGCATCGACCCCATTCACTTCGCGGTGATCATGGTGGCGAACGTGGAAATCGCCACGCTCACGCCGCCCATCGGCCTGAATCTCTTCGTGATGAGCGGCATCGCCCGCTTGCCCATTCACGAGGTGATCAAAGGCGTGGTTCCGTTCTACGGCGTGCGCCTGCTGGGCCTGGGCCTCATCACCTACATCCCGTCCATTTCCCTGTATCTCGTCCGATAGGAATCAGACATGAAAGACAATTCGCACGCGGTCACCGCTCAGCCCCCTCTGATCGCCCCGCAACTCGCCGAGTTCGTCACGAACCTTGAACTGGAGGCAGTTCCTGCCCACGTTCAGGAGCGCGCGCGCTACCTGATTCTGGATGCCATCGGCATCGCCTACGCCTCCACGCAGTTCGATTTCGCCCATCGCACCTTGTCGGCCCTGACAGAATTGGGGGAAGGCACCGAGCCCGTCATCGGCCTCTCGGCCCGATTGTCGCTGCGCGATTCCGTGACCCTCAACGGACTGCTCATCCACGGTTTGGACTTTGACGATACCCACGTGCCCGGTGTCATCCACGCCACCGCCAGCTGTCTTCCCGCCGCATTAGGGGTGGCAGCCCATCAGGGGCGTCACGGCCGCGACCTGCTGCTGGCCTACATTGCCGGCATGGAAGCGACGACGCGTCTGGGCACCGTCGCCAAAGGCGGCTTCCACCAGGTGGGGTTCCACCCAACCGGCCTGGTGGGCGCCTTCGGTTGTGCGCTGATTGCCGGGCGCCTGCAGAATGCCACGGCCCACCACCTGGCCATGGCACAGGGCATTGCACTCAGCCTGGCCTCCGGCAGCCTTGAGTTTCTTCAGGATGGCGCCTGGACCAAACGCTTTCACCCGGGCTGGGCGGCGGCCGCCGGCATCACGGCCGCCACGCTGGCACGTCACGGCTTCAAGGGTCCGAATGCGGCCTACGAAGGCCGTTTCGGCCTGTATGCCAGCCATCTGGGCGAGAAACTGCTGGCTGCCGCCGACCTGTCTGCCGCCACGCAAGGTCTGGGCCAGGCGTGGGAAATCATGAACGTCGCGGTCAAGCCCTTGCCCGCCTGCCATTTCACCCATGCCTGCGCCGATGCAGCCATGGCGCTGCGCCGTGAGCACAACATCGGGCCGGACGACATCGAGCACGTGCGCGCTCTGGTTCCGCAGGAAGTGATCAAGACCGTCTGCGAGCCGGTGCAGCACAAGAAGGTGCCCCAGAACGGCTACGACGCCCAGTTCAGCATTCCCTATGCAGTGGCCAGCGGCCTCGTGCGCGGACACTTTGGCTTGGCCGACTTGGAAGAAAGCGCCTTGCGCGACCCCGTGGCATTGAGCGTGGCGGCCAAGGTCGATTACGAAATCGACCCGAATTCGCGCTTCCCCAAGTACTACTCGGGCGAGATCATCGTGAAACTCAAGGACGGCCGCACCGTGACCTGGCGCGAAGACATCAATCGCGGCGCATCGGACCGCCCCCTGAGCAACGCCGAAATCGAGGCGAAGTTCCTGGAGAACGCCAGCCTTGCGGTGTCACCCGCCCGCGCCCGCGCTCTGCGCGATGCGGTGCTGACCCTGGATCAGACCGACGCCCGGTCACTGGCCGACGCCCTGGCTGCCTGACCGAACCCGACGCCCGGCCGCTCACGCAACTGCGTGCGCCGGGCGCGCCCTGAACATGAAATGCAAAGAAAGGAATTCCCGTCATGGATCTTCACGCTGCCGACGAACAAGAACAAATGATTCTCGATTCCCTGGATCGCTTTCTGGAAACAGAAGTGCGTCCCCAGGTCCGGAAACTTGAACATGAAGACATCTACCCGACCGAGATCGTCGAGAAGATGAAGGAAATGGGCCTGTTCGGCTGCATCATTGCGCCGGAATACGGAGGCCTGGGCCTGTCGACCAGCACGTACGCCAAGATCGTTGCCCGCATCACCGAAACCTGGATGTCCTTGTCCGGCATCATCAATTCGCACCTGATCATGGCCTCGGCCGTGCAACGCCACGGCACGCAGGCACAGAAAGACTACTACCTGCCCAAGTTCGCCACCGGTGAACTGCGTGGGGGGGTGGGGCTCACCGAACCCGATGCGGGCACGGATCTTCAGGCCATCCGCACCGTGGCCGTGCGCGAGGGCGACCACTATGTCGTCAACGGAACCAAGACCTGGATCACCAACAGCATGTACGGCAACACCATCGCCCTGCTGGTGAAGACGGACCCCAACGCACAGCCCCGCCACAAGGGCATGAGCCTGTTCATTGCCGAAAAAGGGGAAGGCTTCAAGGTTGCCCGCAAGCTCGAAAAACTGGGCTACCGCGGCATCGACACCTGCGAGCTCGTTTTCGAGAACTATCGCATTCCCGCTGACCGCCTGATCGGGGGCGTGGAGGGCCTCGGGCTCAAGCAGGTGTTGTCCGGTCTGGAACTGGGCCGCATCAATGTCGCCGCCCGCGGACTGGGGCTGGCGTCGGCCGCACTCAAGGAAGCCACCCAGTACAGCCAGATTCGCAAGACCTTCGGCAAGCCCATTTGCGAACACCAGGCCATCCAGCTCATGCTGGGTGAAATGGCCACGCGTGTCGAGGCCTCGCGTCTGCTGGTGGAATCGGCCGCGCGCGCGTTCGACGAAGGGCGCCGTTGCGACATGGAAGCCGGCATGGCCAAGTACTTCGCCACGGAAGCCGGCCTGCGCAATGCCACCGATGCCATGCGCATCCATGGTGGCTACGGCTATTCCAAGGAATACCCGATCGAGCGCATGTACCGTGACGCACCGTTGATGACCATTGGCGAAGGCACCAACGAGCTGCAACGCATCATCATCGCCAAGCAACTGATTGAGAGGAACCCGGCATGAGTCTGCCGTTAGAAGGTGTTCGTATTCTGGCTGTCGAGCAGTATGGCGCTGGGCCGTTCGGCACGCAGCACCTCGCCGACCTGGGCGCGGAAGTCATCAAGATCGAGAACCCGCTGGAAGGCGGCGACGTCGGTCGCAAAGTGGGGCCCTTCTTCTTCGATGAGGGCGACAGCCATTTCTACCAGTCATTCAACCGCAACAAGAAAAGCATCACGCTGAACCTGAAACACCCGGACGGCATCGCCGTCCTGCGCGAACTGGCCCGCACGGCCGACGCCGTGTTCAACAACCTGCGCGGCGACCTGCCGGCCAAGCTGGGGCTGGATTACGAGAGCCTGCGCGACGTCAACCCGCGCATTGTCTGCGTGCACCTGTCGGCCTATGGCCGCCAGGGCGAACGCACCAAGTGGCCCGGCTACGATTATCTGATGCAGGCCGAGGCGGGCTATCTGTCGCTGACCGGGGAACCGGACGGCCCCCCCGCCCGGTTCGGCATTTCCATCATCGACATGATGACCGGCACGATGTCCGCGCTGGCCCTGACTTCCGCCGTGCTGGGCGCACGCACCACCGGTGTGGGCCGCGACATGGATGTCAGCCTGTTCGACGTGGCCATGCACAACTTGAATTACCTGGCGGCCTGGTATCTGAACGAGAAGGAAGTCACCACCCGCCAGCCGCGGTCCGCCCATCCCTCACTGACCCCCAGCCAGCTTTACCGCACCAAGGACGGCTGGCTCTTCATCATGTGCAATAAGGAGAAGTTCTTTGGCGTGCTGGCGGAGGCCGTGGGCAAGCCCGAATGGGCCACCGACCCCCGGTTTGTCGATTTCGCCGCGCGGCTCAAGAATCGCGAGGCCCTCACGGCGGAGCTGGATGCCGCCCTCATGACCGAGACCACCCAGACCTGGCTGGAACGACTGGGCGGAACCGTGCCGATTGCCCCGGTTTACGACATTGCTCAGGCCCTGGACAACCCCTTCGTGCACTCGCAGGGGCTGATCGTGGAATCGGAACACGAGAAGCGTGGCACCATAAGAACCATGGCTTGCCCCATCCGCTGCACCGGAGAAGAACTGCCCAAGGTGCGGGCACCGAAGCTGGGAGAGCACACCGAGGAAGTGCTGAGTACACTTGGCAGCGATGCAGCGTGGCTGCAAGCTCTACGTGAAAACAAGGTGATATGAAGACACATCCCTCGCTCATGACTTCTGCCGGTCAACCTCGGTATCTGTTGCTGGCACAAGCCCTGATGAACGATATCAGCACGGGTCGGTACAAGGTGGGTGATCTCATGCCCACCGAACTCGACCTGTGCAAGCAATTCAATGTCAGTCGCTATACCGTCCGGGAAGCCATCCGCAGGCTGCTGGATCTCGGACTGGTCACCCGACAACCCGGGGTCGGAACGCGCGTCAAGGCCAGTCAGGTCGTGTCGCGCTACACCCAGTCCACTCAGGGAATCGAAGACCTCTACAAATTCGTTCAGGACGTCAAGCTCACGGTGACGTCCGTCGAAGAATGCATTGCCGACGAGGCGCTGGCCGAGCGCCTCTCCTGCCCCGTCGGCCAGGCCTGGTTGCGGGCGCTGGGGCAGCGCAATGTCGCTGACGAAGTCGTGCCCATCGCGCTTACCGATGTCTATATTGCCCGTCCCTATGCCGCCGTGCGAGACGACCTCGCCCACCTCGAAGTCCCCATCTACAGTCTGATCGAACGGCGCTTCGGCCTGCGCGTCGTGGAAGTGAAGCAGGAAGTCACCGCTGTCGAGATCGAAGCGGACAAAGCGGAACAACTCAAGGTGAGGCCCGGTTCAGCCGGCTTGCAGGTCATTCGCAAATACTATGCACCCGGCGACGAACTCATCGAAATTGCCTTCAGTCTGCATGCCGGTGCTCGCTTCACCTACATGACGACGCAGCGCCTGTCCGTCCCTGCAGGAGACAACCATTGAGTTCCGCCACTCTGGCGCTCATCATCACCCTGTCGATCCAGGCACTGGCTTCACTGGCCGCCCTCACCGCGCCCGTTCTGGCCCCGGTGGTCTCGAATGACATTGCCATACCCGCCACCAAGGTGGGCATCTTCGTGGCGCTCATCTATGTGGCGGCCATGATCTCCAGCCTCGGCAGCGGCGATTTCATCACCCGCTATGGCGCCATCCGCGTGAGCCAGGCCTGCCTGGTCTTCTGCGCCGCCGGTCTGGCCCTCGCCACCCTGGGCACGCCCTGGCTCCTGGTGCTCGGGGCCCTGCTGATCGGCTGCGGCTACGGGCCCGTCACCCCCGCCAGCTCGCATGTGCTGGCCAAGAACACACCGGCTCACCTCATGGGCTTTGTTTTTTCCCTGAAGCAGACCGGGGTGCCGCTGGGCGGCGCACTGGCCGGCATCCTCCTGCCCCCATCCGTCGAAGCCTGGGGCTGGCAGGCTGCAGCCTGGCTGGTGGCGGCGGCCTGCCTGGTAATGATGGGGGTTTCACAAGTCATCCGCGCCAAGTTCGACGACGACCGCAACGCGGCCCAGCGGGTGGCCTTCGGTTCCGTCTTGCGGCCCCTGAGACTGGTGCTGGCCAATCGCCGCATTCGCGAGCTCGCCATCTGCACCACCTTCTTCAGCATCATGCAGCTGTGCCTGACCACTTACCTGGTCACGTTCCTCACGCGTTCCCACGGCATGTCGCTGGCCACCGCGGGGCTGATCCTGTTCGTGGCGCAGGGCGCCGGCATCGGGGGACGCCTGCTGTGGGGTGCGGTGGCCGACCGCTGGTTTGCACCCCGCAACGTGCTCGCCGCGCTGGCGCTGGGCATCGGCCTCTGTTCCGTGCTGTTGGCGACGCTCCCGTCCCATCTGCCGGTGTGGATCCTGGCCATCGTCTGCGGGGCCTTTGGCGCCACGGCCATCGGCTGGAACGGCGTCTATCTGGCGGAAGTCGCGCGGCTCGCCCCCAAGGGCCAGGCGGGGTTGTACACCGGCGGAACGCTGTTTTTCACTTATCTCGGCGTCGTTGCCGGCCCTCCGGCGTTCTCCGTCGTGGTGGAAGCCACCGACTCGTTCTCGGTGGGCTACGGCCTGCTGGGAGTCGCCATCACCCTGGTGGCCGCCTGGCTGACCTATTCCGGTTTCAGGGAATCAAAGTCGCGGCAAGCCCCCCGATAAAAGCGACATGGCCCCGATCCATGCGAGGGTGGTCGGGTGGCGCCGCCAGGCGGTCGAATGTCTCGATGATGGATGGCCCGGTTTCTCATCGACTGAATGAAAACGATACACTGGCCGGTATCTCAGTTCGACTCCACTGATGTCTACCCATGATCGCGCGTTCCAACGACCCTATCGCAGCCATCGCCACCGCCCCGGGCAAGGGGGGCATCGGCGTCGTCCGCATTTCCGGACCGGATCTGGACGGAATCGCCGCGACACTCTTCGGGCAGGCGCTCAGGCCGCGGCACGCGCACTATCTGCCCTTCAACGACGCGCAAGGCAACGCCATTGACGCGGGGATCGTACTCTACTTCAAGGCCCCTCACTCCTATACGGGCGAGGACGTGCTCGAACTGCAGGGGCACGGCGGCCCGGCCGTCTTGCGACGCATTCTGGCGCGCTGCATGGAGGTAGGCAGGGAATGGGGCATGCGACACGCGGAACCGGGTGAATTCACGCAGCGCGCCTTTCTCAACGACCGCCTCGACCTGGCCCAGGCCGAAGCCGTGGCCGACCTGATCGATGCCTCATCCGAAGCCGCAGCGCGCAGTGCCATGGCTTCGCTCAGCGGCGCCTTCTCCCGTGAAGTCACCGCCCTGAACGACCGCATCATTCACTTGCGCATGCTGGTGGAAGCCACGCTGGACTTCCCCGAAGAGGAAATCGATTTTCTGGAAAAGTATCAGGCGCGCCCGACGCTCGAGGCCATCATTGACGATCTCCGGGCGATCCGCCAGCGGGCCGGTCAGGGCATGATTCTGCGCGAAGGCCTGCACGTCGTGCTGGCGGGCCGTCCCAATGTGGGGAAATCCAGCCTGCTCAACGCACTGGCCGGCGACGACGTCGCCATCGTCACCCCCATTGCCGGCACCACGCGCGATCGGGTCATTCAGCAGATTCACCTGGACGGTGTACCTATACACATTGTAGATACAGCCGGCCTACGGGAGACCACCGACGAAGTCGAAAGCATCGGCATTTCACGGACGTGGGCGGAAATCGAGCGAGCCGATGCCGTCATCCACCTGCAGGACGCGCGCGATGCGAATGATGCGCTCGAGGAAGAAATTGCCCGACGCATCCCGGCGCGCACGCCCGTGCTCAAGGTATTCAACAAAATCGATCTGGCCGCAGGCACCCCAGGGCAGCCGGGGGATGCCGACCCAATCGGCTCGACGGAAGCGCACCTCTACATTTCCGCCAAGACCGGCCAGAACCTGGACAAGCTCCGCCAACGGCTGCTGGACATCGCGGGTTGGTCACCCGGCGCCGAATCGCCTTGGCTGGCGCGCGAACGACACGTCAGGGCGCTGGAAGCGGCCGAAGAGCACCTGGCCGCGGCACGCGCCCACGCCGAACTGGATGACCAGGTCCTGGATCTGTTCGCGGAAGAATTGCGACTGGCGCACGAAGAACTGGGTGCCATCACCGGGCAGTTCACCAGCGACGATCTCCTGGGCGAGATCTTCTCCAGCTTCTGCATCGGGAAATAGCGCGACGGCTCACTCCGCCAGCGTGTTCATCAGCGCCCGGAAGGCGGGCGGAATGGGCACCGGCCGGCCGCTCGCCCGGTCCACATACACGTGTACGAACTGGCCCACCGCCGACGCGGTTTCTTCCTCGTTCCGGAACACGCCCAGCTCATAGCGCACGCTACTGTTGCCCAGATGCACGACCTTCAGGCCCACGGTGACCAGATCGGGAAACTTCAGGGAGGAAAAGAAGGCACAGCGTGTCTCGGCCACCAGTCCCACCACCGGGCTGGTCTCGATATCCAGCACCCCGGCTTCGATCAGGTGCCGGTTCACCGCCGTGTCGAAGTAGGAGTAATAGACCACATTGTTCACATGCCCGTAAACGTCGTTGTCCGCCCAGCGCGTCGGAACACGGATGAAATGCTTGTAATCGCCACGGTGGGTGGGTGCAGGCTTCGTCGACATGGTTCTCCTCGCAAGCCGTCGATGAAAAACGTGAGATGATGCAACGATCCGCCCAAGATGACCAGTTCGAATTAACCTTGAGAAAGGACATGACACCTGCATCATGAAAGGACGTTCAATCTTTCTGGCGTTCGCCTGTCTCCTCCTGGCCGCTGCGGCATGGTTCGGGTGGCAGGTGCAACGTGGCCCCGAGCTGTCCGGTTACGAAGTCACTGCCGGGCCCCTGGTGCAGACCGTGGTGGCTACCGGCCGTGTGGCCGCCTTGTCGCGTGCCCAGGTGGGCAGTGAAGTGACGGGTGTGGTGGTGGAACGCCGTGTCAGGGAAGGCGACCGCGTTCAGGCCGGCGACATTCTCGCCATTCTGCGGGCCACCGATCTGGAAGCCGCCGTCGAGCAGGCACGTGCCGAATTGGCCCGCCTGCAGGAATCGACCCTTCCACAGGCCGAGGCCGCCGTCCGCGAATCCGAGGTGTCGCTCGCGCAGGCCAGCCGCGAAGCCCAGCGCCGCCGTCAGCTTTATGAACAACGGGCCATTCCCCGCGAAGAACTGGAGCGGGCGCAGCAGGCCGAAGCAGCGGCACGTGCAGCCGCCGAACAGGCGCGGCTCGAAGCCCGGTCCCTGGCCTCGGGCAACCCCAATGAAGCGCTGGCCCGGGCCCGGCTTGCCAGCGCAGAAGCGCAGCTGGCCAAGACGGTCATTCGCGCCCAGGTCACCGGCACCGTCCTCACACGCGATGCCGAGCCCGGCGATCTGGTTCAGCCCAGCCGCGTCCTATTCGAAATTGCCCGTGATGGTGAGCCCGAGGTGCTCGTTCCTATCGACGAAAAAAACCTCGAGGTACTCGAACTGGGCCAACGCGCCCTCTGCATTGCCGATGCCTACCCCGGCCGCCCGTTCACCGCCACCGTGAATTTCATTGCCCCCAGTGTGGATCCTCAGCGAGGCACGGTCGATGTGCGACTCTCCGTCACGGAAGATCCCGGTTTCCTGCGCGAAGACATGACGGTCTCGGTCAATATCGAAACGGGGCGGCGCGAGCGCGCCCTGGTCCTGCCCAACGATGCTCTCACGCTGCACCCCTCGTCGGGCACGGCCAGCGTGTGGGTGCTGGACGACGGCCAGGCACGACAACGCAATGTGCAATTGGGGCTCAGGGGGCTGGCGGCCACGGAAGTGGTGTCCGGGTTGAATGAGGGCGATCGTGTCCTCGCGGATGCACCTGCCGGGCTTCGTGAAGGCGACCGCGTGCGACTCAAGCGCATCGAGACCTTGGCCGGGATGGCGAACAGCCAAGGCGACTCAAGCCAGGCCACCGCCAGCCGCAATGAACTGCCGATGCGTTTCGACTGACGGCCCGGAATGAAGACCTGGAATATTGAATGGTCCATTGCCACCCGCTTTCTTCGCGAAGGCAAGGCGCAGAGTGCCCTCATTCTTCTGGGCATTGGCGTGGGCGTGGCGGTCATCGTGTTCATCACGGCGCTCATCAACGGCCTGCAGTCCAACACGATTGAACGCACGCTGGGCACCCAGGCCCACATCCGGGTGGAGGCGGCCGATGAGCGCAACGTCATCGTCCCGCCGCCGGCGGGCACGACACAGCTGCTGCGGGAAGACAAGCGCGCCCAACGCCTGCGCTCCATCAACAACTGGCAGCAAGTGCGTGACGTACTCGACGGCCTGCCCTACATCACCGCCGTCTCGCCGGTCATCTCCGGCCCGGCCTTTGCGCGCCGCGGGGAGGCCCTGAAATCCGTGGCGCTCATGGGCATCGACCCCGACCGCTACCAGCGCATCGTCGATCTGCGCGCCTCGATGGTCGAAGGCCACTTCCGCATTGCTGCGGGTGACGCGATGGTGGGCCGCCAGCTTGCACAGGAACTGGGCTTGCGCACGGGGGACAAGCTGCGCCTGGATGGCGGCCAGGGCCGGGAAGTGGTCCTCAATGTCGTGGGAATCTTCGAGCTGGGCGTGAGGGAGCTGGACTCCCGCTACGTCTATCTCGACATGAAGCAGACGCAGTCCCTCATTGACCTGCCTGGCGCCGCCACCGTCGTCGACCTGACGGTGAAGGACATTTTTTCCGCGCAGGACATCGCCCGCCGCATTGCCCGTCTGACCGGCCTCAAGGCCGAAAGCTGGATGGAAACCAACTCGCAGCTGGTGAATGCCTTGCGAGCCCAACGGCTGTCCACCCGAATGATCAGTGGCTTTGTGGCGCTGAGCGTCGCCCTGGGCATTGCCAGCGTGCTGTCGGTCAGCGTGGTGCAGCGCACCCGGGAAATCGGGATCCTGCGCGCCATGGGCAGCCCTCGTACGCAGATTCTGCGGGTATTCCTGCTCCAGGGTGCGCTTTACGGGCTGGCAGGTGCGCTCCCGGGCGCGCTGGTCGGCTATGGCATGGTGGCCAGCTTCAACCATTTCGGGCCGCGGCTGTTTGAAGTCCCGCTGGAACCGGGGCTGCTGCTGTCCGCCATCGCGCTGGCCACGCTCACGGGCGTGCTGGCGGCCGCCCTGCCGGCGCGCCGTGCCGCCTCGCTGGACCCGGTGGAGGCCATACGCCATGTCTGACGCACGCCGCCATGAAGAGGTGCTGCGCCTGGAGGCGCTTCGCAAGGGCTACAACATCGGCAAGCCAACGGAAGTCGAAGTCCTGCATGGCATCGATCTGAGCCTGCATCGCAGCGATTTTGCCGCCCTGGTGGGCGCTTCAGGCTCGGGAAAGAGCACCTTGCTCAACCTGGTCGGCCTGCTCGATCGCCCCACCTCCGGCGAGATCCACCTTCTGGGAGAGCCCACCCACCTCATGGACGACGCCCGCCGAACCCGGCTGCGTGGCGAAGCGATCGGCTTTGTCTTCCAGTTTCACCACCTCATTCAGGCCTTCACTGCCCTGGAGAACGTGCTGATGCCCTTGACGCTGCGGCAAGGCCGACCCACTCGGGTCCAGCGGGAATTCGCCCGCCAGTTGTTGGCCCAGGTTGGCCTGGCTGGCAAGGAAGATCGCAAGCCCGACCAGCTCTCCGGCGGACAACAGCAACGAGTGGCCGTGGCTCGTGCGCTGATCAACCGCCCTGCCCTGCTGCTGGCGGATGAACCCACCGGCAACCTCGACAGCCGATCTGCCGCGGAAGTCTTCCAGCTGTTCCGGGAATTCAATCGTGAATTTGGCTGTGCCGTGCTTCTGGTCACCCATGATCCGCGGCTCTCGGAACAATGCGATCGCACCATCACTCTGGCAGATGGGCAGGTCGAGAGTGATGTCGGAAAAACTGGGCAGTTCGAAAGGGATGGCGGGAAATAGCCGAGGAAGACGCCGATTTGGACGAAGCTCGACTTTCCTCTATGATTGTTTCAATTTGAAACCAAGGAGGACGGAATGGCGAGTTTCTACGCCTACTACAACGAACGCTTCGGCACCCATTTATCTGACGTTCTGGGGGCTGCCGACATGGACGCGCTTTATGCCGGGCCGGGCAACGATCAGATCACGCTCTCGGCCTGGAGCCATGCCTACCTGATGGGGGGCGCGGGCAACGACACCTACATTCTCGGAACCGGCTCTCAGGGCGTGATTCTGGATACCTCCGGCTACGACACCCTTCAGGTCCCCTTCTCGATTGACTCCACCGTCGTCGCAACCATCGACGGGGGGCGCCATGTCGTGTTTCTTGACGCTTACGCGGGCACGAGTGCGGTGATCATCAACCAGCCGTCTCACAGCATCGAGCGCATCAGTTTCGTGGGTACCGAGTTCTCGGTTGACGCCATGCAGGCCGCTGCACGAAGCAATGGCCTGCACGTGGGAGACTTGTCCATTTCCATGATCGGACAAATCGCCGGAATCGATGCGGGCGGGTTCTCCTACGGGGTCGAACAGGAAATCGGCACACTGCTGGCTCGCGAAGACGCCCTGTTCAGCTTTAATACGGGTCAGCCCGTACCACAACCGGAGCCCGGCCCTGCGCCCTCGCCTGAACCGGCACCCGCTCCTGCGCCCGAACCCACACCGGCTCCTGTCCCCACACCGGTACCCGAAACCCCCGAGCAGGCCATTGGCAGCTATTTCGATGTCGAGTGGTATCTCAGCCAGTATCCTGACGTCGCGGCGGCAGGCGTCGACCCGTTCTGGCATTACACTCATTTCGGCTGGAAGGAAGGGCGTGATCCCAACCCCTACTTCGACAGCGACTGGTACCTGGCACAGAATCCGGACGTCGCCGCCGCCGAAATGAACCCCGCGGAACATTATTGGATGTGGGGGTGGAAGGAAAGCCGTGACCCCTCCGCCGAGTTCTCCACCACGTCCTACTTTGCGGTGAATCCCGATGTGCAGCTGGCGGGCGTCAATCCGCTCGAGCACTACATCCAGTGGGGCCTGGACGAAGGCCGCGCTCTGGCCTGAGGTTCAGCGGTCTGAACAAACACGAGGCCCGCCGAATGGCGGGCCTTTTTCGTGACGGCAAGGACGCGTATTCGTGCGCATCCTTGCACCTTGGCGGCATGCCTCAGTTCTTGTCCCACCAGGATTGCAGGTCCACCCCCAGGCCAGGCGTCTGCGGCACATTCATGTAGCCGTCCACAATGGGCGGCGGCTCTGCCACGTCGTTGGCGAAGAACCGGGCCGTTCCCATGCCGCAAGGCTCGATGGGCTGCTGCAGCAGCGCCGCGCAATGCAGGGCCAGATGCAGGCCGATGGACGTTTCCAGACTGGCGGTCACCACGCAGCGAGTCCCAGACTCGCGCGCCATGCGAATCACCTCCGCAGTCGTGTCGGGCCCACCCAGCCTTGGCGGTTTGAGTATCAGCACCGCGGCGGCCTTCATTTCGATGGCACGCCGTGCGTGAAACGGCGAACGAATGGAGTCATCCAGCGCCAGCGGAATGCTGGTTTTCTTGGACATCTCGGCATAGACGCTCAGATCGGTGCCGCGGGGAAACGGCTCTTCGATGTAGTCGATATTGAACGCTTCCATCGCTTTGATCTGATCCAGCGCCCAGTCCAGATGCCACGACTCATTCGGATCCAGACGAATGCGCAGATCCGGGAAGGCCTTGCGCAACTCACGGATGCGCACGATGTCGAGTTCGCGCTCGTCCGTGCATTTCACCTTGACCGTATCCTGCCCGATCGAAAGCGCATGCCGGGCCCGCTCCACACAGACTTGCGGGTCTGCGTCCCCAATCAGATCGTTGACCGGTACGCGCGCAGCCGGCGCCACGCCATCCGAAAGGTAGGCCGCCAGCGACTGCCCGGCAGCCGCAGCTCGGGCGGCCAGCACCGCGGAGCTGATGCCACAGCGCACCCGCGGGGCAACTTCGCGCAGTGCCAGTTCATCAAGAAAATGCTCATCCGTCGCATCCAGGCCGGCCAGAAGCGCATGGCAATGCGACGCAAAGGCCCATCCATCGAAATTCACGTGGGGCGGCAACGCCGCTTCACCCCAGCCGACATGCCCGTCGATTTCTGCCCGTACGAGGAACCCCCTCCGCACATACTGCGTTCCCTTCGACCAGCGATAGGGAACCTTGAGTTCCTGGTTGTAGGGCTTGAGCTGCAATCCATTCATTGATCACGTTTCCTTCATTTCGTCGAAGAGGGATGTCCACCGCATTCATCACGGCGCGGCATCAACAAACTGCTCAGGCGTCCCGTTCCATGAGGACGCAGCGTTCCGGCTGGAACTGGAGCGCAACCTCGCTGCCGGTGGCCAGATCCATGTGTGAAGGCGCCACGGCCGAGACCGTCACGCCCGCCTCGGTGGCAAACTCATATTCGAACTTCTCACCCACGAAGACCCGGCTCTTGACCCGCGCTTTCACGGAGTTGGGACCTTGGGCATCCTTGTCGTGAATATCCACGGACTCCGGGCGGATCATGACGTAGCCGGCACGCTCCGCCAGCTGGTGCGGGTCGCTGGAGAACACTTCCCCCAGAGGCGTCGATACGCGTGCAATGCCATCCGCAGCGCTGATGAAGGTGCAGGGCATCACGTCCGCTTTGCCGATGAAGCGTGCGGTGAACAAGTGGCGCGGCCGCTGATAAAGATCCAGGGGCGTGCCTTGCTCGATGACTTCCCCCTTGTTCATGACGACCACCCGATCAGACATGGCCAGCGCCTCGTCCTGGTCGTGCGTCACGAAGATGGTCGTCGTCTTCAGCGTGCGCTGCAGCTCTCTCAATTCCTGACGCATCTGTTCGCGCAGCTTTGCATCCAGATTCGACAAGGGCTCATCCAGAAGCAGCAGCTTGCCATTGCGAACGATGGCGCGCGCCAGCGCGACACGCTGCTGCTGGCCCCCCGACAACTGGGTGGCAGAGCGCTCGGCAAAATCGCCCAGGCCCACCATCTTCAGGGCGCGGGTCACTTCCTCGCGAATCTGCTGACGGCTCAGCTTGCCATTTTCCAGCGGGAACGCGACGTTCTCGTGCACCGTCATGTGCGGCCAGATGGCATAGGACTGAAACACCATGCCCAGGTCGCGTTTATGAGTGGGCACATTGACGCCGGCCGCACTGTTGAATACGTCGCTGCCATTGATGGAGATTCGACCGCGCGTCGGCTCTTCCAGGCCCGCAATACAGCGCAGGGTCGTGGTCTTGCCGCATCCGCTGGGTCCGAGAAAGGTGCAGAATTCCCCTTCCACAATCTCCAGATCGAGCGACTTGACCGCCTCGAACAGACCTCGATCGGTCTGATAATGCACTTGCAGTTGTTCTATGCGTAACACGTCTTCACCTACTTGTTATTTGGCGGTCTTGCGCGATCCCCACAGCTGCCAGACCAGCATGGTGATGAACAGCAGGACGACCAGCCAAAGTCCGACAGCTGCTGCCTTGTTGGGCTCGCCGCCCACCCAGAAATTCCAGAGCACGACGGGCAGGGTCTGATTGCTGCCGCCCTGCAGCAACAGGGCCGAGGACAGTTCACGAATGCAGTGGGCGATCACCCAGATCCAGACAGCCAGAGCCGCCGGCAGCGTCAGGGGCAGGACGACGCTGCGCATCACCCGGAACCATGAGGCACCGGATGTCCGGGCCGCCTCCTCCAGCTCCTTGTGCAGCTGCATCATCACCGAGTTGGTGCTGCGGGTTCCGAAGGGGATATACGTAGTGATGTAGGCGATGGTGATGATCCACACACTTCCGTAGATGTTCAGCACCGGCATGTTCAGGTACACGTAGACCAGCGCCACACCAATCATCGTCCCGGGAATGGCAATGGGCAGGAAGGCGAGGAAATCCACCACCTTGCCGCTCTTGCCTCCGCGACGCACCACGATCCAGGAGATCAGCACCGAAAGCAGCGCCACCACGGTGGAAGCGGCCACCCCGATCAGCAGGGAGTTCGCCAACGCGCGCAGGGTGAGTGGGTTCGTGAAGAACGCCATGTGGTTGGACAAACTGGCCATGCTCACGGCTTCCAGGGAAGGCGGCATCAGCCAGGGCATGAGGCTAGTCCACACCAGAATGCCCAGCGGAATGATGGTTGCCAGACAGAAGTAGATGAACACCATACCCATGATCGGCCACTTCCAGCCGCCCAGTTTGAACAGGCGGGGACGGAAATTTTTCCCGGTCACCGTCACAAAGCGATTGGCGTTGCGCGTCAGACGGTGATAGAGACTGGCCTGAAGGAGCAGGATCACCAGGAAGAAAACCGCAATCGTGCTGATGATGTGATAGGCCGACATCCCGCCCGCCGTATCGGTCGCCAGATAGACGATGCGGCTGGACAAGACAAAGATATTCACAGGCATGCCCAGCGTGCCGGGCACATCAAACACCAGAAACCCCACCATCAGCATGAAGATGCTGGCTGCCAGGAGGGAAGGTGCCAGCAGAGGCAGGAAAATCTTCAGAAACAGCTTGCCGCGTGCCGCGCCCGACGTCATGGCCGCCTCTTCCAGGCTCGGGTCCATGTTGCGGAACGCCGGGCAGAGAATCAGGAAAGTCGAGGGCACCAGCGAAATCGCCTGGACGAAGATCATTCCGCCCAGTGAGTAAATGTTGATGGAGAAATCCTCCAGCCCCGTCAGGTCCTGGATCAGCGTATTGATGAAACCGATGCGGGGGCTCAGTAGCAGAATCCAGCCAATGGCCAGCAGGAATGGCGGGATCGCCATGGGCAGGGTCAGGCAGATTCGCAGTGCCTGCTTGCCCGGAAGATCGGTTCTTTCCACCACCCACGCCAGCGCCACGCCCAGCAGCATGGCGCCGAGCATGGACCCGATGGCGAATTTGATGGTCGTCCAGACCATCATCCAGAAATCCGGATCTCCGTATACGGTCAGATAATTGCGGAAAGTCCAGCCTGGATCGAAAGGCAGACCGGAGGGGGTGAGACTGCTCACCACGAGGATGCCCAACGGCACCAGGACCAGGTAGGCGAGGATCATCAGCACCACAACAACGGGCAGGCTGATGCCACTTCGCCTGCGTAATACTGCAGACGTCATAACGCGACGATCCTATGTCGACAACAAAAGCGGAAGGCGGGGAAAGAACGAGGGGTGCGCTGACCCCTCGTGATCAAACTGAAGCCCGGTTTGGGAATTACTTGGCCGTCGCACCGGCCGCCAGAATGGCGTTGTAGGTTTCGTTGATTTTGGCCAGGCGTTCCGTAGCATCAAAGGGCCATTCGGCGACTTCCACATCCTTGAGCATGTTGTAAGTCTCGGTGCCCTCGACGACCGGGTTCCCGCGTGAGGTGGCCTGCTCGTACACCTTGGCACCTTCAGGCGTGGTCAGCCAGAGGGTCAGCAGCATGGCTGCATCCGGATTGACCGACGACTTCGTGATGCCGGTGGAAATCGTGTGCATCGGCGTGGGATTCAGGAGCTTGTACGCGACAGGAGCGCCGGCCTTGAGCACAGGCTGCAGAGAATGGTAGAAACCGATGGCGATATCGACCTCGCCCGAGGCCACGCCTTGTGCCAGAGGGAAAGTCGACTTGAACAGATAAGGCTTGAGCTCGACCAGGTCGCGCAGTTCCTTTTCAGCCTTTTCTTCACCCCATTTGCTGGCGAGCTGAGCAAAGGCTGCAGCGCGAACCCAGCTGCCGATGCGGCCCTTCCACTTCTCGTCGATGAGCGTATCCCAGGAATCCGGGACGTCGCCTTCCTTCACTTTTCGGGTGTTCCAGATCTGCACGTAGACGGACGCGGTCGTCGGAATCGCATAGGAAGCCGGCAGGAGTTTTTCCGGCAGATTCAGATTGTCCTTGCTCAGGTCGCGCAGCAGGCCGCGATTATGGAGCTGCCACAAATGGTCCGGACCGCCGGTCAGCACGTCGGCGCTACGCCCCGCCGCCTGCTCCTCCTGAATCACACGGGAGGCCAGTTCATTCCCGCCCACCAGACGGACATAGCGGACCTTCACATCCGGGTAAGTCTTGTTGAATGCCGCCAGCACCTTGCTGATCTGATCTTCCGGTGAGCTCTCATACCAGGTGATCTGCTTACCGTTCTCGACTGCGCCTTTGGCCAGCCGTTCCATCACTTCAGCGCTCTGTGCTGCCGCACCCCCCGACCAGGTCAGGGCTGCAACAGCGGCCGTCATGCCCAGCACGGATGCCAGACGAGTGCGAATTCCGATCATATTTGTCTCCCGGAAAGACGCTATTTTGAATAGCGGTGTTTTATTTAACATGTTCATATTTAACTCGTTAAACATATCATGCAGGATTCTGGCCCAGGCGGAACATTCAGGATTTCCCTGAGGGTTGCAATTCGAAGCAGGCCGCTACGTCTAAATAGTTTGAGCTCGAATTATTCGTGATACACTCATTTGTGTCGAATCAACAAAGGGGCCGGCAATGCCAGTCGCGACCCCCGTAAAACCATGACACAAGGCACCCATGACCCAGCGATTCTGTTGCGGGCACCCGTCGCCGAGGACGGAGCGCATTTGCACCGTCTCGTAGCCGAATGCCCGCCGCTGGATCCCAACTCGCTTTACTGCAATCTTCTGCATTGCACGCACTTCAGCGGCACCTCGGTCGCCGCAGTTCGTCAAGACGCCCAAGGCCAGGAACGCCTGGTGGGGTTCATCTCTGCATACATTCCCCCAAGTCAGCCCGATACGCTATTCGTATGGCAGGTGGCTGTGGCCGAGGAAGCCCGTGGCCAGCGCCTGGCTGCCCGCATGCTCGACGACATCCTCGAGCGGCCCCAGTGTCGCAACGTGTGTTATCTGGACACCACCATCACGCCGGGCAACGACGCTTCCTGGGGGCTGTTCGAATCCTGGGCGCGCCGACACGATGCGCCCACCCGGACTCACGTGCTCTTTGAACGCGAACGCCACTTCCAGGGGCGTCATGACGACGAGCATCTGATGCGCATCGGCCCCTTCGAGATGGCCGCCGAATCCGCCACCTAGCCGCAAGGCGCTTCCCCGGGGCAGCACCCCCGGAGCGATCCGCCAGCAAGGGAAACGCCGGTCACAGGCCGTCCCCACAACCGACACAGGGGTCACTGTGCCCAGTCGTATCCGGCCCCTTGACCCCATACGCCAAAAGGAACCCATCATGAGTATTTTTGAAAAGCTTGAGTCGAACGTTCGTTCGTATTCGCGTTCATTTCCAGTCGTTTTCGACCGCGCCGAAGGCGCTGCCCTGTATGACTCCGAAGGCCGCCGCTACATCGACTTCCTGGCCGGCGCCGGTACATTGAACTATGGCCACAACAACCCGGTTCTGAAACAGGCCCTGATCGAATACATCGCCGGCGACGGCATTGCCCATGGCCTGGACATGCACACCCGCGCCAAGGCCGAATTCCTGGAAAGCTTCGAACAACATATTCTGGCGCCGCGGGGGCTGGACTACCGCGTCCAGTTCACCGGACCGACCGGTACCAATGCTGTCGAAGCCGCCATGAAGATCGCGCGCAAAGTCACCGGTCGACAGAACATCATTGCCTTCACCAACGGCTTCCACGGCGCCACCCTGGGCGCTGCCGCCGCCACGGGCAATCAGCATCACCGGGGCGGCTGCGGCGTGGCGCTGGGTGGCGTGACCCGCATGCCCTTCGATGGCTACATGGGCAGCGGCCTGGATTCCACCCGCCTTCTGGACAAAATGCTGGGCGATGCCTCCAGCGGTGTGGACGCGCCTGCAGCCGTGCTGGTGGAAACCGTTCAGGGTGAAGGGGGGCTCAACGTGGCCGGCCAGCGCTGGCTGAAATCGCTCGAGGCCGTGTGCCGTCGTCACGGCATTCTGCTGATCATCGACGACATTCAGGCAGGCTGCGGCCGCACCGGCACCTTCTTCAGCTTTGAACCGGCCGGCATCAAGCCTGACATCGTCACGCTATCCAAGTCACTTTCCGGCTTCGGCCTGCCCTTTGCCGTGGTCCTGCTCAAGCCTGAACACGATCAGTGGACGCCCGGCGAGCACAACGGCACGTTCCGCGGCAACAACCACGCCTTCATCACCGCCAAGGCAGCGATCGACACGTATTGGAAGGACGACCAGTTCGCCCGGGATGTCCAGCGCAAGAGCGTGCTGTTGTCCAACCGGCTGTCACGCATTGCCGCACTGGGAGGCAACGGCGTGTTCAAGACCAAGGGTCGCGGCATGATGCAGGGTCTCGGCTGCCGCAGCGGCGAGCTGGCGGAAAAAATCATCCGCCTCTGCTTCAACGAAGGCCTGGTGATCGAAACCAGCGGCCCGGATTCCGAGGTGGTGAAGATCCTCTGCCCGCTGATCATCAGCGACGAAGACCTCAACGCAGGCCTGGACATCCTCGAGCGCAGCGTGCGCCAGGTACTCAGCCAGGACTACAGCCTGGCCGCCTGATCGCCCCTGTCTCATCCCCCCTATTCCTACAGGAGAAAAGAATGATTGTTCGCACCCTTGAAGAATGCCGTCAGAGTGACCGCCTGGTGAAGTCCACCACCTGGGACAGTTGCCGCCTGTTGCTCAAGAATGACAACGTGGGCTTCTCGTTCCACATCACGACGCTGTACGAAGGAACGGAAACCCGGATGCACTACCAGAACCACTTCGAATCGGTTTACGTCATCAGTGGCGAAGGTGAAATCGAGAACCTCGACGATGGCAAGGTTTACCCGCTGGCACCCGGCACCATGTATGTGCTCGACCAACATGACCGCCACATCGTCCGTGCCCGCAAGGACATCGTCTGCGCCTGCGTCTTCAACCCTCCCCTGAACGGCAAGGAAGTGCACGACGCTTCGGGCGCCTACCCCCTGGAAGCAGAAGTCATTCAGGACTGAACCTTCACGAGAGGAGAATCATGAACACAGCCACACTCACCCAAGCGGAGGCCAGAACCGACCTCTACCCTTCCCGCGGCACAATGCAAGCGGACATTGTGCCCCGCCAGCACCCGGTCGTCTGGGCAAGCCCCGACACGACACCCCCCGTTGAGCGCAGTCTGATCGAGCAGTATGAGCGCGACGGCTTCCTGGTGCTGCGCGATGTCTTCTCACCCGAGGAAGTGACGAATCTGCAGGCCGAACTCGAGCGCCTGCGTCATCAGGCCGAGCGCCTGGATCGCCCCGAAGTCATCACGGAAAAAGGCTCGCGTCAGGTGCGCTCCATCTTCAAGGTGCATGAACTGAGTGCCGTGTTTGCCAAGCTGGCGGCCGACGAGCGGTTGGCCGGGCTCGCTTCCTATCTGCTGGGAGACCAGGTCTACCTGCATCAGACCCGCATGAATTACAAGCCAGGGTTTCACGGCAAGGAGTTCTACTGGCACTCCGATTTCGAAACCTGGCACATTGAAGACGGCATGCCGTTGCCACGCGCACTGAGCATTTCCGTTTCGCTCACGGACAACATCCCGCACAACGGGCCACTGCTGGTCATGCCTGGCTCCCACAAGCACTTCGTGGTATGTGAAGGCGAAACCCCTCCGGACAACTACCAGATGTCGCTCCAAGCACAGGAAATCGGTGTGCCCAGTGACGAGAACCTGGCGCGTCTGGCCGCCCAGGGCGGGCTGGTCGATACCGCCGGGCCGGCCGGTTCCGTGCTGATCTTCGACTGCAACCTGATGCACGGTTCGAACAGCAACATCACGCACCTGCCGCGCTCCAACGCCTTCTTCGTCTACAACGCAGTGAGCAATGCGGTGCAGGCGCCCTTCTGCAATCAGCCGCCGCGCCCCGAATTCATCGCCACCCGTGAGAACTTCACGCCTCTGACAATCAGGAAGAACAGCGCCGATGACTTCCGCTACACATAAAAAGGAGGTCAGCATGCATACCATCGAAAAGATCGGTGGCACATCCATGAGCGACTATGCCGCCGTGCGCGACAACATTGTCCTGCATGGCCGCCACGCCCAGAATCCCTACGGCCGCGTCTTCGTGGTGTCGGCCTACGGCGGCATCACCGACCTGCTGCTTGAGCACAAGCGCAACGGTGAACCGGGCGTGTATGCGCTGTTCGCCGGCGCAGCCGACGACGCAGGCAATGCCGGGCACTGGGAAGCGCAGCTCGACCGAGTGCTCGAGGCCATGCTCGAACACAATGCGCGGCTCTTTGGCGACGCCACCGACCGCCACGAAGCCGACGCCTTCATCACGCAACGCCTGCAAGGTGTGCGCAGCTGTCTGCAAGACCTGCAGCGCGTCTGCACCTATGGCCATTTTCAGCTCGCGGAACACTTGATCACCTTGCGCGAACTGCTGGCGTCCGTGGGCGAAGTGCATTCCGCCTACAACATGGCCGCCCTGCTGCGTCGTGAAGGCGTGAAGGCCCGTTTCATCGACCTGACCGGATGGCGCACCGCCGGCCTGCTGCCTCTGGATCAACGCCTCAGGCAGGCCTTCGACGAACTGGATGTGGATCAGGAACTGCCCATCGTCACCGGCTACTGCCAATGTGCGGAAGGCATGGTGCGCACCTTCGATCGCGGCTACAGCGAAATGACCTTCGCTCGCCTGGCGGTCGTCAGCGGGGCAAGCGAAGCCATCATCCACAAGGAATTTCACCTGAGCAGTGCCGACCCACGGCTGGTGGGCACGGAAAAGGTCACTCCATTGGGTCGCACCAATTACGATGTGGCCGACCAGCTGGCAAACCTCGGGATGGAAGCCATTCACCCGCGGGCCGCGAAAGGGCTCCGCCAGCAGGGAATTCCCCTTCGAGTCAAGAACACCTTCGAACCGGAACACGCCGGCACCCTGATCACCCAGGAATATGTCAGTGGCCAGCCCAAGGTGGAGATCATTGCAGGGCGCAAGGGCGTGCTTGCCATCGAAGTGTTCGACCAGGACATGATGGGCGCGAACCGCTATGACGGAGTCATCGTGGGGGCCGTGCACCGGCACCGCGCCCGCATCATCACCAAAGATCTCAACGCCAATACCATCACTCATTTTCTGGACACGGGACTGAGTACCGTCAAGCGCATCATTGCCGACCTTGAACAGGAGTTCCCGAACGCCGAGATTCAGACGCGCAAGCTGGCCATTGTGTCTGCCATAGGTTCGGATCTGAAGGTCAGCGGCATGTTGGCGCGAACCGTTAGAGCCCTGGCCGAAGTGGGTGTAGATATTTTGGCTATCCACCAATCCATGCGGCAGGTGGACATCCAGTTTGTGGTGGAAGAGAAGGATTACGAAAAGGCCGTCCGGGCACTGCATGCCGGCCTGGTGGAAGTTCCCCAGGATCAGGAAGAGGAAATGGCCGCCTGAATCCGCCCGGACCCGCTGCATGCTGATATCCTAGGTTTCTTTATCCAAGAAGAACGACTGCATGCACTCTTCCATCAGCACTCGCCTGCCCGACTGGGCGCAGGAATGGCTTGGGAGCATCATGCTCCTGGGCCCCATTCTGCTCATCGTTTTCGTCGCCTGGCTGCTGCAGCGCACGATTCGCAGTGTCATTCTCAAGGCAGGCGAACTCTACGACCTTCCCCGGCATCTCATCCGGCCCGCCGTCCTGTTCATGCGCTGGGCCATCTACCTCAGTGCCGCGCTGCTGATCCTCGGCCGGCTGGGGGTATCGGGCACTGTCCTGTGGACCGCCTTCACCGGCTTTGCCGCAGTCGCAGCCGTGGCATTTTTTGCGGCCTGGAGCGTGCTCTCCAACCTCTTTTGCGCCATTCTCATTTTCACGGCCCGGCCTCTGCGCCTGGGCGACCACATCGAACTGCTGGATTCCGCCGACAAACCCGGAGCGCGTGGGGAAGTGGTGGACATCAACCTGCTCTATGTCACGCTGGAAGACGCCACCGCCTCGCAACCGGGTGTGCTGTTGCAGATCCCGAATGCACTCGTGTTCCAGAAAGTCATCCGTCGTTGGAAAGGCGGGCTGCCCCGCCTGCCCGTACGGGAACAGGACACAGCCGACCCGGCCTCCGTCGAATGACCGGATGCAGCCTCTGAGGAATCCCGCTTCCTCGGGCTGCCCTGCCGGACTCCCACCTTCCAACAGGGCGCTCACGCGCCGTGTTTTCCTTCCGGCCTTTTCTCCCGACTCTTCGAATAGGCATGCTCGAACCGGGCATCCGCGTAGGCGAGTCGCACCGCACCGTACTTCTTCGCGTCACGGTAGTACTTCAACTTCTCATCGAAAGCCGGTTCAAAACCGCCCCGACGAGCCAGATAGCGGTAACGGTCCTCCAGAATGACGCGCTCGAACCAGCGGTTGAACATGAGCTGGATCCGCAGCATGAGCGTAAACATCACAAGCTCTCCAACAGGGGAACATTCCCATCCAGACCCGATCCGACGGTTTCATGCCTGTGGATAAGGTCTGGAACCTGCGTTGTGCACAGCGTGTGGAGGAAAAGTGGAACAACGCGAACAATTCTCCATGGGGAAAACTTGTCCAGAAAGAGCCAGCGGCTTCACAGCCCGTTTATGGACTGCTCCGGAAGTCTCGAAATGCACGGTTTTACGGCGTTTGGCCCACTTGTACCACTTATCCACAGACACCCACTACCAACAACATATATATAAAGAAGAAAGAAAGGTATAGAAGCCCTGCTTTCCCAACTCCACGCCTCAAAGGGCTTCGGCGATCGCCTTGCCCATCTCGGTCGTGTTGGACGTACCGCCAAGATCCGGCGTATGCGGACCCTGCTCAAGCACAGTCTCGATGGCGGTGAGCAATTCCTTGGCTGCGCTGTTGCAGGCGGGATCCTGTTCGCCCAGGAACTCGAGCATCAATGCTGCCGACCAGATCATGCCCACCGGGTTGGCAATGTTCTTTCCGTAAATGTCGGGAGCCGAACCGTGCACAGGTTCGAACAAGGACGGGAACTTGCGTTCGGGATTCAAGTTGGCCGACGGTGCAATGCCGATGGTGCCCGCGCAGGCAGGACCCAGATCGGAGAGAATGTCGCCAAACAGGTTCGACGCCACCACCACATCGAAACGTTCCGGCGACAACACAAAGCGGGCGGTCAGGATGTCGATGTGATATTGGTCCCAGGTGATGTCGGGATACTGCTTGGACACTTCCTTCACACGCTCGTCCCAATACGGCATGCTGATGGCGATCCCATTGGACTTGGTGGCAGAGGTCACATGCTTGCGTTCGCGTCGCTGGGCCTGCTTGAAGGCAAAGTCGATCACCCGGTCGACGCCGTGGCGCGTGAAGACGGTTTCCTGCAGCACCATTTCGCGATCCGTGCCCCCGAAAATCTTGCCCCCCAGGTTGGTGTATTCCCCTTCGGTGTTCTCGCGCACCACCAGGAAGTCGATATCACCGGGCTTTTTCCCCGCCAGCGGACACGGCACGCCCGGCATCAGCTTGACCGGACGCAGGTTGATGTACTGATCGAACTCGCGGCGGAACTTCAGAAGTGATCCCCACAAGGACACATGGTCGGGAATAACTGCCGGCCAGCCGACAGCGCCGAACAGGATGGCATCAAACCCCTTCAGGGTATCGAACCAGTCGGGCGGCATCATTTCGCCGTGCTTCTGCCAGTAATCCGCGCAAGCCCAGTCGAAGTGCTCGAGCTCCAGCTGGAGCCCATGACGGTTTTTGAGCACGTCGAGGGCACGCAGGGCTTCCGGCATGACTTCCTTGCCGATCCCGTCACCGGGGATGATTGCGATCTTGAAAGAGGACATGATTTCCTTGTTATGAAAGTTGAATGCCCGCAAACTGCCAATCGAAATCGGCAGCAACGGATGAAATGTCAGCGCCGCGGGCGGCGATGGATAGAGCGAGACGGATACGGGCCTTGCGTGCGGAAAGATGGGAAATCGCGATGGCGCCGCTTTCCACCATTTCGTGCAAGGCACCGGGATATTCGTAACTTTCGTGAGTGGCTCCGTGCAGGGTGGTGCTGCAAATGCCGACCACCACGCCGCGAGCAATCGCTTCGCGCAATACAGGCAGCCACGCAAGGGGCACCTGCCCGCGACCCAGGCCATCGATCACCAGGGCCGCCGGGCCGCTATCGACCACCGCCTGCGCCACGGCGGCGTCGGCACCTCCATAACCCGGCAAGATATCCACACGCGGCAGGGTTTGCTCCGGAATGGGAAGACGAGCCAGCATGCGCGGACGCTGCAGCAGGTGGAAAACGCCTTCATCCAGCATGCCCAACGGGCCCAGGCCGGGTACATCGAAGCCATTGAGCTGGAAGCTGCTGGTCTTGCGCACAAAGCCGGCACTGAAGATCGACTGGTTGAATGCGACCAGCACCCCCAGCCCTCTGGCTTCGGCACTGGCGGCCAACACGATGGCATCACGCAAGTTCGCATAGGCATCGCTGCCGACCGCATGCGGCACCCGCTGAGAGCCTGTCACCACGACCGGCACCTGTTCCGTGTCGAGCACGCAGTGCAAGTAGAAAGCCGTGTCTTCCAGCGTATCCGTGCCATGCGTGATGACAATTCCATGGAAGTTTCCCGATTGCGCGAGTGCCTGGCACTTTTCCGCGAGAGTGTTCCACTCGACCGGCCCGATGGCGTTGCTGGCCTTCTGGAAAACCGATTCGACCTCAACCTGGATGCCGTCGCGCAGCTCGGTTTTGGAAATAAGAGCTTCGCCTGGCAGAGCTCCGGCGACGGCCCGACCTTCATTGCCCGGCACACTGGCGATGGTTCCGCCAGTGGATAACACGGCGATGCGTTTCATGTGAACCCCATGCTCCGAAGCGGAACGGAGCGAAAGCTGATTTGATCAACGGGATTTTGCACAGGGTGGACCGGTGCACGCAGACGGTCGTGTCACGGCCTTTCCCAGCCCCTCGCCGGTGTGGCCGAAAGGACGCAAAACCTTGATAAAGCGTGGTTTTAAGCCACTTCCGGAGTATAATTAAAGGTACACAAATTTGCGTGTTTCAATGAATTCACACTCCAAACTCGGCATGAATGGGCAAAAAACGCCCACCGTTTCCCGCATCATTCGTGCGGTTGCCAGCTCCACAGCCATCGAAACGGGTCAGTCCGTCAAAGAACTCGAAATTCGCCTCCAGGCGCAGGACAGCAAGTTCCAACAGCTGCAACTTGCCGCATCCTGACACGGCGCGCCCGCGCGGCGTGTCATTTCCCTTCCCTTCCCTTCCTCCTCAAACCGGTTCCAGCGCTTTGTCCACCCAGAACTTCATGGGCGCATAGTCGCGTGCCATGCCCGTCTGGATGGCAGCCACGTATGCTGAACGATTTTTCTCCCAACTGGTGTAGTCCAGTGGGTCCCTGCCCGCCTGAACCGCCATCACGTCCGCCAGAAGACGCGAGAGACGTCCGTTCCCTTCTCGAAACGGGTGCATGAGGATGAACTCCACATGCAGGATGGCAATGGCGTCCACCAAGGTCTCGTGGTCCATGCCCATGCACGGCGTGTATCGGGCCAGATACTCCGTATCGAAGATCTGCATGAGCCGCGGCAGCTGGGCGGCCGGCGCGAAGGGAAAGCCATCTTTGCTCATGTTGACAGTGCGGTACTGACCTGCCCAGTCATACACATTCCCCAGCCATCGTCGGTGCCAGCGCCGCAGATGAAGAGCGCTGATGCGCCCTGGAGGCAGGTGTTCACGCAGGACTTCGACGTACAGCTTCTGCAACAGCACCAATTCGGCCTCGTTCATGTCCTCGGGACGCGTGATTCCGAGCTTGTTGGCCAACACACCTTGTTCCGAGCCCGGCTGCAGCGCACCTTGCGACCCTGAAATGTCGTATCGACTCATAATTGTTCCTGTGGATAAGCTCTTTGAAGCGTCCTTGTGAAGAAGCTGTTGAGCATCTAGGGACAAGCCGCAATTTTCACGCCGGAGAAAAAACTCTCCCCAATCCATCCACGCTTATATCTCTGGATTGTTCGACCCCTCAGATGAACCTAAGTGCTTGTTCCCACAGCGTATTGCACGTTTGTACCAGTTATCCACAGGCCTTACTACCAACAGTCTTTATATAAAGAAGTTAAGGATAAAAGATCACCCAACCGTGCCCTGACGGCCCCGCTTGTCACCACCATTCGCGTGCCGCGAAGTCTGGAGAGAATGTGTTATGGTTCAGTCTTGGCAACAAAAAAGGCCGGCCGTCACTTGCGCAACAGCGGGCCTCAGGAAAGGACAATTTTCGAGTTTGGCGTGTGGTCAGAGCTTCTGCAGACGTTCGATCGCCGCGTCCAGAGTGGACTCCCGCTTCGCGAAGCAGAAACGCACCAGCTTGTGGTTGGCTTCCTTGGCTGAAGGGTCACGGTAGAAGGCGGAAACGGGAATCACGCCTACACCGTGCTCGACAGTGAGCCACTTGGCGAACTCCGCCTCCGGCATGTCACTGATTTCACTGTAGTCTGCCAGCAGAAAGAAGGTGCCCGCGCTCTTCACGGGTTTGAAACGGGTGGTTGCGAGCCCATTGAACAAGTGGTCGCGCTTCTTTTGGTAAAAACCGGGCAGCGAAAGATGGTGTTCAGGGTCTGCCATGAATCGCGCCAGTGCATACTGCATGGGCGCCACCACGGTGAAGACATTGAACTGGTGCAGCTTGCGGATTTCTGCCGTGATGGCAGCGGGTGCGCAGCAATAGCCGACCTTCCATCCCGTGATGTGGTAAGTCTTGCCGAAGGAAGAGATCACGACCGAATGGGCGGCCAGCGAAGGCCTGCGGCACAGGCTGTGGTGAATGCCTCCATCGAACACGACGTGTTCATAGACTTCGTCTGAGATCAGAAAAATACCCGTGTCCTGGACGATGCGCTCCAGTTCGTCCAGGTCGCTGTCTTCCAGGTTGATTCCCGTGGGGTTGTGCGGAAAGTTCAGGATCAAAGCCCGCGTTTTCGGCGTGATGGCATCCCTCACCCGTTGCCAGTCCACTCGGTGAGTTGCGTGACGTGCGTCAGGCGCCTGCATCGGAACGATCACGGGTGTTCCACCCGCCAACCCAATGACCGGGTTGTACAGGTCATAGAAAGGTTCGATCACAATGACTTCGTCGCCGGGGTGCACCAAGGCCAGAATGCTCATCATCAGCGCTTCGCTTGCGCCGGCCATCACCGTGATTTCGGTGTTTGCATCGTAGTCATGGCCATAGAGGTCTTTCACCTTCTTCTGTATGCCCTCGCGCAGCTGGGGAATGCCCGGCATCGGGGGATACTGATTGTGGCCCTCCCGCATGGCGGTGTTGACCTCATCCAGCAAGCGCGGGTCGGGGTCGAAGTCGGGAAAGCCCTGGCCTAGGTTGATGGCCTTGTGTTCCGTGGCGAGCTGGCTCATGACGGTGAAAATCGTCGTGCCGACGCCGGGCATCTTCGTACGTAATTCCATATCGATCTGTCTGAATTAATGGGTTCTTCTGAGTGCTAATGCTTTATTGTCGGCCGCTTTGGCAAGGCAAACGGTCGGACTTTCTGATTGGTAACAAAAAAAACCACATAAGGGTTAACTATTAGTTGTTCAGTTCGGAGTGTATGAGTATGCTCACAGCTGCAGTTGTAAACCAACGTACCGCAAGTTCGTAGCGATACATCAACGTCAGTCCTGCACTGAACCTGGTATGCCGTCCGTGTTTGCGTTCTTGGTGCAATGCGCTTCTCGTTTTATTTTTAGGACGCTCCAAATCATGGTTCAAAAGGGCAAAGTAAAGTGGTTCAATGCCGAGAAAGGCTTCGGTTTCATTACTCCCGATGCTGGCGGCAGTGACGTTTTTGCTCACTTCTCCGCTATTCAGGGTCGTGGCTATCGCAGCTTGAACGAAGGCCAAGAGGTCGAGTTCGAAGTGAAGGATGGTCCCAAGGGGCCGCAGGCGGCTGAAATTCGCCCC
>JAJUFT010000153.1 GCA_029263615.1 Alcaligenaceae bacterium | reverse complement strand
GAATATTCAAGCCCTGCAGCACCCATTCCCAGGCGGGCATGAGGCCGCCCACCCAGCCCCCGAGCGCCGACAGCAGGGTGCTGACCAGCAGCGAAACGAGCAGCAGGAACGCCAGCGACAGCACCAGGCCCAGGGACAGCAGGCGGGCGCGCAGCAGATTCCAGATTCCCGACTGTTTCTCCTGCACGGGCACTTCCCAGATGCGATCCAGCGCCCTCTGGAGCTCAGCAAACACGGTGGTGGCCCCCACCAGTAGCACGCCTGCGCTGATGAGGCCGGCGGCCGCGCCCTGGTCGGATTCCTCAGCACCGCTGCGGATCACGCCTTCAATGGCGGCGGCCCCGTTCTCGCCCACCATGCCGCCGATCTGACGCAGTAGCTCGCCGCGCACGGCGTCTTCTCCCCAGAAGAAACCGGCAATGCCGATGACGATCATCACCAGGGGCGCAAGCGAGAAGACAGTGTAGAAAGCGATGGCGGCGCCCATGCTGGGCGCGTAATCGTCCAGCCAGGACTGCACCGAGAGCCGGGCAAGGGAAAAGAAACGCCTGATCTGCATGTCGGCCTCCGGAAGCACGAACGTCCGGATCCAGCATGGCAAGCCTCATTCCCGGGAAGCCTTGCGCTGGCTCAAGTGCCACAGGGAGGCGCAAAGCAGGGCGGTACCCACCGTGCCGAAGGCCAGTTTGAGGGCGCTTTCATACAACAACGGTGCCACGAAGCCGGCGACCAGCGCGAACACCGTGACCTGTACGGAGCTCTGCACGGACGAGGCCGTGCCGCGCAGGGTCGGGAAGACGCCCAGCGCCACCACCGTCATGCCCGGCAACGCCGTGGACATGCCGAAGCCGTAGACGGTGATGGGAATCACCGCCCAGGGCACGGCGGCCTCGAAAAACAGGTTGTATGTCACATTCCCCAGCGCTCCCAGGGCCATGATGCCCTGCCCGGCCAGCACCAGCCTGGCCGGATTCACCTTGCCCGCCAGTCGGGAACTGAGCATGGAGCCACTGATCGTCCCGATGATGAAGGGGATGAACAGCCAGCCGAAGGCCGTTTCAGGCAAGTTGAGGATGTCCAGAATGAAGCGTGCCGCCGAGGCGATGTAGAGCCCGAACCCGGCAAAGGCCAGCCCGATGGCGCTGATGGCGAGCAGAAAGCGCCCGTTCTTCGCCACATGCAGATAGTTGCGCAGAATGCTGCCCAGCCGCAGCGGCTGGCGGGCCTTGGGGGGCAGCGTCTCGGGCAGCACACGCCAGCTGGCCACGATCAGCAGCAGGGACAGCACACTGAGCAACACGAAGATGGCCCGCCAGCCGACGTAGGTGCTCAGATACCCCCCGAGCACGGGCGCGATGGCCGGGGCCAGCCCGAAGACCATGGCGATATTGGCGAACAGGCGTTGCGCTTCCGCACCGTGGAAGCAGTCGCGCGCCAGTGCCTGGCCGATGATGCGGCCGGCGCCGGCAGAGGTGCCCTGCAGGGCCCGGAAGAACAGCAGCCAGCCATAGGAAGGCGCCAGCGCGCATCCGATCGAGCCCACCAGGAAGATGACCAGCGAGGCAAGGATCACCGGTCGCCGCCCGAAGGAGTCCGACATCGACCCCCAGAACAGGCTCATGATGCCGAAGCTCAGCAGGTAGATGCTGAGCGTGTGCTGCATGAGAACGCCTTCCACCGCGAAATCGGCCGCGATGCGGTCGAAAGCAGGCAGGTAGGTGTCGATGGAAAATGGCCCGAGCATCGCAAGGCCTGCGAGCATCAGGGTCAGAACGCGGATAGAGGGCATGGGAAGGACGGCATGAACCAGCGAACCGCCAGGGTCGGCGGGGTGCGATGATCTTACCACGCAGGCGAAGCGTGCCCTCGCCCACGACGCCGGTCCATATCTACCCTGTATATCCATTGAAAAAGGGCGCCGCAGCGCCCTTCTTCTGTGGGAACGGACCGAAGCCGATCACTGCATGACGATGTTCCGTTCCTTGATGATCTTCGCCCACTTGTCAGATTCCGCCTTCATGAATTCGGCAAATTCAGCACGGGTGGTAGGGTGCGGGGTCAGACCCAGATCGCCCAGCTGCTTCTTGATCTCAGGATCGTTCAGCACCTTCACGATTTCCTGGTT
>JAJUFT010000151.1 GCA_029263615.1 Alcaligenaceae bacterium | reverse complement strand
GGTTCTTCGCAGAATCGGGGGGAAGAGCGGATTGACAGGCAGGGAAGCAGGTAAATTGGTAGTCGCCAAACCAACCATCCACCTGTCCCTGCTGTCACCGTGCATCCTATTGATCTTGCCGCTTTCTGGCCAGGCTATGACGCCGTAGCCTGTCGCCCATCCGCCAACAACTCCCTGCTGATCGAGCTCCAGCCTCAGACCGGTTCCATGCCCAGATGCGGGCGTTGCGGCCAGCTCTGCCCGTTGATTCACGAGCGCCGGATTCGCCTGGTTCGTGACCGCGATCTGTTCGATCAGCGTGTCCTGCTGCAAGTGCCCGTGCGCCGAGTCGATTGCCTGCGCTGTGGGCGGGTGACCGAGCGGATCGACTGGCTGGAGCCCTCATCCCGTCTTACCCGGCGATTGCGGATCTGGCTCGAAGGGTTGCTGCAGCTGCTGCCGATCAGCCACGTCAGCCGGCTCACCGGTCTGCACTGGCATACCCTCAAGGCACTCGACAAGCGCCGTCTGCAGGTCGAGGTGGGGGCCTTCGAGCCAGGCGAGGTGCGTCGCCTGGTGATGGACGAGTTCGCCCTGCACAAGGGCCATCGCTACGCCACGGTGATCATGGATGCCGAACGAACGCGAGTGCTATGGGTGGGGCATGGCAACAGCCGGGAGGCGATCCGCCCCTTCTTCGAGTTGCTGGGCGAGCGCTGCCGGCAGATTGAGGCGGTGGCCATGGACATGAACACCGCGTTTGACCTGGAGGTGAAGCGCCATTGCCCGCAGGCCGAGGTGGTGTACGACCTGTTCCATGTCGTGGCGCGCTACGGTCGAGAGGTGATCGATCGAATCCGGGTGGATCAAGCCAACCGCCTGCGCGACGACAAGCTGGCCCGCAAGGTGGTGAAACAGAGCCGATGGCTGCTGCTGCGCAATTCCCAAAACCTGAAGGAGGGGCAAACCGTGCAGTTGCAGGAGCTGCTGGCGGCCAACCAGCCGCTGGCCACGGTCTATGTGCTCAAGGACGCCCTGAAAGATGTCTGGTACGCGCCCAGCGTGCGGGAGGGTTGGCGGCGCTGGCGAACGTGGCTGCGACATGCGCGGGCCAGTGGCCTGGCGCCTTTGCAACGCTTTGCCCGCAACCTGCGCAGATACGCCCGGGGCATCCTCGCCAGCGCGTGCTTTCCAATGCACACCAGCCTCATCGAGGGAGTGAACAACCGCATCAAGGTCATCAAGCGCATGGCCTATGGATTTCGCGACTCGGGCTACTTCTTCCTGAAAATCAAGGCCGCGTTCCCCGGGAAAGTGCGATGAACCTAAAGAAAGGGGATTCCTGAGCATTCCCACGTGATCGTTCTGAGGAGCCAAAGGCTCCGACACGGCCTAGGCCGCCAGATCCGATCGCGCGGGCTGTTCAGGCCACGTGCCGCACGTCAGGCGGTCTACGACGGGCCGGCGCAAGGCGACGGGTCGTCGATACTTCACGCTCCCGGTGGGAAGCTGACTGCCGGCGATCAGCCGGCCGTGGCGGTGCTTGACCAGGATGTTGATCGCACCCACTTCGTCGCGAATGCCGACGAACGAGCAGCTGGGGCTCGTGCAGCGGTAGACGCGCCCGGCAGGCTTGTGGCGATGGCCGCATGCCGGGCAGTGCTGAGACGTGTACGCCTCGTTGATCTTGAGCAGGGTGACGCCGCGGCGGGCGCCCTTGTAAGTGAGGTAGTCGACCAGGCGCCCGAGCGGGTTACCGCTCATCGCCTGGTTCAGCCGCCGGGAGCCCTTTCTGCGCTGGCGCTTGTGCCGTGCGATATCGGTGATGTCGCCGACCACCAGCGTGCCGGCCTGGCGGGCGACGCAGAAGTCGATGATCTGGTTGCTGGCGTGGTGAAGCAGGTTGCGCACCTGGTGGTCGAACCGGCGCAGCAGCCGGGCCTTCGACACCCGTAGCTTGCGCCAGCGCCGGGAGCCCTTTTGCGTCTTCGACAGCAGCCGGGACAGTGCGGCGAGCTTTTTGTTCTTCTGCTGGACCAGCGAGCGCAGTCCGCGCCCGACAACGGCCATGGATTCTTCGCCGTCGGTGAACACGCCCAGGTGGATCAGCCCCAGATCGCCGGCAACGATGCCGACACCGGCGCTCGTCACCGCATCATCGGGCACCTTGAGCGTGAGGATCAGCCGTCGGTGCAGCAGCTCGGCCTGGACGATGGCGCCGTCGGGTAGCGCACTGGGGACGGTCAGCACCAGGGGCTTGCGGCCCC
>JAJUFT010000044.1 GCA_029263615.1 Alcaligenaceae bacterium | reverse complement strand
GTTGGCGTGCGAGACGTGGTTGCCCACCATCGGGCCCTTGCCGGTAACTTGGCATACGCGTGCCATGGTTCACCCCTTGTTGAAATCTGTGTAAAGACAGCGATTCTACTATGAATCAGTGACATGGGGCAAGGCGCCGCGCATGGCAGCCATACAACACGGGCCCTCGGACCGCGCGCAGACGGGCCCGGGCCTCTGGCCGACAGGGCTTCCAACGTCATGACCTGCATGTATGATTAATGTCGCTTTCGCCCCACGAATCGAGTCCTTACAACACTGTTCAATCAGGAGGTTGCCTTGAGTTCGATCTTGTCTGCAGTGGAATCAAAGCTGGCGTCGCTTCCCTTGCCTGTGCGGCTCACGCTGCCGGACGGCAACTCGGTCGGCGCTTCAGATGCTGCGGTTCATCTGACCATCCGCGATAACCGCACGCTGGCGCATCTGGCCGCGGGGCAGGTGGGAACGCTTGGCGAGGATTACGTTGAAGGCAAGTTCGAAGTGGAAGGTTCGATGCGCGACCTGATGCGGGTTGCGGCCTCCATTCTTCCGGAGTCGCCCATCGAGGCGGCGCGTGCCGGTACGCTCACCTCCCTGATTCGTCACGTGATGTCGATCTGGCGTCACAGTCTCGAACGCGATGCCCGTCAGATTCAGTTCCATTACGACCTGTCCGACAACTTCTACGCCTTGTGGCTGGACCCGCGTCGTGTGTATTCCTGCGCCTATTACCGGGAAGACGACATGACGCTCGCCCAGGCCCAGGAAGCCAAGCTCGACCATATCTGCCGCAAGCTGCGCCTGCGCGCCGGCGAGCGCTTCCTGGATATCGGCGCGGGGTGGGGCGGGCTGCTGCTGTGGGCGGCGGAAAACTACGGTGTCGATGCCACCGGCATCACGCTGTCGCGCAACCAGCACGCCTATGTGAACAGGCTGATCGAAGAGAAGGGGCTGGGAGGGCGCGTGCGCATGGAGCTGCTCGATTACCGCAAGCTCGATGAAAGCACGCCCTACGACAAAATTGCGTCGGTCGGCATGTTCGAGCACGTCGGGCGCGCGCAGCTCGAGGGGTATTTCTCGAAACTGCGGCGTCTGCTGCGCCCCGGGGGGCTGATTCTGAACCATGGCATCACGGCCGGGGGCGTCGACAACCACCAGCTGGGTGCCGGCATGGGCGACTTCATCGACAAATACATCTTCCCCGGGGGCGAGCTCACCCATATCAGCCACGTGATGCAGAGCCTCACCGAAGGCGGTCTGGAAGATCTCGACGTGGAAAACCTGCGGCCGCACTACGCCCGTACGCTCTGGGCCTGGAGCGACAGCCTGGAAGCGCAGCTCGAAGCGGCGCGCGCCACGCTCACGACGGAAAATGGCGAACGTTCCTTGCGCGCCTACCGCATGTACTTGGCGGGCTGCGCCATGGGGTTCGAGCACGGGTGGATCGCGCTGCACCAGGTTCTTGCGCAGCATCGCCAGGGCTGGCAGGGCGACGAATTGTCCAAGCCGGGCGAGCAGGGTTACCCCTGGCGTCGTGACTATATGTATGCTTCCTGAGCCACTGATTCCATGCTTCTTGAGCGAATGATTCGATGGTGGTGAGATTCACCACCCAATCATTTCGGTTCGCATCTTTTCACTACTTCACGTAAAATGCGCCCCAGCTTCAAGTCTGGGGCCGGCCTCGGCTCGGCAACCTGTCCCTCATGCATCGGCGTGCCTCACGGGCACCCCGTCTTTCCGTCGAAGGCACCCTCGGCTGCCTGCCGCCACTTCCGCCCCTCTTGAATTCCCGCGCGGCCCTCGCCGCGCTCAGGCAAACAGAAGGAGGCTTTATGTCGATCACAGCTACACCCCTCGAATCCCAAACTGAAAATCTGGGGGGTGGCCGGCGGCGCAGGCCCGTCCATGTTGCCCTGGCGGGTTTGTTGGCCGTGGCTGCGTCTGCGCTCGTGCCCTTCACGGCTCAAGCCGCCGAGGCGCCTCAATGCGAGCTTGACCGTCCCATGCGCTTCGCCGGGATGAACTGGGAGAGCAACCTGGTGCTGGTCGAAGTGGAACGGCACATCATCAAGCACGCGTATGGCTGCGATTCGGAAGTGCTGCCGGTCGAGACCCTGCCTGCGCTGGCCGCGCTGACGCGAGGCGATGTGGACATCAACACCGAAATCTGGCTCAACAGCGTCGCGGAACCCTGGGCCAAGGCCGAAGCCACCGGCAAGGTGAAGCGCATCGGCGATCTCTACATGGGGGGTGAGGCCTGGTTCATTCCGCGCTACACCGCAGAACGCCTGCCCGAACTCAAGGCGGCGGCCGACCTGCCCAAGTTCAAGGACGAATTCAAAGACCCTGAAGAACCGACCAAGGGGCGCTTCTATGGCTGCCCGGCCGGTTGGGGCTGCGAAGTGGTGAGCGGCAACCTGTACAAGGCCCTGGGCCTGGAAGACAGTTTCACCTACTTCTCGCCGGGCACGGGCGCCACGCAGAAAGCCGCGCTGACGGCGGCCTATCAGCGCAAGGAAAACATCGTTTTCTATTACTGGTTCCCCACGCCGCTGGTCGGTGCCATGGATCTCGTGCAGCTGGAACTGCCCGAGTACGACCAGGAACTGCATGCCTGCCTGACCGATGTGAACTGCGCCGATCCCAAGCCCAGCGCCTATCCCGACAACCCGGTGTTCACCGCCGTGACGACGTCTTTCACGCAGGAAGCGCCGCAGCTCACCGAGTTCCTTTCCAAGGTCAGCGTGCCGCTTCCGCTCATGAATCAGACCATGGCCCACATGGATGAGAACGAGCTCGAGCCCGACGAAGTGGCCAAGTGGTTCCTCAAGAATCACGAAGAGGTCTGGACGCAGTGGCTGCCGGCCGCTGCGGTTGAACGGGTGAAGGCCTCTCTGTAATCCGGCAGGCCAGGAGAACCATGTTTCCAGAACTGATCCCGCCCCGGGCGCTGCGCGCGCCCATCGACGCCTTCGTGGGCAATATCGTCAATGAGTACGCAGACCTCCTGCGTGCGTTCAGCCAGCCCTTGCTCGATCTGCTGATCTGGATGGACGCCGTGTTGCGGGGCGCGCCCTGGTGGCTGGTGATCCTGGCCATTTCCGCTCTGGCCTGGGTGGCAAGCCGGCGCATCGTGCTGCCACTGGCCGTTGCCGCCATGCTCTTCATGCTGGGGGTGCTGGGACTGTGGGATGCTTCGATGCAGACCCTCTCCATCATGATTGTCGCCGTGGCGATGTCCGTCCTCATCGGCATTCCGCTGGGCATCCTCATGGCCAGCTTCACCTGGCTGCGCAACCTCATGTTGCCGGTGCTGGACGTCATGCAGACCATGCCAAGCTTCGTCTATCTGATTCCCGTGGTCATGCTGTTCAATCTGGGCAAGGTCGCGGCCATCATCGCCACGGTGGTCTACGCGGTGCCGCCGGTGATCCGCCTCACCGATCTGGGCATCCGGCTGGTCGACCGCGAGGTACTGGAAGCGTCGCGTGCGTTTGGTGCCAATCGTTTCAAGCAACTGTTCGGGGTGCAGCTGCCGCTGGCCCTGCCCAACATCATGGCCGGCATCAATCAGACCACCATGATGGCGCTGGCCATGGTGGTGATTGCCTCCATGATCGGGGTGCGGGGCCTCGGCTATGAGGTGCTGCAGGGCATCAATCGGCTGCAGGTGGGCCGGGGGCTGCTGGCCGGCATCGGCATCGTCATCCTGGCCATCGTTTTCGACCGAATCACCCAGGCGTTCGGGCGCCGCCATCAGCACAAGGAATCCTGATATGGCCAAGATCGAAGTCAAGGGGATCTACAAGATTTTCGGGCCGCGGCCCATGCAGTGGCTGGAATCGGCGCGGGCGGGCATCAGCCGCGACGAACTCCTGCAGCGCAGTGGCCACACACTGGGCCTGCGCGACATTTCGCTGTCCATCGACGAAGGCAGCATTCACGTCATCATGGGTTTGTCCGGTTCGGGAAAATCCACCCTCATCCGCCATTTCAACCGGCTCATCGAACCGACCGCAGGCACCATTCGAGTGGATGATGTCGATGTCATGGCCCTGGGCACGCGCGAGCTCGAGCGCTTTCGTCAGCAGAAGATGAGCATGGTGTTCCAGCGCTTCGGCCTGTTTCCCCATCGCTGCGTGCTGGACAACATCGCGTACGGTCTCAAGGTACGGGGCATCGGTCGCAAGGAGCGCGAACAGCGTGCCATGCACTGGCTGGAAGTGGTCGGGCTGGCGGGGTATGAGAAGCAGTATCCGCATCAGTTGTCCGGCGGCATGCAGCAGCGGGTCGGCCTGGCGCGAGCCCTTGCCACCGATGCCGAAATCCTGCTCATGGACGAGGCCTTCTCGGCCCTCGACCCGTTGATTCGGCGGGAAATGCAGGACCAGCTCCTGCAGCTGCAGTCGCAGCTGAACAAAACCATCGTCTTCATCACGCACGACCTGGACGAAGCGCTGCGCCTGGGCAATCGCATCGCCATTCTCAAGGACGGCGAACTGGTCCAGGAAGGCACGCCCGAAGACATCCTTCTGGCGCCGGCCGATGATTACGTTCAGGCCTTCCTGCAGGACGTCAATCGCAGCAAGGTGCTCAACGCCTCCCATGCCTGCAACAAACCGGCCCTGTCACTCACGACGCGCACGAACCCGGCGCATGGCGTGGAGCACATGTCCAAGCAGGCGTTGCAGTTCAGTCCCGTGCTGGATGGCAAACGCCTGTACGGGGTGCTGACGCGCGAATCCGCCGAGCGGGCCTTGCGCGAAGGCGCGCGCGATATCTCCCGCTACGTCGAGCCCATGGCCACCGTGCCGGCCAGCGCCGGTCTGGACGAGGTGCTGGGCCGTTTGCTGCGCAGCGATGCGCCCATGGCCGTGACCGGCACGGACAATGAATTCCTGGGGGTGCTGTCGCGCAGCAAGGTCGTGGAGCTGATCCGGCCCGTGCTGGCGGAGAGCGAGGCGGCCGCGGAACGGTCAGACGCTACCGATGCCGGGGTGAAGCCGAAGGCCGATCAGCGCAACGCCGCCTGATTTCCCCTGACGATCCAGGCGTAGCGGACAAACAGCAGGCTGGCCGACAGCAGCAGGCCCACGGTCGACATGAGCCACATGGTGGTGGTGCCCACGGGGGCGCCGGGCAGAAAATGTTCGATGGGGCCGGCCAATGCGCCGCGCGCCGGCCCGAATCCCAGCCACCAGCCGCCGCCCAGACCCACGCCGGTCAGGGCGACGATCTGCATCATCAAGGGGGCCACCGTCACCTTGTAGGCCCGCAGCAGATAGCAGCCGATGCACTGCAGAGCATCCCCCATGTGGAAGAAGGGCAGCAGCATCAGAAGCAGGGCGGCCACCGCGGCGACCTGGACGTCGTCCGTATACATCGTCAGCAGGGGGTCCCGCCCCACGACGATGATCAGGGCGGTCAGCATTGCTGCACCGACGGCCAGCAGAATGCCGGCCCGTCCATTGATGCGCGCCAGGACGGTGTCTCGCGCGCCGATGGCCTGCGCCGTGGTCGCTGCCGTGGAAATGCCCATGGCCATGGGAATCATGTAGCAAAGTGCCGCAATGTTGGCCATGATCTGATGGGCACCCGTGACATACATGCCGTCGCGCGCTGCCAGCAGCGCCATGAAGGTGAAGGCGCAGACCTCGATCAGGTAGGAGCCGCCCATCGGAATGCCCAGGCGCAGCAGCTCGGCCTGGTCGCGCCAGCGCGGCCTTCCAAGACGGGGCTGGAACTGGGCATACCAGGGGTCGTGCAGCACCGTCCACATGCCCACGGCCAGCATCAGCCACGACACGACAGCCGTCGAGAGACCGGCCCCCGTGGCGCCCAGGGCAGGCATGCCCAGCTTGCCGAACATGAACACCCAGTTGAAGAACAGCTTGAAGCCCAGCGAGCCCACGTAGATCGTCATCACCGTGCGGGGCCGGGAGACGGCGGTGGCCAGCGCATACACCGCACGAAAGGCCAGGGCGGCAGGCAGGGCGAAGGTGAGGGCAAGCAGGTAATCGCGCACCCCCTCGCGGACCGCAGGCTCGAGGTCGCCGGCGATGCTCAGCCATAGATCGGGCAACAGCAGGAACACGGCCCCCGCCAGACACAGCCCGGCGGCGAGCCACATGCCCTGACCCCACAGACGACCGACTTCTTCCTTGTGACCGGCGCCAAAGTGCTGCGCCAGGATGGGAATGAGGGCGTGGACGGTGCCCATGAGGCCGACAAACACCGTCACGTAGATAGAGGTGGCCAGCGCCATGATCTGCAGGTCGAGGGCGCTGGAGTGGCCGCCCATCGCGGTGTCGATCACACCAAAGGCCACGCCGGCCCAGGAGGCGACGAGCACGGGCCACGCCTGTCTGGCGATTTCCCGCATTCGATGGCGCAAGGTCGGGCGGGCGGCCGGGCCTGAAATCATCCGCGCTTGACCCGCAACAGACGGAACATCTCATCACGATCGGCAGGGCGTCGGCCCTGCCACAGCACTTCAGCCGAATCGGAGAAACCCACGCTGCCCTCGCGCACGGCTTTTTGCGTGGTCTGCTGCAGAATCAGTACGCACTGCGAGTCGTAGCTGAAGGTGATGTCATTGAATACCAGGAAGGAGGCGCGCTGGCCGACGCCCAGCCCCAGGGCGCGGACGCAGTCTCGCGGACGGGCGTGCTGTTCGAGGGCGACCGCCAGCTCACCCGACACCTGCCGGTAGCTGCGGACATAGTCCAACACCGGCATCCACAGTGTGACCAGCAGCAGCCAGGTGGTGATGAGGCCGCCGGCAGACAGCACGGTGCCGCGCCACAGGGCGGCCGGTTTGTTGTGCAGGCGCCAACGCACCAGGCCCACCCAGGCCAGGGTGCCCACCAGAGCGATCAGCACGGACGGCCAGGACACGTGGATGTCGTAGCCACGCGTCAGGCGGGTGATGTTGTGGTGAATCTGTTCGGGCATGCCGGTGTGAAGGGCGAACCAGCCCAGCCACACCGTGGCGGCCGTCAGCGAAAAGCACATGACGGCGAACCAGTCCAGGGAATTGACCACGGCGCGGCGCAGCGTCGGCAGGGCGAACGCGGCCAGGACGGCGGCGGGCACGGCCATCAGAGCGTATTCCGGCTCGAATACATCGGCCAGAAAGATCAAGATGATCAGCGGCCAGGCCGTGAACATCAGCGGCACCCAGATATGCGGGGCCGCGATCCAGCTGCGCCAGCGCCAGATCGCCAATATCGCAAAGGGCCAGGTCGGCCACAGAAACCAGGGCAGGTCGCGCAACAGGCTGAGCAGGACGTCGGGCTGCGGCAGGCCGAACGACTGGCTATTCCACAGCCACCAGTTCTGCGCCCAGAAGGGTGCCACCATTTTCACGGGAATCCACCACGCCAGCCCGATGGCCAGGGCCACCGCCGCACTCAGCAGCAGCCAGGCACGTCGTGACCAGAGCGCCCCGTGGGGGTGGAAGGCGAAGATTGAGGCCAGGATGATGGGCAGCGAACCGATCCAGCCGCGTGTCAGGAAGGCCGCGCCCAGCGCGATGCCCAAGGTCAGCGCACCGGCAAGCGGACGGTCCATGCTGCGCGCGACCGCGAAAAAGGCCAGGGCCTGGAAGGCGATCAGTGCGGGGACTTCCGATGTTTCGTGCATGCGCCACACGATGCCCACGGTGGCCAGGATCAGCAGCAGGGCCGCGTCGGCGATCATGCGGCCGTAGTCGTTGACGCTCGGTTCCCCCCCGAAGGGCAGTTCGAGTGGCTGCGGCTCCGGGCGCCGGCCCAGCAGATAGCTGCCATACCAGACGGAACCCACCAAAATGCCGAACCACAGCAGGTTGGGCAACCGCGAGGCAATGATGGCGCCGTCGTGAGCCGGTACGAAGAAGTCGAACACCGGCGCGAACACCCAGATGAAGAAGGCGCCCACCCAGGTGGTGAGCGGGCCTTCCTGCGCGTGGGCCAGCACGCCAATCTGCGGCGCGAGCAGGGCCTTGCCCGATGGGTCGGACAGCGCGCTGATCATGGTGGCCAGGCCCACCACATCGTCGGTCTTCCACGGGTCGCGGAAGAAAAGGCCGGCCAAAATGTAAATGGCGGTGATCAGCAGCAGGAAGGGCCTGGAAAGCTTGACGGTCGCCGTTTCGGTCAGGCGGGCTGGGGTGGAGCGGGAATCCATCTTCTTATGGGCGATTCATTCTGGGTGGGCTGCTGCGGACGCCACGCAAGGCGAGTGGACGGGCCGCAAACGCAGCGGCCACTCATTATAGGCAGGAGCGTGAAGAAAAGACGCCGGCCAGGTGGCAACAAAAAAGCAGCCCGCAGGCTGCTTTTCCGTGCTGACAACGCGGATGCGAAGTCAGGCGTTGCGCGTGCCCACGGTGCGGGCGAAACGGGCGCGGAACTTCTCGACGCGGCCAGTTTCCACAATGCGGGTCTGGGCGCCGGTGTAGAAGGGGTGCGACTCGGAGGTGACGTCACACTTGAACAGGGGGTAGGTCTTGCCCTCGTGTTCGATGGTTTCGCGTGTGTTCACGGTCGAGCGGGTGATGATCTTCGAGCCGGTTTGCTGATCCAGGAACACCACTTCGCGGTATTCGGGGTGGATGCCTTCTTTCATGTCGATTCCTGTCGTGAATGTTTGGGTCGCCAGCCACAATCGCCTGGGCTTGGGAACGAATCAAGCCGCAAGTCTTGCAGCAACGTATCCGTGGATAACTCTTAATTCTAGCGCGCGCCGCATCGGCATACAAGTTGATCACGCAGGCGGGTTGCCTCCGGGCCGGCCGCTGTGGGCTGCAGCCCACAGACGACCGACTTCCCCTACAACATGCCGCGTTCCGCCAGAGACAGCGCTCCGCCGGCGGTCACGATCAGGTGATCGAGCAGGCGAACGTCGACCAGAGCCAGGGCCTTGCGCAGATGCTGGGTGAGGGCGAGGTCGGCCTGACTGGGTTCGGCGACACCCGAGGGGTGATTGTGCGCCAGGATGAGGGCGGCGGCATGGTGGCGCAGGGCGGCCTTCACCACCTCGCGCGGGTAAATCGATGCCTGGCTCAGGGTGCCGCGCGCCACTTCTTCCGCGACAATCAGACGAAAGCGCGTGTCCAGATACAGGGCGACGCAATGCTCGATCTCGAGATGGCCCAGCAGCGCCATGCAGTAGCGTTTCACCCGGGCGGGCTGATCCAGCGTTTCACCCGAGCGCAACTCTTCTTCGAGAGCGCGGCGGCTCAGTTCACTGATGGCCAGAATCTCGCTCGCCTTGGCCTGCCCCAGGCCGGGCAGCTTGAGCAGGGTGGCGGCGTCGGCGGACAACAGACCACGCAGGCCGCCGCAATGCTGGATCAGGCGATGGCTCAGCTCCACCACGCCGCACCCCTTCATGCCGGTGCGCAGAATGATGGCCAGCAATTCGGCGGACGTCAGCACCTGAGGGCCATGCGCCAGCAGACGTTCGCGGGGCCGTTCCGGTGTGTTTGGGGCAGGACTTAGGCTCATGGACATAAAGGCTCTAAAATACGCGGGTTCATCAAACCTTTACGGTGGCAGATTTTGACTTCCTCTTCCGATTCAGTGAACGCTTTTGTCCGTCCTGATTCCTACCTGACTCTCCACTATCGCATCGAGCTGGCCAGTGGCCCCGCGGCGGGTTCCGTGTTTGCGGATACCTTCACGGGCCGCCCCGGCACCCTGCAGATGGGCGCCGGCCAGTGGGCTCCGGGCCTGGAAGCGGCCCTGGTCGGCCGTGCCGAGGGCGAGCGATTCACCTTCGAAGTGCCTGCCGCCCAAGCCTATGGCGACCGCAATCCCGAACTGCTGCAGTGGGTGGCACGCAGCATGATCGAGACCGAAGCCGCGGATCCCACCGAGTTCACGCCGGGCGAAATCATCGAATTCACGGCGCCCAACGGGGCCCGTTATTCCGGCGTATTGAAAGAGCTCGAGGACGATCGCGCCCTCTTTGACTTCAACCATCCGCTCGCAGGCATCGATCTGCGGGTCGAGGTTTCGTTGTTGGGAGTTCTCTGATGTCTGAAAGTCTTCCCGCGCAGGGCGGCGCCGAGGTCCTGCTGGCCCAGCCGCGCGGCTTCTGTGCCGGTGTGGACCGCGCAATCGATATTGTCGAACGTGCGCTCGAATTGTTCGGCGCCCCCATCTATGTGCGCCATGAAATCGTTCACAATCGCTACGTGGTCAACGACCTTCGCGAGAAAGGCGCCATCTTCATCGATGAACTCGACGAGGCGCCTGAAGGCGCCACGGTCGTGTTCTCCGCGCACGGTGTGTCGCGCGCCGTGAAGGCCGAGGCCGAGCGCCGCGGCCTGCGCGTGTTCGACGCCACCTGCCCGCTGGTCACCAAAGTGCACGTGGAAGTCTCCCGCATGCGGGCTGCCGGTCGCGAGATCATCATGATCGGCCACAAGGGGCATCCCGAAGTGGAGGGCACCCTCGGTCAGGCCGATGGCGGCATGTATCTCGTGGAAACGCCCGAAGACGTCGACCGCCTGGAAGTGAAAGACCCGGGCAACCTCGCCTTCGTCACGCAGACCACACTGTCCGTCGATGACGCGGCGGAAGTCGCCAGTGCACTGCGTGCCCGCTTCCCCGGCATTGTCGAGCCCCGCAAGAGCGATATCTGTTACGCCACGCAGAACCGGCAGGATGCCGTCAAGGTCATGGCGCCTCAGTGCGACCTGGTGCTGGTGGTGGGCAGTGCCAACTCCTCCAATTCCAACCGGCTGCGGGAAGTGGCCGAGCGCATGGGCGTGCAGGCGCACCTCGTGGATGGCCCGGAAATGATCGACCCGCAGTGGCTCGGGGAGAGCAAGCGGGTGGGGGTCACGGCGGGTGCGTCGGCACCGGAAATTCTGGTCAGCCAGGTCATTGCCCGGCTCAAGGAACTGGGCGCGATTTCCGTGCGCACCATGGACGGCGCCGAGGAAAATGTGGCATTCCCCCTGCCCCGAGAATTGTCCCGCAAGCTCAAGGATGTGTCCTGATGAAGCTCTACAGTTATTTCCGCAGCTCGGCTGCCTACCGCGTACGCATTGCTCTCAACCTCAAGGGTCTGGCCTATGAAACCGTGCCCGTGCACCTCCTCAAGGACGGGGGGCAGCAGTATTCGGCCGACTACAAGGCGCTGAACCCCACGGCGCTGGTGCCGACGCTGGTGGATGGCGAACTGGCCATCGGTCAGTCCATGGCCATTCTGGAATACTTGGAAGAGACACATCCGCAACCTCCGCTGCTGCCTTCCGACGCAGCCGGGCGGGCGCGCGTTCGTGCCATCGCACAGACCATTGCCTGCGACATTCACCCGCTCAACAACCTGCGCGTGCTCAAGCACCTGAAGCATGTCGTGGGCGTGGATGAAGACACCAAGAACGCCTGGTACAGGCACTGGATCGATGTCGGGCTGAGCTCCATCGAGGCCATGCTGGCGGGCCACCCCTCCACCGGCCGTTTCTGCCATGGTGACCACGTCACTCTGGCGGATGTTCTGCTCGTGCCGCAGGTGTTCAATGCCCGGCGCTTCGAGTGCGACCTTTCCGCCATGCCGACCATCCATCGCATTGTCGATGCCTGTTCGCAGCTGGATGCCTTCGTCCAGGCCGAGCCCGGACGGCAGCCTGACGCGGAAGCCTGAGCGCGGGGCCGGCCAGTTCTCTGTTTCCTTTTCACTTTCAACGCTTGCATTGATACAGTCAGCGGCCCGTGCCGCTGCAATTCGAGGTCATTCATGAAGAAATCCGCGGTCCTTGCCGGTTCCCTCGTCGTCGCGGCCGCCGCCTATACGGGCGCGGCCTGGTACGTGGGCATGGAAGCCGAAAACACCATCAGGGCGGCGGTTGACCGCGCCAATCAACGCATCATCAAGACGCTGGGCCCTGATGTGGGTTCGGTGGGGGCTACCCTCAGCATCGACGCCTACCAGCGTGGCCTGTTTTCTTCTCGGGCCCGCTACACCTTTACGCTGCAGGATGGCGACGACCGCACCCAGGTTACGTTCGAAGACCACATGCAGCACGGTCCGTTCCCCTGGGGCCTGGTGAGTCAGGGGGTGTGGACACCGCAGCTGGCCTGGAGTCGCAGCCAGCTGGTCGACACCGAAAGCGTCAAGCGCTGGTTTGATGCCGCGCGCGGCGCCATGCCCGTGCAGGCCGACACCCGCATCGGTTTTGGTGGTCGAGGGAAAAGCGCATGGCGTTTTGCGCCGCTCGAATGGGTGAGTGATGACGAACAGCTGTCGTTCAGCGGCGGCCAGGTCGATGTGGAATTCAGCAACGACTTTCGCGACAGCGATGCCCAGGGCGGCTTCGAACAGCTGACGCTGGGCGAGGGCGCGGGTAACACGGTGGTGTTGCGCAAGATCGACGTGAAGTCCACCACCCGCACGGCCTCCGATGAATCCGTCAAGGTCGACAGCCGGGTCGATATCGGCGCCATGGTGATGGATGCAGGCATCTCGGATGCGTTGGTGCTGGAAGGGGTCGCCGTCACGCTGGACAGCACCCAGAAGGGCGAACAGCTGGATGCCGCGCTGCGTTATGACGTCCGGCAATTGCGGGTTGGGGAAGCCAGCCTGGGCAGCATCACCCTCGGTGGACAGGTCAACCGCTTCAACTTCGATGCCTTTTCCAAGCTGATCTCCGAGTATGACGCCATTGCTGCCGAACATGGCGTCGAGGACGATGAGGATTTCGACCTGACCCCGGAAGACGAATCCCGTCTCCTGGGGCGCCTGGTTCCCCTGTTGGCCTCCAGCCCGGCAGTGGCCGTGCAGCCGGTGGCCTGGCGCAATGAGCAGGGCGAATCCACTCTGGCCCTGAACATCACCTTCCAGCCGCTGCCGGCGGGCGATGCGAAGGCGCAGGAAGAGGCCCTGCCCGATTCGCTCAAGGAAATGCATCTGGAAATTGCGCTGTCGCGGCCCATGCTGATGCAGGCAGTCTCCCAGGCGTCGGGGGGCGGCGAAGACGGCAACGAATTCGCGATGTTCGCCGCACTCATCTACGACGGTTACATTGCCCAGCTCGAGCAGCAGGGTGTGGTGCGCATCGAGAACGACCGGGCGCTGTTATCGGTTCGCTATGAAAACGGCGAAGTGAATCTGAACGGCGAAACCATGCCGGTGGAAGAGTTCCTGAATCTCATCAGCGAAATGGAGCTCTGAGCCCGCAAGGAATTGCACCTAGGGAATACTTGACTATCGCCCCTTCTGCACCTGCTGTAAAAATTTGTGGCCGCTCTTTGCGGCCACAAGCACGATTACAAGGTGGAGACATGGCTCAAGGCAAGTCGAACAAAGGGGAAATCAGTGCGGGCCGGTGGTCACGCAGCAGCCTGGCGACAAAACTGTTCATCGTCACGTCCCTGGCGACGGTGTTCGTGATGTTCAGCATCGCTGCCATCATGGGCTGGCAGAACCTGCGGGCGGCACAAGAAACCGTTCACCGCGAAATGGCCGCTTCCCTGGAAGGGGTCGACCGTTCGCTGCAGCTGGCCTACGCCACGGCGCGCGAACGTGCCACGCAGCTCATTCCGGTGCTGCAGCGCGAGCTGGGCGGCCTGCCGTTCCCGGACGGCAGTACCGATGATGCCGGTGTGCCCTTGCTGATCGTCGACGACACCATCATCAACGGCGATGTCGGCCATTTGCTGCGAATGAACGAGAATACCGGCGCCGACCCGGCCATCATCGTCAAGGCGCCCCAGGGCTGGGTGCGGGTCAGCACCCTGCTGCGCGATGCCGAGGGCAATCTGCGCCTGAACAGCGTGGTTGAGCCCAATGACCTGCTCGCGCGCACCCTGGATTCGGGTCAGCCCTATGGCGGGCTGGTTCAGCGCAATGGCCGCTGGTACGCGATGAGCATTCTGCCTCTTGCCGACGATTCTGGCGCCGTCTATGGCGGTCTTTCGGTGCGCGTCGACGTGCACGAACAGGTCGTCAGTGTCATCGACATGGTGGCCCGGACACGGGTGGCCGAATACGGTGCCTTCGGTCTCATCAGCCGGGGAGGATCCGGCCGGGCCCAGCTGGTGGCGGTCGGCGAGGGGGCTGACCTGGGGCTGGAATCCGACGCCGTCCTGGCCCTGCTGAATGCGCGTTTCGATTCGGAAACGGGTTTCGCCGAAATCACGCCGGAACGGGGCGATGCCTATCTGGTGGCCTGGGACGGGATCGAGAACTGGGATTGGGTGCTGTACGGCGCCGGCAAGAAGTCGGATTTCATGGCCGCCAGCATGCGCGCCATCTGGATGCAGATGGGCATGATGGTGGTCGGCACGCTGCTCATTTCCCTGCTGACGGGCTGGATCGCTGCCCGCACGCTGCGCCCGGTGCGTGACATCATGCAGCGCATGGAACTGCTGGGGCGCGGCGACCTCACTGGCCGGGTGCCGGCCGTGCCACGCAACAGCCGCAACGAAATCCATGTGCTTTACGACAATCTGCGCCGCACTCAGGCGAACCTGCAGCGGGCCATTGCCACGGTGCGCGAAAGCGTCGAGGAAATCAACCTCGGGGCCAACGAAATTGCCACAGGCAATCTCGACCTCTCCAGCCGCACGGAACAGCAGGCGGCCTCGCTCCAGCAGACGGCCGCCAGCATGGAAGAACTGGCTGCGGTGGTCCGCCAGAATTCCGACAATGCCGGTCAGGCGAATGAACTCGCCACGAAGGCTGCCCAGGTCACGGAAGCGGGCGGGCGCGCGGTCGATGGGGTCGTTCACAGCATGGAGCGCATTTCGGCGGGTTCCAGCAAGATCGGTGAAATCGTCAGCGTGATTGATGGCATCGCCTTCCAGACCAATATCCTGGCATTGAATGCCGCCGTGGAAGCCGCCCGTGCGGGCGAGCAGGGCAAGGGCTTCGCGGTGGTGGCCACCGAAGTGCGTACGCTGGCACAACGCAGCGCGCAGGCCGCCAAGGAGATCAAGGCACTCATCGAAACTGCCCTGCAGGAAGTCAAGGCAGGCGAACAGCAGGTGCAGTCGGCCGGCGCCACCATGCGCGAACTGTTCGAATCGGTGGGCCGGGTCACGCAGATCATGCACGACATCTCGCATGCTTCCGAAGAACAGGCGGGTGGCATCGACCAGGTGAATACGGCCGTCCTGCAGATGGATTCCGTGACCCAGCAGAATGCCGCGCTGGTCGAGGAAGCCGCCTCGGCCGCGGAATCGTTGCGTGAACAGGCGCAACGCCTGGCGCAGGCGGTGGCGGTGTTCCGTCTGCCCGACGGCGACCCTCACCCGATCATCGACATCACGGACACGACCCGGCGAGGGCGGGGCGCGCAAGACGCGTCCGCCTCGCAGGCGGCCCTGGGGGGTGCCAGCGCCGATCCTTCCCCGGCGCTGCGCCTGGCCTGATCAGCTTGCTCAGTAGTACTGGGCGATAATCGCGCCGAAGGCCTCTTCGGCCGACTTGCCTGTCCGCATCAGTCGGCTGATTTCGGCGGCGTACTGCGAGATGTCTTCCGGCAGTTCATCGCGGTGCGCCCGGTAGTAGGCGTATTTGTCCTGCTCCACGGTATCCACGACGGCGGCTGCGGCCGGCGCACGGCGGCGCACGGCGCCGTTGCTGCTACCGGTGTTCGCGCGCGCGGCAGAGGCGCTGCGCGTGCTGCGCTTGCCGGCAATGGCATCGCGTACGGCGTCGATGGAATAGACGGGTGAAAGACTGTCGGCGACGTTGCCGGATTCGTTCAGGCGCAGCAGCAGATGCTTGCCGTCAAAACCGAGTTTGCGATCGCCGCGGCCGATGACCTGGTAGATGGGATGCCTGCTGTGGCCCGGGAACTCGAACTGCACCCGGTCGCCATAGGATTCCATGCGTTCCAGGACATCCTTGAGGTAGTCGGCGGCCAGGGATTCGAGTGTGCCGTTCCAGCGTTTAGTGCGGGGAGTGCTCAAGATGGACTGTCCAACGTGACATAAAGAAGGGGGCATAAATTGTACGCCCATCAGTCCTTTCGGTCGAAAAAAAACTTCTGGGGCGCTTCAATGCATTCCATGTTCTGCCCAGTAGGCGCCTTGCTCGACCAGCAGATTGGCGAGCCCTTCGGCCTCATCATGGCTCAGGCCCTGCTCCCGAATCGCGAACCACGCGAATTCATGACCGGATTCATCCGTCATGCGCCATTGCTGACCTTCGCGCGTGAGTTCGATGCCACAGCGATGCATGACGTTTCCGTTCGGAAGCCATAACCACTGCGTGTGCGAGGAGAGACAAGTTTCCATAAGTGTGTGGCTCCGTGCTGGCGGCTTGCGCGCCGCGAATCGGTTTCGTGGCAGTTGAAAGGTCAAGGGCTTGGAGCTGGGGGATTACCCTTACGCAATTTTGCTTCGGCTTTTTCTGCATGGACATACGCCATTCGGCGGATGCATGGCTTCCACGCCACGTTTCTGACAAAAAACTGAACCGTTCTGCGAATCTGGCAGCGGGCCCGACCGCCCCCGAAATGTTATTCTTCCAACTTCAATCATCTTCTTCCGTCAGGCCTCTTTGCCATGCGGAAAATGTCGGAGTCTCAAGAAATGCAAGGCTGGAAGCGCAGGGTGGTTTACGTGTCCCTGTACGAAGGTATTGCCATTGCCCTCACGGGGGCCGTGCTCTTCCTGCTGGGGCACTCGCCCCTCCATTCACTGGTCGCCTCGGTCGGGGCTTCCGTGCTGGCTGTCGTCTGGAACCTGGTGTTCAACGGCCTCTTCGAGGCCTGGGAACGCCGCCAAGTGGTGAAGGGCCGCAGCCTGAAACGCCGCATTGCTCATGCGATCGGCTTCGAGGGGGGGCTGGTGCTTTCCATCGTGCCGTTCTTTGCTTGGTGGCTCGATGTCTCCTTGTGGGAAGCCTTCGTCATGGACTTGGGCTTCATCCTGTTTTTCCTGGTGTACACCTTCGTGTTCGCCTGGTGCTTCGACCGTATTTTCGGGCTGCCTGCCTCGGCACTGCCGGAACCGGATGCCGCAGGCAGGCCCGCCCAGCCTTGTACGGTGGGCTCGTAAGCGCGCTCAGGCTGGCGTGCCGAGCACGCTGGCCCGATCCACGGGCAGCGTTTCCACGTATTCCAGCATGCCGGTGTCGAACAGCTTGATGAAGGCGCCCAGGGGGTTGGCGTCGGGGTAGGCCCAGCCCGGCAGGTTGGCGGCCAGGGCACTGGCTTGCAGAAGCTCGTCTTCCGTGACCCAGAGCTCATACTTCTTCAGCAGAGCCTGCACGTCTTCCGTGGTGCGCACGGCGGGCAGGGTGAGGTCACTCTTCAGGCGGTATACGAACACCTTGGGCGACCCGCTGCGATTGCGCAGCGCCTGCGTTTCGGCCAGCTCTCTGGTGGCTGCCAGCCAGAAGGCGTGGCGACCCAGTACGGAGACTTCGTCAGCGTCCGGGCGGTCGGTACCGTGGTAGACCAGCGTGCCGGCGTTCAGTTTCAGTTCAGACATGGTGGATGCCCCTTGTTCATGGAATTGTTGGTGGGAAGGGTAGGGTCATTTTCTCCGATTGTCGCCCACTGGAAAAGAGCGTGAGGGGAGCCTTGGAACTGGCGTATCGCAAGCCAAGAAAAAACCCACACAAATCATGGACTTATGTGGGTTTCTAGGTGTTCTGGATGGTGCCGCTTGCCGGATTCGAACTGGCGACCTTTTCATTACGAATGAACTGCTCTACCAACTGAGCTAAAGCGGCACATTTCCCTTGCGTTCTTTGGTGCCCGGGAAAGCCAATAATTATACACACATTTTTTCGTTTTTGGCCAGCGTGCTGCCGGGCGAACGTGTCACTTCCGGCTGGCGTACTCCTGTTCCTGGGCCGGCGTGGCGCCGCTCTGGGCGCCCTGATTGAGGCGAACCGCCGATGGGAAGAGGTCCCACGCCGACATGAACAGGGCTGCCGCGAGCGGCCCGATCACGAAACCGTTCAGACCGAAGACCGACAACCCGCCTAGCGTGGACACCAGAATGATCCAGTCAGGAAGCTTGGTGTCCTTGCCCACCAGAATCGGGCGCAGCAGATTGTCGATCAGGCCGATCACCAGAACGCCAAAGGCCGTCAGCACCACGCCCTGCCAGATTTCCCCCGTGGCAAGGAAATAGATGGCCACAGGGCCCCAGATCAGCGCCGCGCCCACGGCGGGCAGCAAGGACAGCAGGGTCATGACCACGCCCCACAGCAGCGGGCCCTGAATGCCGAGTAGCCAGAACATCAGGCCGCCCAGCGTACCCTGGGTGATCGCCACCACGATGTTGCCCTTGACGGTCGCGCGGATCACCGTGGCGAATTTGCGAATGAAATGCTGCTTGTGCTCTTCGCTCAGGGGCACCAGCTGCTTGCTGTACCGCGCGAGGTCGGCGCCATCGCGCAGCAGGAAGAACAGCACGTAAAGCATGACGCCCAGACCGATGAGCAGCTGGGCGGTGTTCTGCCCCAGACTGACCGCCTGCGTGGCAATGAACTTGCCACCGGCCACTGCCCCTTGCGTGACTTTCTCCTGAATGCTGGTGAGGTCGCCCACTCCCAGATAGCTCAGGACATTGTGGGCCGAGGGCGGCAGCGCATCGATCACCTTGGAGAAATACAGACCGACATTGAACTCACCCGAACTGATGCGCTTGTACGAATTGGCAATTTCCTGGATGAGGGCGCCCGAGATCGCGATCATCGGGATGATCACGATGAGCAGAATTAGGGTCAGCGTGGCTGCAGCCGCCAGGTTGCTGCGGCCCTTGAACTTCATGTAGAGCCGCCGCTGAACGGGGTAGAAGATGACCGCCAGCGTGGTTGCCCAGAACAGCGCGGCGTAATAGGGGAGAAGAATCCAGATGAAACCCACCGTGACGAGGGTCAGCATCACGATGAAACTGCGGAAATACAGGCTCGAATTTTTCATTCGGGCTCCACGTTATGAAGAATGGGGTGCGGATCGGCAGGCCAGGAGACCACCGGTCGGGACCGAGTGGAAATTCTATGCGAAAGCGCGTGCCTGCGCTTGCTGCCGATGCACGAGGCCGGCCAACCGTCTTGAGAAAACGCCGGAGGCTGCATTGACACTGAGTTATCATGCAGGCACACACGGTCCGCGCAGAGGGTGCGGCCGACGTTCGCATCATTGTGCGTTGCGCACCGACAAGAGCAAGGAGTTCGAACGTGATTACCTCGCCATCCAATCAACCCGGTTCCCAGGAACCAGAAGTAGGGCCAGACGGCATCCCCGCCCCTTCCGGCCCCACCAACCTCATCGACACCGACTACGTCGTCGGGCAGGACAACTTCTCGGGCAAGGTGCTGGTCCAGCTGGATATACACAGCAAGGTCTTCCTGATCTCATCCGTCACCATTCTGTTGTTCGTGCTGCTCACGCTGGCGCTGCAGTCTGAAGCAGCGGAATTGTTCACCGGCTTGCGCGCCTGGCTGACCAGCAAGATGTCGGGTTTTCTGCTGGCCGCGGGCAACGTGTTCGTGGTGTTGTGTCTGGCGCTAATTGTCTCGCCGCTGGGAAAGGTGCGGCTGGGCGGCCGTGATGCCAAGCCCGACTTCACCTACACGGGCTGGTTCGCCATGCTGTTTGCCGCCGGTATGGGCATCGGCCTGATGTTCTATGGGGTGGCCGAGCCGATGTCGCATTTCAGCGCGGCGCAGGAGGGCGTGTCAGTGGGCGCAGATGGCGTGCGCACCGACTGGGCGCCCTTGGATGGGGCGGCTGGCGACGTCGGAGCGGCGTTCAGCCTGGGCATGGCGGCAACCATCTTTCATTGGGGTCTGCACCCGTGGGCCATCTACGCCATTGTGTCTCTGGCGCTGGCACTGTTCTCGTTCAACAAGGGCCTGCCCTTGAGCATGCGTTCCATCTTCTATCCGCTTCTGGGCGAGCGCGTGTGGGGTTGGCCCGGCCACGTGGTGGACATTCTGGCGGTGTTCGCCACCATGTTCGGCCTGGTCACCTCGCTGGGGCTGGGAGCACAACAAGCCAGTGCGGGTATCGAACAGCTGTTCGGCATCCCGGCCAGCAATCTGAGCATGGTGCTGCTGATCATCAGCATCACGGCGGTCGCCATCTGGTCGGTCGTTGCCGGGGTCGAAAAGGGCGTTCAGCAGCTTTCGAAAGTCAACATGCTGCTGGCTTTCCTGCTGCTGATTTTCGTGATCGTGATGGGCCCGACGTTGGGCATTGCCCAAGGCTTCTTTTCAAATCTATGGTCCTATGTGACTCATCTGCCGGCGTTGGCCAACCCATTTGGTCGGGAGGACGTCAATTTCGTCGAAGGCTGGACGGCCTTCTACTGGGCGTGGTGGATCAGCTGGTCGCCCTTCGTTGGCATGTTCATCGCCCGCATCAGCCGGGGTCGGACCGTACGAGAATTTCTGGTGGCCGTGCTGCTGGTGCCCTCGCTGGTTTCCGTCCTGTGGATGACCGCATTTGGCGGAACGGCCATCCACCAGGTCATCGTCGAGCAGTTCACGGGCGTGCAGGACGCCGCCCTGGAACTTCAGCTGTTCACCATGCTGGGTCAGTATCCCCTCGCGTCGATTTCGTCCTTCATCGGCGTGGTGCTGGTCATCATGTTCTTCATCACGTCGTCGGACTCCGGGTCTCTGGTGATCGACACCATCACGGCTGGCGGCAAAATTAATGCGCCGGTATCGCAGCGTGTGTTCTGGGCCGTGCTGGAAGGCGTGCTGGCCATTGCCCTGCTGCTTGGCGGCGGCCTCATCGCCTTGCAGGCCATGGCGGTCTCAACGGGTCTGCCTTTCACAGTGGTCTTGCTGGTTGGATGTGTGGCCATCGTCAAGGGGTTGATGAGCGAGCCGCGCTAAGAGCCGCCTATAGCCAGATCGAGCCCACTGCCTGCTGCGGCGTCATGTGCGTGGCCACCTGAGCCTGCAGCAGTTCTGCGGTGGCCAGCGCGTCGGTCAGGGCATGGTGTGCCCGGTAAGGCGGTAACTGGTAGCGAGCCCGGCTGTCGGCCAGGCGGATCGACACCGGCTTCCTGCCCAGCAGTTTGAGCAGCCAGCCCGGCTTGCGCCTGGGGTGCAGGCTGGCCTCGATCTGCATGGTGTCGATCATGGGGAACTGCAATGTTTCGCCCCAGCAGCGGCGCACCGCGGCATCCAGAAACGCGCGTTCCACGGGGTGGTAATGCACGACCGCCACCTTGCCTGCCAACTGCTTGAGAAAGGGCTCCACAATTGCCTCGAAGCGCGGCGCCGAACGAATGTCGGTGTGCGTGATCTGGTGGAAGGTCACCGATTCTTCTTCCAAACGCCCGCGCGGGCGGACCACCGTGTGCCAGGCCCGGTCGCTACGAATCCGTTCCAGCGTCATGGGAATCAGCCCGATGCTCACGATGGAATGGCTTCGGGCATCCAGGCCGGTGGTCTCAACATCCAGCGCAAGCAGCTCAACCTGTTCCAGCGGCGTGTCGGCGGCAGGCCAGGCAGCACCGTAGAAGGCGGACAAGGCGGGATGGGTGACCCGTTCTGCCTGTTGCGCCATATAGCTGGCCCAGTCTGCCGCCGATGTCATTTCGTGTGCGCCTCGCCATGCAGGGGGTAACGGTAACGCAGAAAATTCTGGGCGTTGCTCAGAATCTGGAAGGCGTCCTTCAGCCCGTGCCGTTCGGCAGGCGAGACGTTCGCCGGCTCGATGTAGTTGTTGGGTTCGCGCCCTTCCTGAATATCGAGTGCCTGGTGGCGTATGCGGGCCAGGCTCAGAAACTCCAGGGCGTATCGCAGCTTTTGCAGGGATTCCGGCGGCATGAGACGCGTCTTGGCGATGTCGTCCAGACGGTCGAAGGAACTTTGTGCGGTCGAGCCGCAGGCCAGGGCATGGACGCGGATGAGATCGGTCAGCGGGGCGGTGCCCCGCCCCTTGATGTTGATGATGTGCCGGTGCTGGCCGTCGGTTTCCATGACGAAGGTGCGGAAGAAACCCAGGGGGGGCTTGCGACTCAGGGAGTTGCGCGCCATCATCGCCAGAAAGCGGGAGTTGCGGCTGGCCTTGACTGCAATCAGCTCGCGTAGCTGGTCGACGAAATCCGAATTCCCGCCTACCGCCTCCAGGTCGAAAAAAATATTGCTGTTCAGCAGGGTCTGTGCGTTCGGGCGTTCGATCCATTCCGTGAAATACGCCTTCCACACGGAAAGTGGCTGGCGCCACTTGATCTGGGTGGCCATGATGTCGCCCTTGCAATACGCGTAACCACAGGCGGCCAGCCCATCGCTCACGAAGCCGGCAAGCCGTCGGAAATAGTCATCGTGTTCCGCCGGAACAAAACGATCATCCAGAATCAGGGCATTGTCCTGGTCGGTGACGATGGTCTGCTCTTCGCGTGCCATCGAGCCCATCACCATGAAACAGTACGGGACGGGCGCCGGGCCAAGCGCTTCCTCCGCCAGATTCAGCAATTGCTGGATGAAGCTGCGCCCGATGCTGGACATGGCGCTGCCAATCATCTGCGCATTGGCTTCTTCCTCGACCATGCGCAGGAAGGTGGCGCGCACTTCAGGCACCAGGCTTTGCAACGCAGTGACGGACTTGCGCTTGAAGATGTCATTGACCAGGTAGAGGCTGTTGCGTGACTGGTAACGCAGGACATCCGCCATGTTCACCAGCCCGATGAGGCGCCGTCGGTTCAGCACGGGCAGGTGATGGAAGTTGTGTCGCAACATGCACTGCATGGCTTCCAGCACCGAATCGGTGTGCTGCAGCACCACTGGGTCGGGCGACATGATCTCGTGCAACGGCGTTTCCGGCGGCAGCGCCTGGGACACCACCCGGGTGCGGAAATCGCGGTCGGTGATGATGCCGACCAGGCGGGGGTGCTCGAGTTCGGGTTCATTGCGCGTGATCAGCAGGGCAGACACGCCTTCCTCGGTCATGACACTGGCCGCACGATGAATGGTGTTCTGCGCGTCCAGTGTGACCGGCGGGCGGCTGATCAGCCGCGTGACCCGCAGTTTCATGAGATCACTGATGCGACTGGAGGGCTGCGTCACCGCTTTGAGGCGGCCTGCGCCTTCCGTGTCGACGAAGTCGGCGAAATTGTCGCAGGTATCGCACAAATGTTCGAAAACGGCACCCGGAATGAAATAGATCAGCGAATCCTCCAGTGCCTGGGCCGGAAAACGCACCCGCTTCCCGCGGCGCAGGCTCGCCTGGCCAAAGATGTCGCCTTCACCGAGACGGTTGAAAAGCTTGCCGGAGCGCAGGAAAAGCTCTACCGCACCACTGCGGATGTAATGCAGATCGTTGATGGGCGCGCCGGCCTCGAGAATGGGCGTGCCCGCCTTGAAATAGCGGACCTGCACGTGGCGGACAGCGTCGTCCAGCACGTCGTCCGGCAGCTCGTCGAAAGGCGCATGCCGGGCCAGGTGGTCACGTATTTCGAGCAGTTCGATTTGCATGTCGGGCACGATCAGGTCGGATTG
>JAJUFT010000067.1 GCA_029263615.1 Alcaligenaceae bacterium | reverse complement strand
CTGAAGCGTTTGCGGCCACCGTCTTCCCCGGCCGGGAAGGATGCCGACCTCCCGTCGGACGATGCGCGGCAAGACCCGCTCGGCCTGGCGCTGGATGCCTTGCTGCGCCACTTTCCCACTTACCGCAGCTATGTGGAAGCGGGGCCGCGCAGCGCGGAGGACCAGGTCTGGTTCGACCAGGCCCGGCAGGGGGCTGCCACGGCACTGCAGGCCGGGGGGCACCATGAGGCCCGCGCCCATCTGGACTGGCTGGATGCCGTCCTGGGCGGCCGGGCGGATCTGCCCGGTGACGCCCGCCAGGCCATCACGCGCTTCCAGCAGTTGACGCCCCCGTTGGCGGCCAAGTCGCTGGAAGACACGACCTTCTACCGCTATGGGCGCCTGCTGTCCCGCAATGAGGTCGGATCCGACCCCGCCGTGTTCGCCTTGTCCATTCCCGCCTTCCATCAGAGCAACCGGTTTCGGGAGGAACACATGCCCGAGGGGCTGCTGGCCACGGCGACGCACGATCACAAGCGCGGAGAGGACGGTCGCGCAAGGCTGGCGGTATTGTCCGAGCTTCCGGAGGCATGGTTGCAGCAGGCGCGGCGATGGCGGGAGCGGGCGGCAGGCCATGTCCCGCAAGGCGACGGGGCTGGGGCATTCCACTACATGTTGCTGCAGACCCTGGTGGCGAGCTGGCCACCCCAATTGGCGGCGTCCGACCGTCACGGAGTGGCTCGCCTGCTGGAACGGGTGCAGGCGTGGACGGTGAAGGCCCTGCGCGAGGGCAAAACGCGTTCGAGTTGGTTCGAGCCCCGCCTGGACGAAGAGCAAGCCTGGCAGGCCTGGATCGGTCAACTGGCCCCCGGGCAGACGCAGCACGACGTCTTGAAAGAGATCGCCGAATTCGTCCACCAGATCGAGCCGGGCGCCATGTTCAATGGACTTGTTCAATCCACTTTGCGACTGACCTGCCCGGGGGTGCCCGACCTTTACCAGGGGACGGAGTGGCGCGACTTCTCTCTGGTCGATCCCGACAATCGTCGGCCGGTGGATGTGGCCGCGCGTGCGCGCGCACTCAATCTGCTGGATCAGGCGCTGCTGGATGGCGAACATGTCACGGCGCCGTTGGCGCCGGAGTTCTGGCCGGCCCAGGCATGGGCGGATGGCCGGGTGAAGCAGGCGCTGATCGCGACCCTTCTCGCCTTGAGGAAGAGCCGGCCCGCCGCTTTTTGCGGTGCGTATCAGCCGCTCACAGTATCAGGGGGGCGTGCCGCGGGGCAGGCGCTGGCCTTTGCCCGGGGAGACGACGTCGTGGTGATCGTGGGGGTGAAGTGTGCGGCCAGCGTGCGCATGGAGGGCGGAGCGCCCTGCCTGCCGGCCGGCTTCTGGGGAAATGCCGCGGCGGAACTGCCCGGCGATGGCGCGCAATGGGTGGATGTGCTGCGCCGCCGGCCGGTGGTGGTGACTGAGGGCAGGGCACCCCTGGCCGACTTGCCCGGAGGCCTGCCGCTGGCCGTATTGTTGCGGGGCGCTCAGGGGTAGAGGCCGCGCACCTCACGCGCTTCCAGAATGCGCGAGCAGGCGGCGATGAAGGCGGCGGTGCGCAGCGACACCTTGTGCTGCGCGGCGACCCCGGCCACGGAGCTGTACGCACGGCGCATCATGCGCTCCAGCCGTTCGTTGATTTCGTCTTCCGTCCAGAAGAAGCTGGAAAAATCCTGCACCCATTCGAAGTAGCTGACCGTGACACCACCGGCGTTGGCCAGCACGTCGGGCACGATCAGCGTGCCCTTGTTGGTCAGGATGTCGTCGGCTTCAGGAGTGGTGGGGCCGTTGGCGCCTTCGATGATGATCTTGGCCTTGATCTTGTCGGCGTTGCCTTCGTGGATCTGGCTTTCAAGGGCTGCGGGAATCAGGATGTCGGTGTCCAGGCCCCAGAATTCGTCGGCCGTCAGCGCGTCGGAGTCGGGAGCGCCGGCCACGCCGCCGGTTTCCTCAACGTGCTTGAGCAGACGCAGGACGTCCAGGCCGTTCGCGTTGTGAACGGTGCCGGTGTGGTCCTGCACCGCGATGACCTTGGCGCCTGCCTCGGCGAACAGACGAGCCGCCGTGCCCCCCACGTTACCGAAACCCTGCACACACACGCGCGCGCCTTGAATGGACAGGCCATGGTCGTGCGCGGCGGCGCTGCCGACCACGTACACGCCGCGGCCGGTGGCTTCCACGCGGCCCAGACTGCCGCCGATGGAGATGGGCTTGCCGGTGACCACGCCGGTGGTGGTGCTGCCGTGGTTCATGGAGTAGGTGTCCATCATCCAGGCCATGGTCTGCGCGTTGGTGTTGACATCGGGAGCGGGAATATCCTTGTGCGGCCCGATGATCACGCCAATTTCGCTGGTGTAGCGGCGCGTAATGCGCTCGAGCTCTGCACGGGAGTAGTTGCGCGGGTCGATGCGGATGCCGCCTTTGGCACCCCCGAAAGGCAGGTCGACCGCTGCGGCCTTGACGGACATCCAGGCCGCCAGCGCCATGACTTCCGACAAGGTGACGTCCTGGTGGTAGCGCACGCCGCCCTTGCCGGGGCCGCGCGATACATTGTGCTGCACGCGATACCCTTCGAAGTGGGCGATGGTGCCGTCATCCAGCTCGACCGGAACGTCGACGATCAACACGCGCTTGGGTCGCTTGAGTGTTTCCACCCATTTGCTGAGCCGGCCCAGGTAGGGCGTCACCCGGTCGACCTGTTCGAGGTAGATGCCCCACGGGCCGACATGCCCCGGGTCCAGGTAGGAAGGTAGTGTGTGCGTGGTGTTGAGTTCTGACATTTCCGGTCTCGCCGATATTCTTGAAGCATGACCCGCCCACCATGGGAGGGTTAACCCCAAAAGCTTACACCGTACCCGATATAGTGGTCATCGCAGAAAATGGGGGACGGACCGGAAATCTGCGCATTTCTTGACCAATCCTATGGTTAACCCCAGTGTTGCAGTTGCGTTTTCGCCGCCGATACTGAAGGGTTCACTGGCCGTATTCGGCCAGGCCTTCCAGGTTCAACACCGTCACCGCGCCATATTCCACGCTCACCAGGCGGGCCGCCTCCAGCGCACGCAGCGCCTGATTGGCACGCTGTCGCGAGATGCGCGCCAGGAAGCCGATCTCTTCCTGCGTGATGTCCAGCCGCATGGCCTGCCCGGTATTCAGCAGGGGGTTGATCAGTTCCAGCAGGCAGCGCGCCACGCGGGCTTCCGGGTCGAGCAGGCGGTCGGATTCGGCCTTGCCCACGAACTGGCCGACCCGCTCGTTGAGCTGGTGCAGCAGGTAGCGGTTGAAGGGAATGCTGCGATCGAGCAGCCAGTTGAAGGTCGCTTCGGGCATGCGCAGGATGGTGCAGGCGCGCAGAGCGACCACATCGTATTTGCGTTTTTCCCGTTTCAGCAGGGAGCCTTCGCCGAACCAGCCGCCGGCCGGCACGCCCATCAACGACGCCAGCTTGCCGTCCGGGTTGCCCACCGACACCTTTACCAGCCCGCTGCGCACCCCCAGCCAGGCCGTCGCCGGTTCGCCCTTGCGTTCGATCAGGGCCCCGGCCGGGTAGTCGGTGCTGGTCATGTCGCGCAGCACGCGCTCGTGTTCGTCCGGCGTCAGCACGGGAAACCAGGCCGTCGCGCTCAGAAGCGCGTCTCGAACACTCACGGGTGAATCCTGAGCACTCATGAGGATTTACCCCTAAGCCCCGTTTGAATGTCGCAGCCGCGACAGTTATACACATTGTGAGACGATACTTTATTCATCGTGCATGCCTGCTTGTAGCATCCCAAATATAAAGACAGAGCCCTTGAAACGGGCCAGGCTTACGCAGCCAAGGAGACAAGGTGGTACATACAGCATCGACCCCCTCGTCGGGTTTGCCGGCGACATTTCCGGCATGGGTGGAACATCACGCCCGGCATCGCGGGCAACGGCCCGCCATGCGTGAAAAAGATCTCGGCATCTGGCAGACCACCACCTGGAAGGAGGTGGCAGAACAGGCCGAAGAACTGGCCAACGGGCTGGCAGCCCTGGGCGTCCGCAAGGGCGAACACGTGGCCGTGGTGGGCGAGAACCGGCCCCGCCTTTATCTGGCCATGATAGCAAGCCAATACCTCGGCGCGATACCCGTTCCTTTGTATCAGGACGCCATCGCGGCAGAAATGCTTTATGTCCTGCAGGACGCCGAGGTGCGGGTGGCCGTGGTCGAAGACCAGGAACAGGTCGACAAAATGCTCGAGGCTCAGGATTCCTGCCCGCTTCTGCAGCACATTGTCTATGACGACCCGCGCGGCCTGCGCAACTATGTCGATCCCGGCCTGCTGAGCTTCGAGGCACTGGCCGACATGGGCCGGAAATTCCGCGCCGAACACCCCGATCACGTCAGCCAGGCCAAGGCGGCCGTGGCGCCCGACGAGCCCGCGGCCATGTTCTACACCTCGGGCACCACGGGCAAGCCCAAGGGCGTGGTCCTCACTCACCATGCCCTGATCGACCGGGCCCGGGTCATCCAGGATCTCGAAGGGCTGACCGACCGCGAGGATGTGCTCGCCTACCTGCCGCCGGCCTGGATCGGGCAGAACATGTTTTCCTACACGCAGTTCCTGGTCACCGGTTTCACCGTCAACCATCCGGAGTCTCCGGAAACCGTGTCCATCGACATGCACGACATCGGGCCCACCTATTACTTCGCCCCGCCGCGCGTGCTCGAAGGCCTGCTGACCCAGGTCATGATCCGCATGGAAGACGCCAGCGCCCTCAAGCGCAAGCTGTTCAATACCTGCATGAACCTGGCCCGCCGGGTGGGCACCCGCATTCTCGATAAAGACCCGACCGTGAGTGCCTGGGACCGCTTCAAGTACCGCCTCGGTGATCTCCTCATTTACGGGCCGCTGCGCAATGCCCTGGGCATGAGCCGGGTCCGGGTCGCGTATACCGCGGGTGAAGCCATCGGCCCCGACCTCTTCGAGTTCTACCGGTCCATCGGCATCAACCTCAAGCAGCTCTATGGTTCGACCGAAACCTCGGTCTTCGTGTGCGTGCAGTCCGATGGCCAGGTGCGGGCCGACACGGTCGGGCCCCCCGTGGCCGGCGTGGAGATCCGTGTGGCCGAAAATGGCGAAATTCAGGTGAAGAGCCCGGGGCTGTTCAAGGAGTATTACAAGAATCCCGAAGCCACCGCCGAATCGTTCACGCCCGACGGCTGGTATCACACGGGCGACGCCGGCTACCTCGACACCGACGGACAGCTCAAGATCATCGACCGGGCCAAGGATGTCGGCAAGCTGGCCGACGGCAGCCTGTTCGCACCCAAGTACATCGAGAACAAGCTGAAGTTCTTCCCCTTCATCAAGGAAGCCGTGGCGTTTGGCAACGGTCGCGATGAAGTCTGTGCCTTCATCAACATCGACCTCGAGGCCGTGGGCAACTGGGCCGAGCGTCGCGGCCTGCCGTACGCCGGCTACACCGACCTGGCGGGCAAGCAGGAAGTGCTCGAGCTCATTCGCGATTGCGTCGAAAAGGTCAATGCCGACCTCGCACAAGACCCGCAGCTGTGTGCGTCCCAGGTGGCTCGCTTCCTGGTCCTGCACAAGGAGCTCGACCCCGACGACGACGAACTGACCCGTACCCGCAAGGTCCGGCGCGGCTTCATTGCGCAGAAATACGCGGTGTTGGTGGAGGCCCTTTATGAAGGGCGCGAGCATCAATTCATCGAGACGGAGGTCAAGTTCGAGGATGGCCGGATCGGCAAGATTTCTGCCGATCTGCGCATCCTGCCTGCCAAGGTCTTTCCCGGTGACATGAAGAAGGTGGCCTGAGTCATGATGCCAAATCGTGAGCAGAGAATCGGGGAAGTCATCCTCGACCTGAGCAACATTTCGCTCGCTTTCGGCGGGGTCAAGGCCCTGACCAACATTTCGTTCGACGTCCGTGAGCACGAGATCCGGGCCATCATCGGCCCCAACGGCGCGGGCAAGAGCTCCATGCTGAATGTGATCAATGGGGTCTACACGCCACAGGAAGGCTCCATCACTCTGGGCGGTACGCGCTTCAATCGCATGAACCCGCGCCGGGCCGCCGAAATGGGGGTGGCGCGTACCTTCCAGAATCTGGCGCTCTTCAAAGGCATGAGCGTGCTGGACAACATCATGACCGGCCGCAACCTGCGCATGAAGAGCGGGGTGCTGGCCCAGGCCTTCCGCCTGGGGTCGGCCGAGCGTGAAGAGATACGCCATCGGGAATTCGTCGAGAACATCATCGACTTCCTCGAGATCCAGGCCTATCGCAAAGTGCCTGTCGGCCGTCTGCCCTATGGGCTGCAGAAACGCGTTGACCTCGGTCGGGCCCTGGCCATGGAGCCGCGCATCCTGCTGCTGGATGAGCCCATGGCCGGCATGAACATCGAGGAAAAGCAGGACATGAGCCGGTTCATCCTCGACGTGAACGACGAATACGGCACGACGATCGTGCTGATCGAGCACGACATGGGCGTGGTCATGGACATTTCCGACCGGGTCGTCGTACTGGATTACGGCAAGAAGATCGGCGACGGCACCCCCGACGAGGTCCGCAGCAACCCCGAAGTGATACGCGCCTATCTGGGCGCCGGCGAGTGAGGTCAGGAGACATGGGCTTTTTTCTGGAAACAATCTTCGGCGGCCTGATGTCGGGCATGCTCTATGCGCTGGTCGCCCTCGGTTTCGTGCTGATCTTCAAGGCCTCCGGCGTGTTCAATTTCGCGCAGGGCGCCATGGTGCTGGTGGCGGCCCTGGCCATGGCGCGCTTCTCCGAATGGATTCCGCAGTGGCTGGGGCTGGAGAGCAAGCTGCTCGCGAATGCGCTGGCCTTCATCGTGTGCGCGGCGTTCATGTGGCTGATCGCCATCCTCATCGAACGCTTCGTGCTGCGCTATCTGGTCAATCAGGAAGGCACCACGCTGCTCATGGCCACCATCGGCATCAGCTATTTCCTGGATGGTCTGGGCCAGAGCCTGTTCGGCAGCAGCGTGTATTCCATTGACGTGGGCATGCCCAAAGATCCCGCCTTCCTCTTTGAACAGACCTTCGAGGGCGGCGTGCTGGTCAATATGGAAGACCTCACCGCCGCGCTCGTGGCAGCAGTGCTGGTGGCAGCCCTGGCCTTCTTCTTCCAGTACACGGCGGTGGGCCGCGCCCTGCGGGCCGTGGCCGATGACCACCAGGCGGCGCAGTCGATCGGCATTCCCCTGAACCGCATCTGGGTGGTGGTGTGGACCGTCGCCGGGCTGGTGGCGCTGGTGGCCGGCATTGTCTGGGGGTCGAAATACGGCGTGCAGTTCACCCTGTCCACCGCAGCGCTGCGCGCCCTGCCGGTGGTGATTCTGGGCGGGCTGACCTCTGTGCCGGGGGCCATCATCGGCGGGCTGATCATCGGTGTGGGCGAGAAACTCTCGGAGGTCTATCTGGGCCCCTACGTGGGGGGAGGCATCGAGATCTGGTTCGCCTACGTGCTGGCGCTGGTTTTCCTTCTGTTCCGTCCTCAGGGCCTGTTCGGTGAGAAGATCATCGACCGGGTATGACAAGAACAACGGTGGATAGGTAGATACTATGTATTATCGTGAGAACGGTCAGTTCAAGAGTTCGTATCGGGCGGACCAGCAGATATTTCCGATACGCCAGGACCGCATCTTCATTCTGGCCGTGATCGCGGTGGCCTTTCTGGTCATCCCCTTCATGGCGTCGAACTACTTTCTTCAGGCCATCCTGATTCCCTTCCTCATCCTGTCGCTGGCAGCCATCGGCCTGAACATTCTGGTGGGCTATTGCGGGCAGATCTCCATCGGGTCGGGGGCCTTCATGGCGGTGGGGGCCTATGCGGCCTGGAATTTCGGCGTGCGCATCCCGGAACTGCCGCTGGTCTTCCAGATTCTCATGGGGGGCGTGTTCGCCACGCTGGTGGGGGTGGTGTTCGGCATTCCCAGTCTGCGCATCCGCGGGCTCTACCTGGCCGTGACCACGCTGGCGGCGCAGTTCTTCATCGACTGGGCCTTCCTGCGCATTCCCTACTTCACGAACTACTCGCCATCGGGCAACGTTTCGGTGCCCGCCCTGGATTTCTTCGGCTTGCCCGTCCAGACGCCGGCACAGCGCTATGTCTTCGTGCTGAGCTTCGTGGTGGTGTTCGCCTTGCTGGCCAAGAATCTGGTGCGCGGCGCCATCGGGCGCCAATGGATGGCCATTCGCGATATGGACGTGGCCGCCGAGGTGATCGGCATCCGCCCGGTCTACGCCAAGCTCACCGCCTTCGCCGTCAGCTCCTTCATGATCGGCGTGGCCGGGGCGCTGTGGGCGTACATCCACCTGGGTTCCTGGGAACCCCTGGCCTTCGACCTGAACCGCTCCCTGCAGCTGCTGTTCATCGTCATCATCGGCGGTCTGGGGTCCATCGTCGGCAGCTTTTTCGGCGCGGCATTCATGGTCCTGCTGCCGGTGCTGCTGACCAATATTCCGCACATGCTGGGCTTGTCGCTCGGGGTCGATACCGCGTCGCACATCGAACACATGGTGTTCGGGGCGCTCATTGTGTATTTCCTGATCGTCGAACCCCACGGCCTGGCGCGCCTGTGGAGCATCGGCAAGGAGAAGATGCGGATCTGGCCCTTCCCGCACTAGCGGCTGCAGGCAGGGTCATGAGTAAACGCGGTGCCGGTCATCCGGCCGGCCCGTCACACAAACGGTGCATAGACACCAGGAGGACTAGGAGATGAAGCGTACTTTCAAACTGGCAGCCACCATGGCGGCCACCGTTACGGTGGCCATGGCGGGCGCCGCCGGCGCCGCCCATGCGGCCGAAGAGCAGTTCATCCCGCTGCTGACCTACCGCACGGGCTCGTTCGCACCGCTGGGCATTCCATGGGCCGATGGCAAGCAGGACTACCTCAAACTGGTCAATGAGCGTGACGGCGGCATCAACGGCGTGAAGATCGTCTACGAAGAATGCGAAACCGCCTATGCCACCGACCGCGGCGTGGAATGCTATGAGCGGCTGAAGGCGGCCCGCGGAGGCGCTTCCGGCTTCGACACGCAATCGACCGGCATCACCTTTGCGCTGTCGGATCGCGCCATTGTGGACGGCATTTCCATTGAAACGGTGGGCTACGGCCTCTCGCAGTCGGCCAACGGTGCCGTCTTCAAATGGAACTTCCCCCTGCTGGGCAATTACTGGACAGCCGCCGACGTCATGATCCAGGACATCGCCAAGAAGGAGGGCGGCGAGGACAAGCTCAAGGGCAAGAAGATCGCCCTGGTCTACCACGATTCCCCTTACGGCAAGGAACCCATTCCCCTCTTGCAGTCGCGTTCCAAGGCCAACGGTTTCGAGCTGCAGCTGTATCCGGTGACCGCCCCCGGCGTCGAACAGAAATCCACCTGGCTGCAGATCCGTCAGCGCCGCCCCGACTACATCCTGCTGTGGAGCGCCGGCATCATGACGCCGACCGCCATTCGTGAAGCGCAGGCCGTGGGCTATCCCCGCGAGAAGATCTACGGCATCTGGTGGGCCGCCTCCGAAACCGATGTGCAGGATCTGGGCGCGATTGCCAAAGGCTACAACGGCATCACCATTCACAACAGCGCCGACAAGGGCCGCGTGCACGAAGACCTGAAGAAGTACGTGTACGACAAGGGTCAGGGCACCAGCCCCAACGGGGCGACGGTGGGTTCCATCGCCCATACCCGCGGCATGATCATCTCCATGCTGCAGGTCGAGGCCATCCGGGCCGCTCAGGAGAAATTCGGCAAGGGCAAGCACATGACGCCGGAACAGGTGCGCTGGGGCTTTGAAAACCTGAACCTGACCCAGGAACGTCTCGAGGAACTGGGCTTTGCCAACATCCTGCGCCCGGTGAGCACGTCCTGCGAGAACCACATGGGTGACGACTGGGCACGCATCATTCAGTGGGACGGCTCCAAGTTCGAGATTGTCTCGGACTGGTATCAGTCCAACCCCGAGTTCGTCGATCCGCTCGTGAAGGAATATGGCGAACGCTACGCCGCCGAAAAGAAGATCGAACCGCGCGACTGCTCCAAGGAGAGCTGATCGGCATGAAGGCCGGGCCTGCGGGCCCGGCCCATCCAGGCAGGTGAAACAATGAATACCAATGTCGAGATGCGCCAGGACGCCAACATCCTGCTGAACGTCAACGGAATCGAGGTGATTTACAACCACGTCATCCTCGTTCTGAAAGGGGTGTCGCTGACCGTGCCCGAAGGCCACATCGTGGCGCTGCTCGGCGCCAACGGAGCGGGGAAGACCACGACGCTGCGGGCGGTGTCCAACCTGCTCAGGGCCGAGCGGGGCGATGTCACCAAAGGGTCCATCGATTACCGGGGCGAGCGCATTGACCGGCTCACACCGGCCGACCTCGTCAAACGGGGGGTCGTGCAGGTCATGGAGGGGCGGCACTGTTTTGCCCACCTGACGGTCGAGGAAAACCTGCTGACCGGCGCCTACACGCGCAACCTGGGGCGAGCCGACATGCAGGCGGCACTGGAACGGGTGTACCAGTATTTCCCACGGCTCAAGCAGCGGCGCAGCAGCCAGGCCGGCTACACCTCGGGCGGGGAGCAGCAGATGACCGCCATCGGGCGCGCGCTCATGGCCAACCCGAACATGATTCTGCTCGATGAGCCCTCCATGGGGCTGGCGCCTCAGATCGTCGAGGAAATCTTCGAGATCGTGCGCGACCTCAACCAGCGCGAGAAAGTCAGTTTCCTGCTGGCCGAGCAGAACACCAACATTGCGCTGCGCTATGCAGACTACGGCTACATCCTTGAAAACGGCCGCGTCATGATGGACGGCGCTGCGTCGGAGCTCGCCGAAAACGAGGACGTAAAGGAATTCTATCTGGGTGTGTCCAGCGGGGAACGCAAGAGTTTCCGTGACACCAAGTTCTACAGGCGGCGCAAACGCTGGCTGGCATAGAGATCACACCATGACCACATACTACGAGGAGCGTGAGGCGGCCGGAGTCGCCGAACGCGAGGCAGAGCTGTTCTCAAGATTGCCGGACGCCCTGCAGCGAGCCCGGCAGAAGGCGCCGGCCATCGCGCGCCAGCTGGAGGGCATCGACCCGGATGCCGTTCGCGATCGTGCGTCGCTGGAGGCCATTCCGGTGCTGCGCAAGAGCGAGCTGCTGGAGGCGCAGCACGCCGCTCGCAAGGACGATGCAGACGCAAGGCGATCGGTGCAGGAACGGGTGTTCGGCGGGTTTTCCAGCATCGGCTGGGGGGAGGCTGCCCGCGTGTTTGCCTCGCCCGGCCCGATCTATGAACCGGAAAGCCGGCGCAAGGATTACTGGGGCTTTGCCCGGTCCCTGCACGCGGCGGGCTTTCGCAGCGGTGACCTCGTCTACAACTGCTTTTCCTACCACTTCACCCCGGCCGGATCCATGATGGAAACCGCCGCCCATGCCCTGGGCTGCACGGTGTTTCCCGGCGGGGTGGGGCAGACGGAGCAACAGCTGCAGGCCATGCTGGATCTGCAGCCGGCCGGCTACACGGGCACCCCCGGTTTTCTGCGCATCATCCTGGAAAAGGCGCAGGACCAGGGCCTGACCTTGCCCTGCCTGAAGCGTGCACTGTTTTCCGGAGAAGCCTTTCCCCCTTCCTTGCGGGAATGGTTTCTGGAACGTGGCATCGATGGCTATCAGGCCTACGGCACTGCCGATCTGGGCATGATTGCGTATGAAACGCCCGCGCGAGAAGGCATGGTGGTTAATGAAGACATCATTCTGGAGATTGTTCGCCCGGGCACTTCACAGCCGGTGCCTCCGGGCGAGGTGGGCGAGGTCGTGGTGACGACCCTCAACCCCGACTACCCCCTGGTGCGCTTCGGAACCGGCGACCTTTCCGCCATTTTGCCGGGGGAGTCCCCCTGCGGGCGCCGCAACCTGCGCATTCGTGGCTGGCTGGGCCGGGCCGATCAGACGACCAAAGTTCGGGGCCTGTTCGTGCATCCCGCCCAGGTCGCCCAAGTGGCGGCGCGCCACCCCGAGGTGACGCGCGCGCGGCTGGTGGTGTCTGGCGCCGTGGGGCGCGACGCCATGACCCTGCAAATCGAGGTGGAAGCGGCTTCCGGACAATTGGCCGAGCAGGTGGCCAATACGGTGCGTGAAGTGACCAAGCTGCGCGCCGAAGTCGAGTGCGTGCCTCCGGGCACCCTGCCCAACGACGGCAAGGTCATCGACGACGTGCGCGATTACACCTGAAGCCCTCCGGAACGTGAAAGGGCCCTGCTGAGGCAGGGCCCTTCGCCAATGCATGGGCCGTTCAGAAGGCCGAGCAGTGCCCGCCGGTGGGCGCCTTGCCGGAACCGGCCGCGAACAGCGGCGGCTCGAGCCGGTGGTTGACCGGCGTGGAATGCAGCCAGTCCCAGCTCAGGAAGAGGGCGAGGCCGATCCAGAACAGGGCGAGAGTCAGATTGCGTGCTCGCATGGATGTGCTCCTCAGAAACCGTAGCGGCGACGCAGACGTACACCGATGAGTGAACCGCAGAAGGCCAGGGCCACCCAGATCCAGCCGTGCAGACTGCCGGTGGAAATGCCACTGACCATGGCGCCCACGTTGCAGCCGAAGGCCAGACGGGAGCTGTAACCCAGCAGGAAGCCCGCCAGCAGGCCGATGGCCCATTGCTTGCCCGTCATGCGGGTGGCCGAGGGTGCTTTCCTGGCGGAAATCCACAGTGCACCGGCGAGAATGCCCAGGTTGGTGATTGTGGTGACGTCCAGCAGGACGCTCTGGCTCAGCGCATTGAAGTTGCCGGGCTGGCTCCAGAAGGCGTTGGCGGTCGGGTCGAACACACCGGCTGCGGTGGCCAGTTTGGCGCCCCACAGGCCGAAGCCGTAGACCACGCCCCAGGGTTGGCCGGCCAGCACCAGGTTCAGGACGGCCAGCACGGCCAGACCGACACCGGCAATCAGCATGCGCCGGTTGACCCATGAGGGGGCCTGACCCTGGCCGCCGCGCGCCCAGGCCAGCGCCAGGCCGCCGAGCACCACGAGACCCAGCAGTGTGAGCCCGAAGGCGCCCAGGGGGCCGGCTTCCTTCACCAGGCCTACGGGCGCGGTCGCACCCAGCGAGAGCCAGCGGTCGAGATGGGCGGAGCCCAGGAAACTGCCCACCACGAACATGGGCAGAATGGCCATGTTCAGGGGAATGCCCATGCCGGCCTTGTACAGCGTGCCGGACCCACAACCATCGGCGATCTGCATGGCCGCGCCAAACACGAACGCGCCGATGAGCAGGCTCACGCTCGGGGGGCCGAGGGCAGCCATCAGGTCATTGGGATATGCGGCGAGCAGCGGCATGGAGATAGCCGCCGCCACGGCCAGCAGGCCGAGCTGGGCAATCACGCCCGAGGCGTCACGCTGTTCGATGAGGCGGCGCCAGCCGGTGGTGAACCCGAAACGGGCGCCCGCCAGAATGCCGCCCATGCCCACCCCCACGAGAAACAGGGCAGACTGGCGCAGCGAAACGAACCAGGCCAGCGCAATGAGCGCGGCCACGATGGCCAGCGTGAGTGGCAGAGGCGAGGCGGCGCCTGCGGTGGTGGCTTGCCCGGAGGCGGCCGGCGGCACGCTCAGGCCGCCCGGGTGACGATCAATTGAGGACATTCTTCAGTTTTTCCAGCAGTTGGGTGCCGCGGCCCGGGGTGTTGTCCATGGGCAGCGCTTCGGTGGTGTTGGTCCACTCCGCAAGAGATTCGGGATACATGCGTACATTGGTCAGCCCGGCCAGTTCAGACAGGGCGAACCAGTCGGTGGCGGCCCAGTGTCCGGTATTGCAGAAGGCGATCGTGTCGTCCACCAGCTCGGGGAAACGCTGCTCTGCAATCTTGCGGGCTTCCTCGGCGGAGACCACTTCATTCGTGCCCGGTTTGAACCAGACGCTGTGTTCGATGTTCACCGCATTGCGGATGGTACCCGGCGTGGAGGCGGTAGGCGCCTTGGTCTTGCCTTCGAAGAATGCTGTCGGGCGGGCATCCACCAGGCGTGCCCTGGGGTTGTCGATCTGTTGGAGCACGTCGTTGCGTGTGGCGAAAATCTTCTCGTTCAGCACGGGCTCGTAACGCGAAGCCGCGATCTCGGGGCGTTCCGGCGTCTGACCGAGGCCGGCAGCGGCCCAGGACTGCATGCCGCCGTTGAGCACGGACAGTTGCGGCAGGCCCAGATACTTGAGCGTCCAGTAAACCCGGGCGGCCGCGCCGAAGTCGGTGGTGGTGTCGCCGGAGGACACCACCACGGCATGGGTGTTTTCATCGAGGCCGAGTTTCTGCACCAGCTTGGCCAGTTCGGTCAGGGGCGGCAACAGGCCCGGGTTATGGGCCGGGCCGCGCCAAGCCGCGTAGGGCGCCGACACCGCCCCGGGAATATGGTTCTTTGCATAGTCGGCCTCCGGTCGGATGTCGATCACCCGTACATGAGCGGCCGTGCGCAGGGAATCGAGTTCCTGTGGAGAGAGAATGGGCGAGACGCCTGCAAATGCCGGCGCAGCAAGGCTGCCCAGCACGAGTGTGGAGGCAAGGAAAAAGCGCTTCATGAAGTGTGAGCCTGAACGGTGGGGACACCGATTCTTTATATGAAGCCTGAAATTTTATGCCTGTTTTCATTTCTCGAAGTAATAAAGATATATGAAATTCAGGCGGCAAAAGGGGCTCGACAACACCGCGCAGCCAACGCTCCCTACGGTAATATGGCACGAGAATGACAACACTCAACCCTTCGCTACCCTTGTGTGGAGATCCTCATGTTCAAACCCAAGACGCTCATTGTCGGCATGCTGGCCCTGGCCGGCAGCCTGTCTGCGGCCCACGCCGACACCCTGCAGGTGGTCCGCGACCGTGGTGAAGTTCATTGCGGCGTGACCACCGGCTTCGCCGGCTTCTCCGCGCCCGACAGCAAGGGCGAGTGGCGGGGGCTGGATGTGGACCTCTGCCGTGCCGTGGCGGCGGCGGTGCTGGG
>JAJUFT010000048.1 GCA_029263615.1 Alcaligenaceae bacterium | reverse complement strand
GGCGGCACCATGCAATTCGAGCTTCCGCCTCCGGCCGATTTCCAATCGGTGCAGGAGCGGGTTCAATGGCAGCTGTGAAGGCCTTCACGAAGCGGGCCCCCATCACGGGAACGCCCTGGAAAGGGGTGCGCTACGGGTGCACCACCCGCGAGGGCGGCGTCAGTCAGGGGCCCTGGACGAGCTTCAACCTGGCCACCCATGTCGGTGATGAACCTGAGGCGGTGGCCGAAAATCGTCGTCTGCTCGCAACGGCCTTGCCTTCCGCACCCGTCTGGCTGAACCAAGTGCATGGCACTCGGGTCGTGGAAGTGAGCGCCGCGAGCCATCATGGGCCTGTGCCGGAGGCCGATGCCGCGGTCACGACCACGCCGGAGGTGGTGCTGGCCATCATGACTGCGGACTGCATTCCCGTTGTGCTGGCCGATGTCGACGGGCGGGCGCTGGGCGTGGCTCACGCCGGTTGGCGGGGGCTGGCGGCGGGGGTGCTGGAGCAGACCCTCGACGCCCTGCGTCGCCTGTGCCCGGAAAGCCACGCCTGGCGGGCCTGGGTCGGGCCATGCATTGGTCAGGCGAATTTCGAAGTCGGGGGTGAGGTACGGCAGGCCTTTGCAGCGACCGACGCCCGGGCAGGCGATTTCTTCCTCCCGGGGCGTGCGTCGGGCAAATGGCACGCCGACCTTTCCGGGTTGGCCCGCCACAGATTGGCCTGCGCCGGGGTGGAAATAATTCAGGTGGCCGAGCTTTGTACCTATGAATGTGATAAATTGTTTCATTCCTATCGGCGCAACCGTGTTTGCGGACGCATGGCGACACTGGCCTGGCTGGATCCCTCGGAGCAGGGCTGACACCCTTTGTGTCCGCCGGTTTTCACCGTCCCGACTTACCCGGATTGACACCCCCCCGTTTGCATTCCACCATTGATACGCTCCATCAATTCCAGGGATATGTTTCAAAACGTGAATTCCCCCATTTCTCCTTCCTGGCCCATGGCGGCGAGTCTGGCGCCGGAAGCGCTCGCAAAGATTCAGGCGGAATTCTCGCGAGAGTATGCCGGTCTGCTCGAACAGGCGCGTAATGGGCAGCTTGGCGTGCCCTCCGATCGTCGTTTCCGGTCAGATGCCTGGCAGGCCAACCCCGCTGCCTTGCTGTCCGCGCATCTGTGGGAACTTTCCGCGCGCACCATGAACCGCATGGTCGACGCCACCCAGGTCTCCGAGCCACTGCGCAATCGGCTGCGCTTTTCCATCATGCAGTGGCTGGAGGCCACCGCGCCCAGCAATTTCATCTTCACCAATCCCGAGGTCCAGCAGCTCCTGCTGGAATCCGGGGGCCAGTCGCTGGCCAAGGGCCTGCAGAACCTCCTCCACGATATCGGTAAAGGGCGAATGAGCCAGACCGATGAATCGGTCTTCGAGCTGGGGCGCAATATTGCCGTCACACCCGGACACGTGGTCTTTCAGAACCCGCTCATGCAGGTCATCCAGTATGCGCCGGCCACCGAGCAGGTTTTCGCGCGGCCGCTGGTGATCGTGCCGCCGTGCATCAACAAGTACTACATTCTTGATCTGCAACCGGAAAACTCCTTCGTCCGGCATGCGGTCGAACAGGGTCACACCGTTTTTCTCGTGTCCTGGCGCAACCCCCTGCCGGGAGATGCCGACGGCTCCGACCGCGCCACCTGGGCCGATTACCTAGAAGAGGGTGTGCTGCGTGCCCTGCAGGTTGCCTCCGACATCTCCCGTCAGCCCACCGTGAATGCGGTCGGGTTCTGCGTGGGGGGCACCATGCTCGCCGCCGCTCTGGCGCTGGCGCATGCGCGCGGGGAACGGCCGGTGCAAGCCCTGACCCTGCTCACGACGTTCCTGGATTTTTCCGATGCCGGGGTGCTGGGGGTGTTCGTCGATGAAGCTCATGCACGCCTGCGCGAACAGCAGCTCGCACAGGGGGGGCTCATGACGGCCCGAGAACTGGCGACGACCTTTTCCTTCCTGAGGCCGAGCGAGCTGGTCTGGAACTATGTGGTCAACAATTATCTGAAGGGGGTCACCCCCCCTGCGTTCGACCTGCTGTACTGGAACTCCGACGGCACCAATCTGCCCGGCCCCTTTTTCACCTGGTATTTCCGCAACACGTATCTGGAAAACCGTCTGTGCAAGCCGGGCGGCACCACCGTCAATGGCCATGCCATTGATCTCGGCACACTCGACATGCCCACCTATGTCTATGGGTCGCGCGAAGACCACATCGTTCCATGGCAATCGGCTTACGCGAGCTGCGGGCTGCTGACGGGGCCGCGCCGATTCGTGCTCGGGGCCTCCGGCCACATTGCCGGCGTGGTCAATCCGCCAGCCAAGAAGCGGCGCAGCTACTGGGCACACGCGTCTCAGCTTGAAGCCGGTCAGCAGGCCCCGGCGGCGGATGTCTGGCTGGAAGCCGCGAACGAGCACCCCGGCAGCTGGTGGCCCGACTGGGTGGCGTGGTTGGAACCGCACGCGGGTGCCCGGCGTAAGGCCCCCGCGAAGCCGGGGTCCAGCCGCCACAAACCGCTTGAGCCGGCGCCCGGCAGTTACGTCAGGGCAAGAGCCGTCTAAGCGACGGCATCCGGGCCTGCCAATTATTTTATTTATTGAAGGGACTTCAAATGACTCAGAAAATCGCTTACGTGACAGGCGGGATGGGCGGCATCGGGACTGCAATCTGCCAAGGTCTGGCCTCGAAGGGCTTCACCGTGGTGGCGGGCTGTGGTCCCAGCCGTGACTACCAGCGCTGGCTGGACGAGCAGGCTGCACTGGGGTATACCTTCCATGCCTCGGTGGGGAACGTGGCCGACTGGGATTCCACCGAAAAGGCATTCCGCAAGGTGGCTGAGGAGCTGGGTCCGGTCGATGTCCTTGTCAACAATGCCGGCATCACGCGCGATGGTGTCTTCCGCAAAATGACGCTCGACGACTGGCGTGCGGTGATCGACACCAACCTGAACAGTCTGTTCAATGTCACCAAGCAGGTGATCGACGGCATGGCCGATCGTGGCTGGGGTCGTATCATCAACATCAGTTCCGTCAACGGGCAGAAAGGGCAGTTCGGTCAGACCAACTACTCGACCGCCAAGGCGGGCATTCACGGCTTCACCATGGCCCTGGCCCAGGAAGTCGCGAGCAAGGGCGTGACGGTCAACACCGTATCGCCGGGCTATATCGGGACCGACATGGTGCGCTCCATTCGGCCCGACGTGCTGGAAAAGATCGTGGCCACCATTCCGGTCAAGCGCCTGGGCACGCCGGAAGAAATCGCTTCCATCGTCTGCTGGCTGGCTTCCGACGACTCCGGTTTTGCAACGGGGGCTGATTTCTCGCTGAACGGGGGTCTGCACATGGGCTGACGCCCTGCGTGCAGGCATGGGGGCCTCGCGGATCACCCGCGGGGCTGTAATCCGCTAACGTTTCGGCTTCTTTCATGACGCAAACCCAATCTTCCGCTGCAGTCCGTCTCATCAAGAAATATCCCAATCGCAGGCTGTACGATACGCAGACCAGTTCCTATATCACGCTGGCCGATGTCAAGCAGCTGGTGCTGGACAACGAGGTCTTTCAGGTCATCGATGCGAAGTCGGGCGAAGAGCTCACCCGCAGCATCCTTCTGCAGATCATTCTCGAAGAGGAAACTGGCGGCGTGCCCATGTTCTCCGCCGCCGCCCTGTCGCAGATCATTCGCTTCTATGGCCATGCCATGCAGGGGGTGATGGGGGCCTTCCTCGAGAAGAACATTCACGCGTTCATGGAAATACAGGAACGCATGGCGGAGCAGTCCAAGAACCTCTACGGCCCGGCGTTCGGGCCTGAAGCCTGGGCACAATTCATGAACGTCCAGACACCGGTACTGCAGAACATGATGAGCAACTACATCGACCAGAGCAAGAATCTGTTCGTACAGATGCAGGATCAGATGCAGGACCAGACAAAGAACATGTTCAACGTCTTTCCCTTCACGGTTCCACCGGCTGACGACAAGAATCGCAAGTCATAGTGGAAAAAGACGCCCTCCCGCCGCGCAGGGGCGGGCAGGGCGCGCCGGTGACCTGCCTCAGCCCTGGCGATAGGGGCTGTGGGCCTGCAACATCTCCAGATACTGACGAACGTAGGGCGTTTCCCGTTCCAGGAAGTCAGCGATCGCGGGCTGGAAAACGGGGTCTTCCAGCCAGTGTGCGGAATGGGTATGAACAGGCACCATGCCGCGTGCCAGTTTGTGTTCCCCCTGCGCACCGCCTTCGAACACACGAATTCCGTGGGCGATGCAGTATTCCATTCCCTGCAGGTAACAGGTTTCGAAGTGCAGGCCCGAGACCATTTCCGTGCTGCCCCAATAGCGCCCGTAGAGGCGGTCTGCGTGGCGAATGTTCAAGGCCGCCGCAATGGCACGGCCATTTCGCTCTGCCAGAATGATCACCATGGTGTCGCCGAGGCGGTCATGCAGCCGCTCGAAGAAGTCCAGGTTCAGGTAGGGCATGTTGCCGTGATCCAGGTAGGTCTGCACATAGCACAAGTAGAAAAAGCGCAGGCTGGCGGAATCGATCTCGCGGCCGCTGAGCCAACGGAAGCGAATGCCCGCGTCCTCGACCCGCCTGCGGTCCTGCCGCAGTTTCTTGCGCTTCGCCTGAGTCAGGGTCGCCAGGAAATCCTCCATGTCGCGATACCCCCGGTTGTGCCAGTGGAACTGGATGCCACTGCGGATCATCAACCCGCACGCCTCCATCAGCGTCACGGTGTCTTCATCGGGAAACAGAACATGCAGTGAAGAATGGCCCAGATCCCGGGCCAGCTGCTTGGCGCCTTCCACCAGCAAACGCTGGTCGTTTCGATCGTGCGCCAGCACCCGTGGCCCGGGCACCGGAGTGAAGGGAATGGCGCAGACCAGCTTGGGGTAGTAGTTCATGCCGTAGCGGGCGTAGGCATTGGCCCAGGCATGGTCGAACACGTACTCGCCCCGGGAATGGGTTTTCTCGTACAGCGGCATGACGCCGCGGGCGGCGCCGCCGCGAAACACCACGAGATGCCGGGGTGCCCAGCCCGTCCGCGCCACGGCGCACTGGGTTGATTCCAGGGCATCGAGGTAAGCGTGCGAGAGCAGGGGGTGGTCGCCCGCCAGCGCGTCCCATTGTTGTGCGGGAAGGGCGGCAATGCTATCCAGACAAACGATTTTGCAGTTCACGCAGAGTGCCTCCTGCGACGATTTGACCATAGGCGTGTCTGCCCGGGGGAACGGGCGCGATAAAACCCTGTCGTTCCGCGGCAACTTGATGCCCCGACTCGATAACGGCGAAGGGGTTTTTGCTTGCATTGTCCACAGGCCAATGCTGTAATGGCAGAAATGTTGCCCGATGTGGGGCTTGCCGGTGTTTTCCGGTCCAACCCTTCGTTCGATCGCCGCGCCACGAGTCGCAGCGCATGGCAGCCTTCCTATCGCCCGGGTGCATCCGGCCAGTTCCGTGGCCCGTGGCAATACTGCATCAATACAGAATAAGTAAACGGCTCAGCAGCTTGCAGCCGGGCGTCAGGGTCTGTTCCCGCAGGTTCTGCCGGCCCCTGGCGCTGCCGCACGCGTTTTCCACATGTCGACGTTCTCCCGAGGCCACCGGTCAGGCGAGGTGCCGCGCCGGGGGCAACATGCCGAGAGCGCGGCCAACTTCTATTGTTGATATGCCATTGCGCCATTCCGCTTCAGCATCAGGGCCAGAGGCCCGGCCGTTGCCCGTTCGGGAGAACCGGGCAGGGCGGTGCGCATCCGCGGCGTCCGGGCCGAGCACGCTGGCGGGCTGCATGACAAGCACCCTTTCCCTGTTGGCCGCAACACCCTCGGCGGACAAAACAAAACGGGCCGATCTGCGTGAGACCGGCCCGTCTGGAATCTGGTTGCGGGGGCAGGATTTGAACCTACGACCTTCGGGTTATGAGCCCGACGAGCTGCCAGACTGCTCCACCCCGCGTCTGGAATCGAAATAATAACCTACCCGGGTTTTGAATGCAAGTTAACAGAAGAAAATGGTCAGATGACGGAAGGCGAGACGTTACGAATCCTTGAAACCGCGCTATTATGTGCGGATCATCCCTTGCCACTGTCCGAGTTACGCAAGCTCTTCACGACGGAAGAGGTCGGAACGGACGATTTGCGGCGCATGCTGGCGCTGCTGCAGCTCGATTGGCAAGACAGGGGGCTCGAACTGGTCAGCGTCGCTTCGGGCTGGCGTTTCCAGAGTCGCCCCGAAATGCAGCGTTATTTGAGTCGTCTGGATCCGGTTCGTCCACCCAGGTATTCGCGGGCGGTACTCGAGACCTTGGCCATCATTGCCTGGCGTCAACCCGTGACGCGCGGCGACATCGAAGACATTCGCGGCGTCACGGTCTCCACTCAGATTGTGCGTACCCTGGAAGAGCGCGGCTGGATCGAGGTTGTGGGCCACCGCGACGCGCCCGGTCGCCCCGCGCTGCTGGGGACCACCCACCAGTTTCTCGACGATCTGGGTCTGAAGTCACTGGACGAATTGCCCGCCCTGGGTGATGCCGATGTGACGGAAGCATTGGCGTCCCTGGGCTTCGACACGCTTGAGGCGTCGCCGGAACCGGCAGACGACACGCAGGCAGAAGATTTTCAAATTAGAAAAGGGGAAGGAGCACCGGAATGCGGATTGCCCCCTTCCACTGAAAACCCTACGGAGTTTCAGAAAGAACATGACTAACGTGAACGAAACGGCAACACCGGTTGCCGAAGTTTCCGAGATGCCGGCTGCCCCACAGGCCGCCGTTGAAGGCGAGGCCGCAGGCAATCGTCCGCGCGGTTCGGGCCGCAAGTTGCGTACGCCCTTCCGTCGCCGGCGTGGCGACGCGGGACAGTCGGCAGGTCAGGATGCTCCGGGGGTGAGCGAAACCGAAGGTGGCGGGGAATCCTCTCCTGCGCCGGCGGCGAAGCGTCGGGCTGCCAGCAAGCCGCGCAAGACTGCCGCCCGCAAGCGCAAGGACACGGTTGAGCACGTCGACGACTCCGCCCACGAGGGAGGGCGTCCCGAACGCCCCGAGTCAGGCGAAGGCGCCGAAGCCGCGGCCGGCCCCAAAGGTCAGCGCCGGGCACGCAAGAATGACGCGGCCGAAGTCGACCGCGAGGCGGACCTGGCGTTGTCGTATCTGGAGCGCAGTGCCCAGCTTCCCCAGCGTCTGGGCAAGTATCTCAACAGCGAAGCGCTCATGCCCAAGCTGCACAAGGTCCTGGCCGAAGCGGGTGTCGGCTCCCGGCGCGAAATGGAAGAACTCATCATTGCGGGGCGCGTCTCCGTCAATGGTCAGCCGGCCCACATCGGCCAGCGTGTCGGCGAAAACGACCAGGTGCGCGTAAACGGGCGTCTCATCACGCGCCCCAATCGCAAGAAGCCGCCGCGCGTCATCCTCTACCACAAGCCGGCCGGCGAAATCGTCAGCCACGACGACCCGCAGGGGCGTGCCAACGTTTTTGGCCGTCTGCCCAAACTGAAGGTGGGCAAGTGGTTGTCCGTGGGGCGCCTCGACCTCAACACCGAGGGCCTGCTGATCCTCACCACGTCCGGCGAAATCGCCAACCGCCTCATGCATCCGCGCTACGGTGCCGAACGCGAATACGCCGTACGGGTACTGGGCGAACTGGCTCCCGAACAGCAGCAGCAATTGGTCAAGGGCATCCAGCTCGATGACGGGGAAGCCAAGTTCGGCACACTGGAATATCTGGGCGGGGAAGGCAGCAACCGTTGGTATCGCGTCACACTTCATGAAGGTCGCAATCGCGAGGTGCGCCGCATGTTCGAGGCCGCCGGCGTGACCGTCAGCCGCCTCATCCGCACCCGCTTCGGCGAGATCGTCCTGCCGCGCAATCTGCGACGCGGCCGTTGGGAAGAACTCGAACCCACCATGGCGCAAGCCCTCATGGTCCAGCTGGGCCTGCTCAAGGAAGACGATGGTGAGGGCCGCAGCCGTGAGCGTCAGCCCCTGTCGCACGACAGTGCCCTGCCTCCCGGGTTCGGCACGCCCGAGCGCAACGGCATGAATGGCGCCAAGATGAGCCGGCGCGGCCGGGTCACGGGCGGGCGCGCCCTGGGGCAGTCATCACCGTCCGATCCTTTCGGCAGTGGCTTGCTGATCACCGGGGGCTACCCGAACGGGCACCCCAATGGCAGCCCCGCACCGGGCGGGCGCCGCAAGGGCCCGGCCAAAAACACGAAGGGTCCGGAAACGGAAGACCGCCGTCGCGGGCCGGCCACCAAGCCGGCACCCAAGGGGCGAGCCGCCAAGGGTGGCGGGGGGCGCGGAAAGCCGGCGGGCGGCCGCGGGGATGACTGGCAGCCGCGCAGCGCGACGGCCCACGAATCCGCGCTCGGCTTCCTGGGTAAGTCTCGGTGAATGCAGGATAATTCCACCGATATCTGTTAGAATGATGTGCTTTACAGCTATATTGTTTCAGAGGCCGGGCTTACAGTTGGGTCTAGCAAGGCAACAATCTAGCGGCACATTTCTTAGGCGGACCGGTACGGCCTCCCGGGCTTCTACAGCTTGGGCACCACGGTTGCGCGATAACAGTGGGCTGGCATTGCAGCCCATTTTTTTTGGATTTTATGGCAGCAGAACTATTCGCTTTGACCCAGGAAGCACTGGTGGGCATGGACGTTGAACTCGTCGATGTCGAACGTGCGCCGGGCGGGCTGTTGCGAGTGACCATCGACCGGCCGGACGGGGTGCGCATTGAAGACTGCGAACGCGTGTCCAAGCATCTGTCTAGGGTCTACGAGGTCGAAAACATCGATTACCTTCGTCTTGAGGTCGGGTCTCCGGGCGTGGATCGTCCGTTGAAGCGCCCTGAAGATTTCTTGCGTTTCGCGGGCGAACGGGTCGAGATCAAGCTGCGCCAGGCAGTGGACAATCGCAAGGTCTTCACCGGGGTGCTCAGGGCGCCACAGGAAGAAGCAGCGGGTTCGACTGCGTATGGTCTTGAGTTCGAAACCCAGAATGGGGAACTGCAGGTTCTCGATTTCACGTTCGACGATGTTGAACGCGCAAAACTGGATCCCATCTTAGATTTCAAGGGAAAAAAGCGATGAGTCGCGAAATTCTTCTTTTGGTCGACGCCCTGGCGCGTGAAAAGAATGTCGAACGTGAAGTCGTGTTTGGTGCGCTCGAGAGCGCGCTTGCCTCCGCCATGAAGAAGCGCTTCAAGGAGGACGCCGACATCCGCGTATCGATCGACCGGCAGACCGGGGAGCATGAAGGCTTTCGCCGCTGGCTGGTGGTGCCCGACGAAGCCGGGTTGCAGGAACCCGACCGTCAGGAACTCCTGAGCGATGCGCGCGAGCTGGTCCCCGACATCGAAGTGGGCGAATACATCGAAGAGCCGCTCGAACCCGAGGAATTCGGTCGCATTGGCGCACAGGCGGCCAAGCAGGCCATTCTGCAGAAGATCCGTGACGCGGAACGCGAACAGGTCCTCAACGACTTCCTCGAGCGGGGCGAAACCATCGTGTCCGGCACCGTCAAGCGCATGGACAAGGGCGATGCCATCATCGACACCGGCAAGATCGAATGCCGACTGCCGCGTTCTGAAATGATCCCGCGCGAAAACATCCGCGTGGGCGACCGCATCCGTGCCTGGGTGGCCCGCATCGACCACGCTGCACGCGGCCAGCAGGTCATTCTGTCGCGTACCGCGCCGGAATTCATTCGCGAGCTCTTCGAGAACGAAGTGCCGGAAATCGAGCAGGGTCTGCTCGAAATCAAGGCGGCTGCCCGAGATCCCGGCGTCCGCGCTAAAATTGCCGTGGTGGCGTACGACAAACGCATCGACCCCATCGGTACCTGCGTCGGCATGCGCGGTTCCCGCGTCACCGCCGTACGCAACGAACTGGGCGGTGAACAGGTCGACATCGTGCTCTGGGCGGAAGACCCGGCCGAGTTCGTCATCGGTGCCTTGGCGCCGGCGCACGTTGAATCCATCGTGGTCGATGAAGACAAGCGGTCCATGGATGTCGTGGTTGACGCCGAAAACCTGCCCAAGGCCATTGGCGCCCGTGGGCAGAACGTCAGGCTGGCGTCCGAGCTGACCGGCTGGCAGATCAATATCATGACGCCGGAAGAAAGCCAGAATCGCCAGGAAGAAGAGCGAGCTGCATTGCGTCAGACGTTCATCGAGCGGCTGGACGTCGATGAAGAAGTGGCCGACATCCTGATCGATGAAGGGTTCACGGGGCTGGAAGAAGTCGCCTACGTGCCCATCCAGGAACTGCTGGATATCGAAGCCTTCGATGAGGAAACGGTCAACGAATTGCGGACCCGCGCGCGAAATGCCTTGTTGACGGAGGCGATCGCCCAGGAAGAGCGCATGAGTGCCGCGCAAGACCTCCTGGAAATTGAAGGGTTGACCCCGGAACTGGTCGCCAAGCTGGCGGAGAACGATATTCTCGATATCGACGCCCTGGCAGAACTCTCGACAGATGAGTTGTCCGAGATGACCGGTTTGAGTGAAGAAGAAGCCAGTGACTTCATCATGAAGGCGAGAGCACACTGGTTCGACGATGAGGCCTGACAACGGTCAGGAGACAGCCGGGTCCAACCTTATTGAAAAATAGTAGTAGCAAGCAAGCAAGAGAGAGTCGAATGCCGAGTAACACCGTCGCCCAGTTCGCCGTTGAACTGAAAATGCCCGCGAACGCACTGCTGGAGCAGCTGCGTGCCGCAGGTATTGACATCAAATCGGTCGACGACCCAGTGACCGACGCGGATAAGGCGAAACTCCTCGAGTCGCTGCGTCGTGCACATGGTGCGTCGGAAAGCCAGAAGATCACGCTGACGCGCCGCCAGACCTCGGAAATCCGTCAGGCAGACGGTTCCGGGCGCTCACGCACGATTCCTGTCGAGGTGAGGAAGAAACGGGTGTTCGTGAAGCGCGACCCTCGCGAGCTGGCCGCCGAGGCGGCGCGTGCGGCCGAACAGGCCCGCGCCGATGCTCAGGAAGAAGAAGCCAGGAAAGCGGAAACCGAGGCCGCGGCCGACCGGCCGGAACCGGCTGCCACGCCTGCCCGCAGCGAGCCGGAAGTGGTCCCTCCCGCCGCCCCGGCTCCCGAGCCGGTGACGACGCCTGCTGCGACGCCCAAATCTGAGGAAAATGCCACTGTGGTAAATGAAGAGGCTGCAGCCCCGACGGCTGAAGCCAAGGCGCCTGTCGCCGATACAGCAAAACCGGTCGAGCCGGCCGCCGAGCCCGCCGCGACCGCCGCCCCTGTTGCCGAAAAGCCGGCCGAACCGGAAGCCCCGGCTCCGGCCCCCGAGGCAGTCAAGGAAGAAAAATCCGCCCAGGAAGCGCCTGCCGCCGCGAAGCCGGCGGAAAAGCCGGCCCCTGCGCGTTCGGCCGCGCCCAAGGCAGCGCCTGTCCGTCAGGCGGCTCCGGCCTCCAGCAGCGCGGCATCCGCCTCGCGCGCTTCCGACGAAGAGCGCGAGCGTGCGCGCAAGGCGGCCGAGGCAGAAGCCGCGGCCCTGCGTGCCATGCTGAACCGCCCGCGCAAGGTCCTCAAGGCACCGGAACCCGAAGGGATCTCCGGCACGTTGCACAAGCCTGCAGGCAAGGGCAAGAAGGACGCCAAGGCGGGTGAAGTCAAGGGTGGCACCAAGGCCGCCGAGACCGGCGCCTGGAAGGAAGAGGGCGGTCGCAAGAAGCCGGCCGCCAAGGAGGCGCCCGCACCCGCTGCACCCGGCCGTGACGGATGGCGCGCCGGCGGCAAGGGCAAGACGGGCCGTGGGGGTCGAAATCGCAATCAGCAACCTGAGCGCCGCGAACCGCAGGCTCAGGAATTCATCGCGCGTGAAGTGCACGTGCCGGAAACCATCACGGTGGCCGATCTCGCCCACAAGATGGCAGTGAAGGCGGCCGAAGTCATCAAGCATCTGATGAAGCTTGGCCAGATGGTCACCATCAACCAGGTGCTCGACCAGGAAACGGCCATGATCGTGGTCGAGGAAATGGGTCACAAGGCTATTGCCGCCAAACTCGACGACCCGGAAGCCTTCCTCGACGAAGCCGAAGTGTACGACGCAGAAGCCCTGCCGCGCGCACCGGTGGTCACCGTCATGGGTCACGTCGACCACGGCAAGACCTCGCTGCTCGACTATATCCGTCGCACCAAGGTGGCGTCAGGCGAAGCGGGCGGCATCACGCAGCACATCGGTGCCTACAACGTGAAGACCGATCGCGGCATGGTGACCTTCCTCGACACCCCGGGCCACGAGGCCTTCACGGCCATGCGTGCCCGCGGTGCCAAGGCGACCGACATCGTGATTCTGGTGGTCGCCTCCGACGACGGCGTCATGCCGCAAACCCGCGAGGCAATCCACCACGCGCAGGCGGCCAATGTGCCGATGGTCGTGGCCATCACCAAGATCGACAAGCCCGAGGGCAACCCCGAGCGCGTCAAGCAGGAATTGGTGGCCGAACAGGTCGTGCCCGAGGAATACGGGGGTGATGTTCCCTTCGTGGGCGTGTCCGCCAAAACCGGCCAGGGGATCGACGAGCTCCTCGAGAACGTGTTGCTGCAGGCCGAAATTCTCGAACTGACCGCACCGGTTGAAGCACCGGCCAAGGGCATCGTCATCGAAGCCCGTCTCAACAAGGGGCGCGGCCCCGTGGCCACCATCCTGGTGCAGAGCGGTACCCTGCATCGCGGTGACGCCGTGCTGGTGGGCGCCAGCTTCGGTCGCGTTCGTGCCATGCTGAGTGATCAGGGCAAGAGCGTCAACGAGGCCGGCCCGTCGATCCCGGTGGAAATCCAGGGTCTGACCGAAGTGCCCCAGGCGGGCGACGAGCTCATCGCCATGGCCGACGAACGCAAGGCACGCGAAATTGCGTTGTTCCGTCAGGGCAAGTATCGCGACGTCAAGCTGGCGCGCCAGCAGGCTGCCAAGCTGGAATCCATGTTCGAGAACATGGGCGAAGGCCAGCAGACGCTGTCGCTCATCATCAAGACCGACGTGCAGGGTTCGCAGGAAGCGCTGGTGCAGTCCCTGGTCAAGCTCTCCACCGACGAAGTGCGTGTGCAGGTCGTGCACGCCGCTGTGGGTGGCATCTCGGAAAGCGACGTCAACTTGGCCATCGCCTCCAATGCGGTAATCATCGGCTTCAACGTGCGCGCCGAACAGAGTGCCAAGAAACTGGCCGAGAACAACGGCATCGACCTGCGTTACTACAACATCATCTACGACGCGGTGGACGATGTTCGCAACGCCCTGTCCGGCATGCTGGCGCCCGAAAAGCGCGAGGAAGTCATCGGGATGGTCGAAATCCGCGAGGTCTACAGCATCTCGCGCATCGGCAAGGTTGCCGGTTGCATGGTCACCGATGGAGTCGTGCGTCGCGATTCCCAGGTGCGCCTGCTGCGCAACAACGTGGTCATCTGGACGGGTGCGCTGGAATCCCTGCGCCGCTTCAAGGACGACGTCAAGGAAGTCCGTGCCGGTTTCGACTGCGGTATCACCCTGCGTGGCAACAACGATATCGAGGTGGGCGATCAGCTCGAAATCTTCGAGATCCGCGAAATCGCACGCACCCTCTGAACCCGCATCATGGCTCGACACAAGACTCGACAGAACGCTGGCCGGAACATCCGGCTTGCCGACCCGATCCAGAAGGATCTGGCCGGCATCATCCAGCGCGAGATCGACGTGTCGCGGGCCGGGCTGATCACGCTCACCAGCGTCGACCTGTCTCCCGACTACGCGCACGCGAAGGTCTATTTCACCGTTATCGGAGCCGAACCTGCCGTGGCAGCTTCGGCCCTAAACGAGAAAGCCGGGTGGTTCCACTCCCTGCTGTTCAAACTGCTCCACATCCACACCGTGCCCACGCTGCGCTTCATCCACGATGAAGCTCTCGAGCGCGGGCTGCATCTTTCCAAGCTGATCGACCAGGCCAATCGGGGTGACGGACGGGACACGCTCCCGCCGCCCGACGAACCCGACGAACGCGACTGAATTTTCAGCGCCAGGCCTCGTCCGCGTCTAAGCAGCCCACGGGTAAAGCAGATTCCAGACGATCCGTCCTGGCGGCTGATCCGGCACATCTGCACTTTACCTTCATGATTCGAACTCACTATGCGGGCCTCTAAACAACGCGGGCAATTGCTCGACGGCGTCCTGTTGCTGGACAAGCCGGAAGGCCTCTCAAGCAACCATGCCCTGCAAAGGGCGAAACGGGCGGTCGATGCCCGCAAGGCCGGGCACACCGGGACCCTCGACCCCTTTGCGACCGGACTGCTGATCTGCTGCATGGGGCGCGCCACGAAAATCTGCGGCCCCATGCTGGACGCTGACAAAACCTACGAAGCCACGGTGCAATTCGGCGAGGAAACCGACAGCGGCGACCTCACCGGCAACGTCACCATGACGGCACCCGAAGGTTTTCAGGGGGTTTCTCGCGAGGCCCTGCTCGATGTCCTGCCGGAATTCCGCGGCGAGATCCAGCAGATCCCGCCCATGTATTCCGCCCTCAAGCGCGACGGCAAACCCCTCTATGAATATGCCCGGCAGGGCATCGAACTGGAACGCCCCCCGCGGACGGTGACCATCCATCGCCTGGAGCTGCTCGACTTCGACGGCAGGCAGGCGCGTCTGCTGATCGATTGCAGCAAGGGCACCTACATCCGGACGCTGGCACAGGACATCGGCCGCCGTCTGGGTTGCGGCGCCCATCTGACGGCCCTGCGCCGCACTCGGGTCGGCCCGTTCGATCTCGCTGACGCCATTGGCCTGGAGGCACTTCAGACCATGGATCAACCCCAACAGACACTGATACCTCTGCATGCACTACCCGCGGGCCTCATGCCTGCGGCTTCCACACAAAAGGACGACTTATGAAACGCGCGTTGCGTAATGTGGCGATCATCGCCCACGTCGATCATGGCAAGACGACGCTGGTCGATCAATTGCTTCGCCAGGCGGGAACTTTCCGCGATAACCAGCAAGTGGCCGAACGGGTCATGGACTCCGGTGATATCGAAAAAGAACGGGGCATCACCATTCTGGCCAAGAATTGCGCGGTCGAATACGAGGGCGTGCACATCAACATCATCGATACACCGGGACACGCGGACTTCGGTGGTGAGGTCGAACGCGTGCTGTCCATGGTCGATGGCGTGCTTCTGCTGGTGGATGCCGTCGAAGGCCCGATGCCTCAAACACGTTTCGTCACCCGCAAGGCCCTGGCTCTCGGGCTCAAGCCCATTGTGGTGGTCAACAAGATCGACCGCCCGGGTGCGCGTCCCGACCATGCCATCAATGCCACCTTCGACCTGTTCGACAAGCTGGGTGCCACGGACGAACAGCTCGATTTCCCCATCATCTACGCCTCCGGCCTGTCGGGCTATGCCGGGCTGACCGAAGACGTGCGCGACGGCGACATGCGCCCCCTGTTCGAGGCGATTCTGAAGTATGTTCCGCAGCGCGAGGATGATGCCAATGCCCCCCTGCAGATGCAGATCATCTCGCTGGACTACAACAGCTACGTTGGCAAGATCGGCGTGGGCCGCATTAACCGCGGCCGTTTGCGCGCAGCGCAGGATGTGCTCGTGCAGTTCGGCCCGGAGGGCAAGCCCTTCAAGGGCCGCGTGAACCAGGTGATGAAGTTCAAGGGCCTGGAGCGCGAATTGGTGGACGAGGCGCAAGCCGGCGACATCGTGCTGATCAACGGCATCGAGGATCTGGGCATCGGCTGCACCGTCATGGATCCGGCCAAGCCCGAACCGCTGCCGATGCTGCGCATTGACGAACCCACGCTCACCATGAACTTCATGGTGAACACCTCGCCTCTGGCCGGGCGCGAAGGAAAGTTCGTCACCAGCCGCCAGATTCGCGAACGGCTCGAGCTGGAGCTCAAGTCGAACGTGGCGCTGCGCGTGAATGACACCCCTGACGAAACGGTCTTCGAAGTCTGCGGCCGTGGCGAACTGCACCTGACCATTCTGATCGAGAACATGCGCCGCGAAGGCTATGAGCTGGCGGTTTCCCGTCCGCGCGTCATGTTCAAGGAGATCGACGGCCAGCGCATGGAACCCTATGAAATGCTGACCGTGGATGTCGAAGACGGCCATCAGGGCAGCGTGATGGAAGAGCTGGGCCGCCGCAAGGGCGAGTTGCTGGACATGGTGGCCGACGGCCGCGGTCGCACGCGTCTGGAATACCGCATTCCGGCCCGGGGCCTGATCGGCTTCCAGAGTGACTTCCTCAACCTGACCCGAGGCACCGGGATCATGAGCCACATCTTCGACGACTATGGTCCGGTGAAGGAAGGTGCCCTGGGTGAGCGTCGCAATGGCGTGCTGATCAGCCAGGACGACGGCCAGGCCGTGGCTTACGCCCTGTGGAAGCTTCAGGAACGCGGCCGCATGTTCGTCAGCCCGCAGGACCCGCTCTATGAGGGCATGATCATCGGCATTCACAGCCGCGACAACGACCTGGTGGTGAATCCGATTCGCGAGAAGAAGCTCACCAACGTCCGGGCGTCCGGCAAGGATGAGCACATCGATCTGGTGCCGCCGATTGAGCTCACGCTCGAGTATGCCGTGCAGTTCATTGATGACGATGAACTGGTCGAGGTCACGCCCAAGTCGATCCGTCTGCGCAAGCGTTACCTGCAGGAACACGAGCGCCGCCGTATGGCGCGCGAGGCCGGTTCCGCCGCCTGATCCCCGCCTTGTCCAAGCAAATTGGCCGCCCAGGAGGCGGCCAATTTCTTTGCCCGGACGGGCGCGCCTGCCTTCAGACGGGATTGCTTTCCCGTTCGATGGGCAGGGTGGGTTCTTCGTCGCGCCGGAAGCAGTCGATGCAGTGTGTGCTGATGTGGTCCATCACGGCATCGATGTCATCACTCACGAAGAAGAGATCCATGTCGCCCGGACTGATGAGGCCATTGGCCAGAAGCTGGTCTTTCACCCAGCCCAGCAGACCGGCCCAGAACTCGGTGCCGATCAACACGATGGGCGCGTGTGGTATCTTGCCTGTCTGAACGAGGGTGGTGACCTCGAAAAGTTCATCCAGCGTGCCGAAGCCGCCCGGCAGGGCAACGTAGGCGGCGCTGTGCATCACGAAAGTTGCCTTGCGCGAATAGAAATAATCGAACTGCAGGCTGTGCGTTTGATAGTGGTTGTTGTGGGGTTCACGCGGCAGCGTGATGTTCAGACCCACGCTGTGCCCACCGGCTTCAAAAGCGCCCTTGTTGGCGGCTTCCATGATGCCGGGCCCGCCGCCGGCGATCACGGTCAGGCCGGCTTCGGCCAGGCGGCGTCCGAGTTTTTCGGCCAGTTCGTAGTAGGGAGAGCCCGGGCGCAGGCGCGCGCTTCCGAACACGCTCACACCCCAGCCCATTTCCTGGAGTGTTTCCGCAGCAGCTTCCATCTCTGACATAATCCGGGGAATCTGCTGAGTCGCCGGTAAACGGACAATTCTATTGGACATGAAAAAAACCTTGTTACTTGTTGATGGGTCCAGCTACCTCTACAGGGCCTTCCACGCCATGCCGGATTTGCGCAATGCAAAAGGCGAGCCGACCGGCGCCCTGTATGGGGTCATCTCCATGTTACGGAGACTGATTTCCGATTACAAGGCAGACTACGCTGCCTGCGTGTTCGACGCCCGGGGCAAGACTTTCCGTGAAGAACTGTATCCCGACTACAAGGGACACCGGCCGTCCATGCCCGAGGACCTTTCAGCACAAATCGAGCCCATCCACAAGGCGGTGGCCGCCATGGGCTGGAAGGTCATCGCCGTGCCGGGCGTGGAGGCCGACGACATCATCGGTTCGCTGGCCTGCCAGGCGACGAGCAGAGGCGTGCACACCATCATTTCGACGGGCGACAAAGACCTCGCCCAGCTCGTGAACGAGCATGTCGAACTGGTGAACACCATGAACGGCGAGCGGCTGGATATCGAAGGCGTACGCAAGAAGTTTGGCGTCGAACCGAGCCAGATCGTCGATTATCTCATGCTTGTCGGCGATACCGTCGACAACGTGCCGGGGGTGCCCAAGGTCGGGCCCAAGACGGCGGCCAAATGGCTGAATGAATACGGCTCCCTCGACGCCCTCATCGCAAATGCCGACAAGATCAAAGGAGTGGCCGGCGAGAACCTGCGCAACACCATCCCCCACTTTCCGCTCACCCGGCAGCTGATCACCATCAAGATCGATTGCGAGACCGACATCAACGGGGGGCTGGAATCGCTGGTGCCGCGGGAGGTCGATCGCGACACGCTGATCGAACTCTTCGAGCGCTATGGCTTCCGCAGCTGGCTGCGGGAGCTGACCGGTGACCCGGAGCGGATTCCTCAACAGGACGCCCGCGTGGCACTTGATGCGCCGCCCCCACCGCCCACCATCGATTACGAGACCGTGCTCGATGGCCAGGCGCTCGAGAAGTGGCTGGCGGCCATCCGCGAAGCCGAACTGGTCGCCATGGATACGGAAACGACCTCGCTGGATCCCATGCTGGCGCGTCTGGTGGGCATTTCCCTGGCCACTGCCGGCGGTGTTGCCTGCTATATCCCCCTGGCACACCGCGGTCCCGATGCCGTGCCGCAGCTCGACAAGCTCATGGTGCTGGAGCGTCTGCGCCCCTGGCTGGAAGATGCCGATGCGCCCAAGCTGCTGCACAATGCCAAGTATGACTCGCATGTGTTGGCCAATGAAGGGATCCGTCTGGCTGGCGTCACCGAAGACACCATGTTGCAGTCCTACGTGCTGGAGTCGCACCGTCGGGTCAATCTCCAGGAGCTGGGGGAACGCTACCTGGGGCGGGGCGGCACCAGCTATGAGGAGATCTGCGGGAAAGGGGCGAAACAGATCTGCTTCGATGAGGTGGAAGTCCACAGGGCGGCCCACTATGCCTGCGAGGACGCCGATTTCACCTGGCAGCTGCATCAGATCATGCGGCCTCGCATCGCTGCAGAGCCCGGTCTGGAACGCATCTATCAGCTGGAGATCCGCTGTTCCGAGGTGCTGACCACCATCGAACGCAACGGCGTGCGCCTGGACGCCCATGTGCTGGCCATGCAGAGCCACGAGCTCGGCCAGCAGATGCTGGAACTCGAGTGCAAGGTCTATGAGCTGGCCGGCCAGCCCTTCAACCTGAATTCGCCCAAGCAGCTGGGCGAGATTCTCTTCCAGCGCATGCAGCTTCCGGTCGTCCGGAAAACGGCGAGCGGGGCGCCTTCCACCGATGAAGAGGTCCTCAGCAAGCTGGCGCTCGACTACCCCCTGCCTGCCCTCATCCTCGAGTACCGGGCGCTGGCCAAGCTCAAGTCGACCTACACCGACAAGCTGCCGAAGATGATCAATCCGGCCACCCAGCGCGTGCACACGCGCTATTCGCAGGCCGCGGTGATCACCGGGCGGCTGGCCTCGTCCGACCCCAATCTGCAGAATATTCCCGTGCGCACGGCCGAGGGGCGGCGCGTCCGGACGGCCTTTGTGGCGACCGACGGCAAGATCGTCTCTGCCGACTACTCGCAGATCGAGCTGCGCGTCATGGCGCACATGTCGGACGACGAGAACCTCAAGCGGGCCTTCAGGGAGAATCTGGACATTCACCGGGCCACGGCATCCGAAGTCTTCGGCGTCAAGCTGGAAGAGGTCACATCAGAACAGCGTCGCGCGGCCAAGGCCATCAATTTCGGTCTCATCTACGGCATGGGCGAGTTCGGTCTGGCCGCCAACCTTAACATCACGCGCGATGCGGCCAAGGCCTACATCAGCCGGTATTTCATGCGTTACCCCGGCGTGGCGGCGTACATGGACCGCATCCGCAGCCAGGCCGCCGAGCAGGGCTACGTGGAAACCGTGTTCGGGCGCCGCATCTGGCTGCCCGATCTGCGGGGCGCCAAGGGGCCACGGAAGGCGGCGGCCGAACGGGCGGCCATCAATGCGCCGGTACAGGGTACGGCCGCCGATCTCATCAAAATGGCCATGGTGGCCGTCGATGACTGGCTGCGCCGCGAAAGCATGCAGGCCAAGCTCGTGATGCAGGTACATGACGAATTGGTGCTTGACGTGCCCTCTGACGAGGTCGAGACGGTGGCGGCCAGCCTGCCCGACCTCATGTCGTCGGTGGCGACGTTGAACGTTCCGCTGGTGGCAGAAGTCGGCGTGGGCAGCAACTGGGAACAGGCACACTAGCCGGCGCCGGCTTGCGGCGTGGGGCCGAAGCGCCCCCGCTGCAATCGGATTGCTCCCAATGGACGAAGCGAAGATATGTTGCTACGTTGTTTCAGGAATGCACCACGGCGGCGATGGTGCCTGGAACAGGGAAGGGAAGCGCATGAGCTATTCGAAGATCACCGGAAATGGCGACAACACGATCTTGACCAACTCCGACGGCTTGCGCCAGGGCATGGCCGAGGTTCCCGTGCAGGGCGGCACCATGTCGGCGTACTACGCTGCTCCGGCGGTGGTGGAAAGGCCGCCACTTATTCTGGTCATTCAGGAAATTTTCGGCCTGCATGAGCACATCAAGGATGTATGCCGGCGCCTGGCGCATGAGGGATATATGGCGCTGGGCATGGAGCTCTATCAGCGACAGGGTGATGCCAGCCAGTACACCGACATCGCGCAGCTCATTCAGGATATCGTTTCCAAAGTGCCCGATGAACAGGTACTGCGCGATCTCGATTCAGGCGTGAAATGGGCGGCGGCTCAGGGGGCGGATGTCACCCAGCTGGGGGTGACCGGCTTCTGCTGGGGGGGGCGCCTCACCTGGCTCTATGCCGCGCACAACCCGGCCTGCAAGGCGGCCGTGGCCTGGTATGGAAAATTGGTGACCGGCCACAGCCCCACCCAGAAGGAACACCCGATTGATGTCGTCGACCGGCTGCATGCGCCCGTGCTGGGGCTTTATGGCGGACAGGACGCCAGCATACCGCTGGAAGACGTGCATCGCATGCAGGCTGCGTTGGCGCAGGGTTCCGAAGCGGCTCGTGCTTCGCGCATCGAGGTCTATCCGGATTCCGGCCATGCTTTCTACGCCGACTACCGCCCCAGCTACAACCCGGCTGATGCCCGCGATGCCTGGGCCAAGGCGGTCGAATGGTTCGACCGCCTGCTGGATTGACGTCAGATGCGTTGCAGGGCCTGAAGTGCGTAAATGCGCGACTCGATCGGCGGGTGCGACGCAAACAGGGCGCTGATGGCCTTGCCGCCTGCAATCCCTGACGATTCAAAATTCTTCGGCAGGTTGCCCGGCTCGAGGTTGC
>JAJUFT010000122.1 GCA_029263615.1 Alcaligenaceae bacterium | reverse complement strand
GTGCTCCGATTAGGCAGATGTTGGCGCAGCAGATCAAATCCACCATTGATGCCTGTCGCAGGCGCCTGGAAAGTTGAATCCGAGCCGGCGCAACGGCGCCAGATCAGGGTTGAACGTACTCAATGCTGAGTTTTTTGAGTACAAACATGAGTATATTTTTTAATGGAGCAGCATGGTGAACTGTTCATTCAATGACTTGCAGTCACAATCGCTGTTCAACGTCTGAGCCGCCTTTCCGGGCCGGGCTCCACCCGGATTGCCGGTACGCTGACACGTGTACCGTGTCGGGGGTGCCGGAGGCGCGGGCATCACGCCGGTTTGAACGCCTCGAAGGCCTGCATTCCACGCATGCAGTACTGCAGGAAACGGTTGGCGGCGGGCGAGAGGTGGCGGCCGGCCCGCGTGATGAGCTGAACTTCCGCATTCTGCAACGCTGCGTTCTTCACCGGCACTGCATGGAGCTCCCCGTTCTTGATGGCCGTGGCCACTGAGAACGGGGGCAGCAGCGTAACACCCTGGTCGTTCGCGACAAAACTCGCCAGCACGCTGATCAGGTTGGTGGTCAGCGTGGGGTGCAGGCGCACGCGTTCTTCGCGTTCCGCGTCCTCGATGATCTGGCGGATGCCGTACACACCCTTGAGCAGGGCGATGGGCCACTCCTGCAATTCCGACAGTGTCGTGCCTGACGCGTACCGCAAGGGGTTGTTCGGCCCGACGATGGCAAACATGGGCTGATGGGCGGAGCGTCGCGACACGATCTGCGCATCGGCCGGCGCGTAATAGACCAGGCCGATCTCGACTTCATCCTCCGTCACCCGACGCATGATTTCGGTGGTGCCCGTGATCTCCAGCGAAATGGCGATGCCGGGATGGTCCCGATGAAACTCCCGAACGGGCCCGGTGATCATGTTTTCGGCGAATCCTTCCCCGCACACGACCGACACGGAGCCTTTCTGAAGGCCACGCAAGGCGTCGATCTTGGCCATCATGTCGTAGCGGTGTGCGGCATGCTGCCGGTAGTAATCGATCATCAGCTGGCCTGCTTCGGTGGGCACGACGCCACTGCGGTGACGCTCAATCAGGATGGTGCCCAATTCGTCTTCCAGCAGGCTGATCTGGCGGCTGACCGCCGATGGCGCCACGCCCAGACGTTCGGCTGCCGCGCGTATGGTGCCGCGCATGGCCGCTTCATACAGATAGACGCAGCGGGAGTCCTGGAAATGAGGCATGCTTACATTAAGCTGAATGTCGCAACTTGTTCTAATTATTAGAACAAAGTCGCGCGGGTTTGTGCATGTGCCGTTGCTATAGTTAGCCGCTATTCTAGTGGGAGAGGGCATGTGCCCCGTCGCCTGTAGGCGCATAAAAGGAGAAAAACCGTGAACGCGGACACACACCAAGGTAGGTCGGGCAACGCAAACATCGTGCAGATATTCATTCTGGCATTGATCATTTCTTCGATATCCGAGTGGCTCGGGCCCCTGCCCATCGAGCTGGGCGTCGGCAAGGTTGTGTTGTTGCCCATGATCTGGGCCCTGCTGATCGGCCTGACCTTGGGCCTGGCCCGCAAGGCCATGCCGGGGGCACTCAAGCTGAGCCTGGAAAGCCAGCATCTGGCCGCCGCCATTCTTTCCACTTCGCTGTTCCTCTTCATCGCCAAGCTGGGGCTGCTGGTGGGGGGCTCCCTGCCCAAGCTGGCTGAAGCAGGCTGGGCCCTGGCACTTCAGGAAGTGGGCAACCTCGTCGGCTGCATTCTGCTGGGCATGCCCGTGGCGCTGCTGCTGGGCATCAAGCGTGAAGCCATCGGGGCGACCTTTTCCATCGGGCGCGAGCCGGGGCTGGCCATCATTGGCGAGCGGTTCGGCATGGATTCACCGGAAGGGCGTGGCGTGCTGGCCGAGTACATCACCGGGACCCTGATCGGCGCCATCTTCATCTCGCTGCTGGCAGGCTTCGTCACCAGCCTGGACATCTTCCACCCGCTGGCCCTGGCCATGGGGGCGGGTGTGGGCTCGGGGAGCATGACGGCTGCCGCCGTGGGGGCCATTGCCGCCCAGCAGACACCCGAGATGGCCAAGGACGTGGCCACCTTTGCTGCGGCCGCCAACCTCATCGCCACCACCGTCGGCACCTATCTGACGCTCTTCGTGTCGTTGCCCCTGGCGGTGTACGCCTATCGCATTCTCGAACCCATCATCGGTCGTGAAAGCAAGCAGTCTGTCGAGGCCCAGGCGGCCGCCGAGGCCGAAGGCGCGGTGGTGCATACGCCCTATCTGGGCATCGGCATGCGTTTCGCCTGCTGGGCGCTCGTGGGCCTGATGGTGCTGATCGGCAACCGCATCGGCTTTGGCGTGCCCATGCTCGAAGCCTTGCCCGGCGTGGTTCTCATCATCGTCGCCGTGATGATCGGCGACCTGATCTACCACGTGACGGGGCGCAAGCTGCCGGCCGTGTGCTGGATTTCCTTCATCGCCATGGCCATGACCTTCCCCGCCACGCCGTATTCCGCCGAAGTGGCCGCCTTGACCGGCAAAGTCAACTTCCTGGCGATGATCACCCCCATGCTGACCTTTGCCGGCCTTTCGCTGGCCAAAGATGTGCCGGCGTTCCGCCGTCTGGGCTGGCGCATCGTGGTGGTCTCGCTGCTGGCCAACGCCGGCGTGTTCCTTGCCGCTGCGGCCATCGCACAGTTCTTCGTGCATTCCATCTGAGCGCTGACGGAGAAGTCACATGAAGCTTGGAATCATTGGTTTGGGAAACATGGGCGCCGGCATGGCCCTGTCGGCCCGCCGGGCCGGGCTGGAGGTAGTCGGGCACGACCCGGCCACGCGAGCGCGTGCCGAACTGGAACAGGCCGGTGTGGTGCTGCTGGACAGCCTGGAGGCGGTAGCGGCCGAGGCCGATGTGTTCGTCCTGTCCCTGCCCAATTCGGACATCATCGAACAGGTGGTGCTGGGCGAGGGCGGGCTGCGCCGTCACGCGCGGCCGGGACAGATCCTGCTGGATACGTCCACGGCCGACCCGGCCAGCACCCAGCGCATTGCCCGGGCGCTTGAAGGCAGCCCCCTGCGGCTGGTGGACGGCCCGGTCAGTGGTGGGCCCAAGGCCGCGCACGCCGGCAACATGACCATGCTGCTCGGCGGGGACGCCGCGGATATTGAAGCATTGGCCCCGGTGCTGGATGCCCTGACGGGCAAGCGTGTGCACGTGGGCCCGGTCGGGGCCGGTCACAGCGCCAAACTGTTCAACAATCTGCTCTGTGGCATCAACCTGGTTGCCGTGGGCGAGGCCATTCGGGTGGCACGTGCGGCAGGGCTGGACATCGAGCAGATTCTGGATGGCGTCAATGCCGGTTCGGGGCGCAGCGGGGTGACGGAGGTCAATTGCCCCACCTGGATACTTAATGGCGCCTTCAATTCCGGCTTCACCATGAAGCTGATGCGCAAGGATTTGCGCCTTGCGGCCGAGATGATTGCCAAGAGCGGCGCGAGCGCCCCCCTGTCGAACGAGGCCCTGCGTCTGTGGGCGGAATCGGCTGCGGCGCTGGCCGATGACGAGGACTTCAACCGCATTGTCGATTTCGTGGAGCCGAATCAATGAGTTCAATGACCCCACTGCAACAGCGTATCGTGCAGACCTTTGGTGAATTCTTCTCCGGCGCGAAGGAGCCGGCCTCCCTGGTCGGGGGCGCACTGCGTTCCGGAAGCGGCGAAGACATTGTGTTGCGCGACGCCGCTACCGGGGAAGAGACCTTGCGCTACGCCGACATGAGCCCCGCCACGGTTGAAGCGGCGGTGGCCGCGTCCCGGGAGGCGCAGCAGGCCTGGGCGGCCTTGAGCCATGCCCAGCGTGGTCGCGTCATGAACGCCATCGGTCAGCGCATCCGGGATCGTGCCGAGGCCCTGGCCCAGCTCGAAGCTGCCACCAGCGGCAAACCGGTACGGGACTGTCGGGCCGAGGTGCAGCGCGTGGCCGAGATGTTCGAGTACTACGCAGGGTGGACGGACAAGCTCCACGGCGAGGTCATCCCCGTTCCCAGTGGCCACTTCAATTACACGCGGCGCGAACCCATCGGGGTCGTGCTGCAGATCACGCCCTGGAATGCCCCCATTTTCACTGCTGGCTGGCAGATTGCGCCGGCCATCGCCATGGGCAATGGCGTGGTGCTCAAGCCCTCCGAACTCACGCCCTTCAGCTCGCTTGCGCTGGCGGCGCTGATCGAGCAGGCCGGAGCGCCGCGTGGCCTGGTCAATGTACTGGCCGGTCATGGACAGGTGGCGATGGAAGCGGCCTTGCCAACAGGCGCGGTGGGCAAGGTCGTGTTCGTGGGGTCGGTCCCGACCGGCGCCCGCATTGCCGCCACGGCAGCGCAATATCTGGTGCCCTGCGTGCTGGAACTGGGCGGCAAGTCGGCCAACATCGTGTTCGAAGACGCCGATCTGGATCGCGCCTGCCTGGGCGCTCAAGCGGCAATTTTCTCGGGCGCCGGCCAGAGCTGTGTGTCGGGTTCCCGCTTGCTGGTCCAGCGCAGTGTCCACGACGCACTCGTCGAGAAACTGGTCAAGGGCGCGTCACAGATCCGGGTGGGCGACCCCCT
>JAJUFT010000086.1 GCA_029263615.1 Alcaligenaceae bacterium | reverse complement strand
GCCCCAGAACAGTTCGGGGTGGCTGGTCATGACCTGCGGGCCGGGCTGGATGTTGTGGATGGTCATCGCGCCGATCATCAGGGCGGTCACGGCGTTGCCGGGAATCCCCAGGGTGAGCAGCGGAATGAACGAGGCCTGCGAACCGGAGTTGTTGGCGGATTCGGGGCCGGCCACGCCTGCGGGGTGGCCCTTGCCGAAGCGCTCGGGTTCCTTGGAGAGTTTCTTCTCGAGCGTGTAGGACGCGAACGAAGACAACACGGCGCCCCCACCGGGCAGAATGCCCAGGGCCGACCCGATGGCGGTGCCTCGCACGACGGCAGGCCAGGCTTCCTTGAACTCCTGCTTGTTCGGGTAAAGCTGGCCGACCTTGTCGGTCAGGTCCACACGCTGGTCGCGCAGTTCGAGGTTGGTCATGATTTCGGCGAAACCGAATACGCCCATGGCAACCACGGCGAAGTCGATGCCGTCCTGCAGTTCGGGAATGCCGAAGTCGAAGCGGGCCACGCCGGAGTTCACGTCGGTGCCCACCATGCCCAGCAGCAGACCCAGGAAGATCATGCAGATGGCCTTGGGCAGCGAGCCGGAAGCCAGCACCACGGCACCGATCAGGCCCAGCACCATCAGCGAGAAGTATTCGGCCGGTCCGAACTTGAATGCAATTTCGGCCAGGGGCGGAGCGAAGCCGGCAATCAGGAAAGTGGTGACGCAGCCGGCAAAGAAGGAGCCCAGGGCAGAAATGGCCAGTGCCGCACCAGCCCGCCCGTTGCGCGCCATCTGGTGCCCGTCCAGCACGGTCACGACCGCGGACGTTTCGCCGGGCAGGGCGACCAGAATGGCGGTGGTGGAGCCGCCGTAGGCGGCACCGTAGTAGATGCCGGCCAGCATGATGAGGCCGGCGGTGGGCGGCAGCACATAGGTGATGGGCAGCAGCATGGCGATGGTCGGCACGGGGCCGATGCCGGGCAGCACGCCGATCAAGGTGCCCAGCAGACAGCCCAGCAGACAGTACGCCAGGTTTTCCCAGGTGAGGGCGACAGAAAAGCCCAGTATGAGGTTGTCAAACAGTTCCATTTTTCAGATGCTCCCGGGTCAGCCCATGAACGAGGGCCACAGGGGGAAGATCAGTCCCAGGCCTTTGATGAATGCCGCCCAGACGAAGATGACCAGGCACAGACCCGTGATGGCGGCGACTTTCCAGTTGAAGACGTGGCTTGCAAAGCTGCTGATGAACACCAGAAGGAAGACGCTGATATACACGCCCAGGTAGTTCATCAGGAGTCCGCACAGGACCACACTGCCCAGTAGAATGAAGACGATCGGCCAGTCGAATTTCTCGACCGTGGTCTCCTCCGCCTTGCTGGACGTGGCGCCCAGCGCAACGAATGCCCCCAGCACGGCCAGGCAGGTGCCCAGCCAGAAGGGGAAATAGCCTGGTCCCATGCGCGCGGCTGTGCCCATGGAGTACTTGGTCGCGCCCAGAGCGAAACCAATTCCCACCAGCACGAACATCACGCCGGACCAGAAGTCCTGCTGATTCTTGATTCTGATATTCACCAGATGCCTCCTTGTTTCAACGCATCCGGCATATTAGGAGAGCGTCTGCGGCCGTGCGCGACGCTTTCATTACCATCACATTACGGTTCTGTAATGTTTGGAAGCAGAAGGGTGACCTTGAGCCCGGGTCTGGCGTTTTCGAATTCGACGCGGCCCCCATGCAGGGCGGCGATCGCACATACCGAGGCCAGACCCAGGCCGAAGCCGGGCAGGGATTGTTCCAGCCGGTGGAAACGCGTGCCCAAGCGGCCCAGCTCTTCTTCCGGCACCCCCGGGCCATCGTCGCGCACGCTGACGCAGGCCACGCCCTGGCGCCGGCCGGCCTCCAGTGCAATGCATGAGCCGGCTCCTGCATACTTGAAGGCGTTGTCCAACAGGTTGGTGATGGCGCTCACCAGCAGGTCTGGGTCGGCCTGCACGCAGACGGGCTCTGCCGTGCAGGACAGGGTGATGTCGTTTTCTGCTGCAGCCGGTTCGTACAGCTCACAGACATCTTCCATCAGGGCGGCGAGGGGGACGGGCGAGAAATTCTGCCGTTGCAGGCCAGAATTGGCTTCTGCAATGAGCAGCAGTTTTTCCGACACGTTGATGAGCTCCATGATCTCCACGGAGGCGGCGTCCATGGCCGCGATCAGGCTTTCACGGTCCTGGTTTCCATGACGTGCCTTGTCCAGTCGTGCCAGGACGCGGGCGAGGGGCGTGCGCAAGTTGTGGGCAATGGAGTCCGACACGTTGCGCACGCCGGTCATGAGGTTCTCGATGCGGTCCAGCATGTAGTTGATGTCATAGCGCAGCTGGACGAACTCATCGATTTCGGCGGCATCGGGTACGCGGCGGGTGAGTTCGCCGGTCCCCACGCGCAGGGCCGTGTCGCGAATGGCCTGCACCCGGTTGCGCAATTCGCGGCGGAAGATGGTCGTGCCGATCAACACCAGGAAGACGGCCACCAGCGTGGCGGCAATCACCGCGTTGCCGATCAGCGCCTGGATCTCGCGCATGTCGGCGATGTCGCGGCCCACGATCAGCACGCTGCCGTCGCCCAGCTCTCGCAGGGTGAGCAGGCCCGTGATGGGCATGCCTTCCCGCAAGACGTTCAACAGAATGGGCGCCTGCGCTTCGGCCAGCAATTCCGTGGCGGAAATCGAGGGGTCAATGTCGTCGACCGGCAATAGTTGCAGATTGCCCACCAGACGAAGGCCCTCCGGGGAGCGCAGCAGATACATCTCGGTGTCGATATCGGTCTGGTCGGACAGCAGCTCTTCGATTTCCAGCTGCAACGCCGTCAGGCCGTAGGCGTCGTGATGGGCGGTGAGACGGTTGACGGCCAACGTGACCTGGCGCGCATACTGGATCTGCAGCAGGTCGACGATCTTGCCGTAGGCGAAAATGAGCAGGAACGCCGTGGTACCGACGGCAAGCAGGCTGTAGTTGAGCGTTAGCCGGAACGCAACCGAGCCCCAGAGCCGCTGCCAGCCACTCAGCAGTCGGTCAAGAGGCATGAAGCGCATGGGCGTCATCAGGACGGGCCTTTCCGCCCGGGTCGGCCGAGAAGCGGTATCCGACGCCTCGCACGGTGTGGATGAGCGGCGGCGAGAAGTCGCCGTCCACCTTTTGCCGGAGGCGGCTCACTGTGGCGTCGATCACGTTGGTCTGCGGGTTGAACTGGTACCCCCACACGGCCCCCAGCAGCATGGCGCGGGTCAGCACTTGGTCCGGATGGGTCATCATGTAGGCCAGCAGCCGGCTTTCGCGAGGTTGCAGGTTCAGAATCTTCCCGGCCCGGCTGACGCGGGGAATGGTCAGGTCGTAACGCAGGTCGGCATACTCCAGCACGCGCTCATTGCGGCTACTGCGCGAACTGCGGACCTGGGCTTCGGCCCGGGCCAGCAGTTCGATGAGCGCAAAGGGCTTGGTCAGATAGTCGTCACCGCCCAGCTTGAGACCTTTGACGCGTTCATCCAGCGCAGTCAACGCGCTTAGCACGATCACCGGGGTCTTGATGCCTGCCGCACGGAGTTTGGTCAGAATCGTGAGGCCATCAACCTGGTTGGGCAGCATGCGGTCCAGGATGATGAGGTCCCAGGGTTCGGTGGAAGCTCTGTGCAGGCCTTCCACCCCATCATGGCAGATCACCGGCCAATGACCCAGCTCGCGGAAGCCGTCAGCGATGTATTGGGCGTTTTCCCGGTCGTCCTCAATGATGAGACAGTTCCAGATCACAGACGATACTCCTGAAAAATGAAGGGCCGGCCCACATCTTTCGAAAATGGCCGGCCCTTCATTGTAGAAAACCCCGGGAACGCGCAGTGCGCGTGAGTGGGTGTCCGGGTCAGTCCTGACGCTCGGTCACTTCAACCAGATGGTAGCCGAACTGGGTCTTGACCGGACCCTGGACGACGCCCACGGGCGCGCTGAACACGACTTCATCAAATTCCCGCACCATCTCGCCCCGACCGAAGGTGCCCAAGGCACCGCCGTCACGACTGGAGGGGCAACGGGAATTTTCTTTGGCAAGCTGAGCGAAGTCAGCGCCGTTTTCAATGGCCTGTTTCAGCTCATTGCACTTGGCTTCGGTGTCGACGAGGATATGACGGGCAGAGGCTCGTGCCATGGGAAATGCTCCTGAATGATTGACCTGACAGATTAACGCAAATGCGTGGACAGAGCAGGCAATTCCCCGGCCCGCCCCGGAATGATCGGCCCTGCCGGCCAATCAGGGCTTGACCGTCGCGCGGTTCTGGAGGCGAGCGTAAGCCTCACGGATCTCGTCGACCCCATATTTTTCCTCGAGGCGCCGAACCACGAAATGGCCCCGTGCCATATCCTGATAATGGGAGATGAACAGGGCATTGATGGCTGCACCGCTGACGGCGCCCAACACCGGCGCAGCCTGCAAGGCGAGCTTTTCAGTGACTTTGATGCCAAATCGTTGTGCCACCGCTTCAATGATCTGGGCCAGCCATGCGGCCACCTGGCCGGGGGTGAACTGGATACCCTGCGCCGTTGCCCCCGCGGCATGCCGGGCCGCCCCTTCCACCAGCAACCGCCCCGTTTCGCGGGAAATTTCGCTCAGGCCGACGCGCGCGGCATAGTAGGCGGAATCGGCCGCGTCGTCTTCGGTGCTGCGCCCACCCAGGGCGAAGACCTGGATGCAGTCGGCCTGTACGAGCGGATCCCGGATCAGAAAGCCTTCACTGCGGGCGATGTCTGCCACCGACCGCATGATGATGGTGGTGGTCACGGGCAATTCCACCAGGGTGCCCTTGATGCCGAAAAAACCGCCCAGTGCGCCCGAGGCCGCCGCCAGTGCGGTATGGGTTTTGGGGCGGGCGGAGCCGCAGGCGGTGTCGTCCATGGTACGCAAGGCGCCCGCGACGGCTTTGTTCAGTGCCAGGCGAATGGCTTTCTGGATGGCTTCGGCGCTGGATCCCGGCAGTCGGTCCAGCGCCCACTCCACCGGGGTGCCGACGAGGTTCGCCATCCGGATGGTGAAGGAGGGGGCTTCCAGCAGCGCAACGGCTGCCGCCAGCGCCTTGATGTCGTGGGGGTCGTCCAGAGGGCTCATGTCAGGGAGCAGTGCAACAGGGTGGGAAGACGCTCCCAGCATAGCAGGCGGGGGCGCGATCAGCGCAGAAAGAACCCACCCACGCGACCATTCTGGACATTGAGTGTGGCCAGCAGGTCGTCGCCCTGATCCTGGAAGCTGACCTTCCATACGGAGATATCCAGACCTTGCTGGCGCAGCTGGCCCATGTAGTCCACCGTGTAGCCTTGCTGCAGGCGTGGCGCCAGGGATTGGGCCACCTGATTGAACTGGGCTTCTTCGATGGCCGCGAACTCCGGTGTCCCCTGACCCGTGAAGGCCTGGTAATCGTTCTTGGCCATGGCATCGAGCAGGCCCCGGACGACGACCTGATCACCGGCACCGTCGGGGCTGGCGGCCTCGCTCAGAGGGCTAAGGAGCAGGCTGGCCAGCATCAGGAAAAGTGCCAACAGGTAGCCGGCGCCCCGGCCGGGCTCGTTTCGAAGGGAAGCAGTAACAGAGTGCATGAACGGGCTCCAACGTGAATTCCGACAACCCTCAGGGCGAGGGCTCCCCGGCGAGCAGCAAGCCTCATACCGAGACGGAGGCCCTTCGTCCCTTCAGCGGTAGGCAACGGTCAGGCGAGAATGCCGCGCCGACGCAGATCGGCAAGCGTTTGTGCGTCGAAGCCGGCCTCGGCCAGCACGGCGTCGGTATGTTCCCCCAGGGTCGGGGCCCTGTGACGAATGCCGCCCGGGTTGTCCGACAGCACCGGGAACACCGCCGGCATCTCCACCTCGATGCCGCTGGCGGCCTTCACGGAAGTGATGGCACCGCGTGCGCGGTAATGCGGCTCTTCGGCGATCTCGCGGATGGAATAGATCCGGCCGGACGGCACGCCGGCCTGCTTCAGCGCCTCGAGCATGGCGTCGATGTCGGTCTGCGCCCGCGTCCAGGCTTCAATGGCGGCATCAATTTCCTCGACCCGGGCGACGCGGCCGTCATTGTGCGCGAGGGAGGGGTCGTTGGCCAGGTCGGGCCGCCCGATGCAATGCATCAGGCGTTGGAAGATGGCGTCGCCATTGCCGGCAATCAGCACATAGCTGCCGTCATGGCACCGGTAGGCATTGGAAGGTGCGATGCCGGGCAGGGCTGCTCCGGCTGGTTGCCGCACGGCACCGAACACCGAATATTCCGGCAACAGGCTTTCAGTCAGGTTGAACAGGCTTTCATACAGGGCGGCGTCGATCATCTGACCCTGGCCGCCCCGGGCATCGCGCTGATAGAGCGCCAGCAGAACGCCCAGTGCCCCATGCAGGCCGGCAATGGTGTCGCCCAGGGACAGGCCGGCACGTACCGGCGCCCGGCCCGGTTCACCATTCAGGTAACGCAGGCCGGCAAAGGCTTCGCCCACGGCGGCAAACCCCGGCTCCTGGGCGCGCGGGCCGTTCTGGCCGTAGCCGGACACCCGCAGCATGATCAGACGCGGGTTCAATGCATGCAGGGCTTCCCAGGACATCCCCCATTTTTCCATGGTGCCCGGCCGGAAATTCTCGATCAGTACGTCGGCTTCTGCGGCGAGTCGGCGCACAATGTCCTGGCCCTCGGGCTGGCGGAGGTCCACGCACACCGACTTCTTGCTGCGCGATTGCGCTTCCCACCAGACCGAGGTGCCCTCATGCAACATGCGCCACTTGCGTAGCGGGTCGCCCTGGCCGGGTGGTTCGATCTTGATGACTTCAGCGCCGAAATCTGCCAGGGTCTTGGCAGCAAACGGGCCGGCAATGAGCTGCCCCAGCTCGATGACGCGAATGCCGGCAAGAATCTGTGTGGACAGGGACATGTTCACTCCTGAGGGAAATGTTCAATCGGGCAAATTTGAAGCGGGATTTTCAAGGAGGAATCCGCGTTCTTGCAACTGGGATGACATGGTGGGACCCGGACGCGGCATGCCCGGCTCACGAGGTCTCCATGCGGCGTGCGAGCACCCGGTATAGCGGGCCCGTGGCCAGCAGCACCCCCACCATGCGGATGACGTGGAAGGCCGTGACGACCGGTGCTCCCAACATGAGCACCTTGGCGGTGATGGCCATCTCGGCGATCCCGCCGGGGCTGGTGCCGAGCACCAGAGTGGGAAAGGCAATGCCCGACACCCACGAGATGACATAGCCGAAGGCAAAGGCCAGCAGAATGTTGAGCGTGTTCGCCAATGCGACCACGCTGAGATAGCGGGGGGCCTTGCGGAAGAAGTCCGGGCCGAATTTGTCGCCGAGCGACCAGCCGATCAGCAACTGGCCCAGGTTGGTCAGCTCGACGGGAAGCAGGGTGAAGACGATGTCCTGGCTGGTCAGCAGGGCGGTGGCGAGCAGGGGGCCCAACACCCAGGCATTCGGCAGGCGAAGGCGCTGAAACACCGCGCCCATGACGCTGGTGAGTACGATGAGGGTCAGCAGGCCGCCGGCGTCGAAAAACGCCACGCGCGCCTGGACGGAGGCATCGTTGCCGTGGATGTCGAGCGCGCGGAAGGCAAACGGGATGATGATCACCACCATCAGCATGCGCAGGCTATGGGCGGAAGCGACCAGGTCGGCGCGGGCATGGTGGCGTTCGGCGAGCGAAGTCATTTCACTGGCACCGCCAATGGCGCTGGCGAACCAGGCCGTCTTGAAGTCGGCACCGCCCAGGGTACGAAGAATGTACGTTCCCAGCCCGCCAAGCCCGATGGCGAACACGGTGCCGGCCAGGATGTAGGGAAGGTTGACACCGATGAGCCGGACCATGTCCGGGGTGAAGTACAACCCCAGCGAGGCGCCGATCACCCATTGGCCCCCATTGCGAAAGAGCCGGTGCGAGACGCCCGGGCTCCCCCCCATTTTGGAAATGGCCGTGGCCAGCAGCGCGCCGATCATCCAGGGCAGGGGCAGGTTCAGCCACACTGCCAGGAGTGCGCCAGCGGTGGCGGTGATCAGACCCAGAAAAATGCGCGAAGCGTTCGTCATGAATGGATGCTGCAAAAAAAACTCCGGCGCGGGCCGGAGTTTCCTGCCCGCATGCAATGCCGGGCCGAAGTCGAACGACGCCCGGGAACGTGCCCGGGCGGTTCACAACTCAATCAATTGGCAGGGATTGATGCCTTCCGACTTGCTAGTTTACGCAAAAGCGGCGGAACGATGGCAACCAGGGCGGCAAGAATCCACAGGGTGATGGAAATCTTGCTTTCGAACAAGATGGAGATTTCGCCGTTGGTGATGGACAGCGCACGTCGCAGGTTCTGTTCCATCATGTTGCCCAGCACCACCCCCAGCACCATGGGGGCCATCGGTACATTCATCTTGCGCAGGAAGTAGCCGATCACCCCGATGCCCACCACCATCAGCAGGTCGAAGCGCGTGGCGTTGATGGCGTAGACCCCGATGAAACTGATGGCCAGAATGCCCGGCACCAGCAGGCGCGGCGGAATTGACAGCATGGAGGCGAACAGACGCACCAAGGGAACGTTCATCACGAACAGCATGACGTTGGCGACAAACAGCGAAGCGATCAGGCCCCAGACAAGCTGCGGTTGGGCGTCGAACAGCACCGGACCCGGCGTGATGTTGTACAGCGTCAGTGCACCCATCATGACGGCGGTGGTTCCGGAGCCCGGCACGCCGAGCGTCAGCATGGGGATGAACGAGCCGGTGGCGGCACTGTTGTTGGCGGCTTCCGGCGCGGCGAGTCCCCGCAAGTCACCCTGTCCAAACTTGGCATTGGGGTCTTTGCCTTCGATCAACTTCTTTTCATTGGCGTAGGCCACGGCAGATGCCACGCTGGCGCCGGCACCCGGCAGAATGCCGATGATGAATCCGGTGACGCCGCTGCGCACGGTCGACCACCAGGTGAAGGCCAGTTCCTTGAGGTTGAACAGCTTGCGTTCGCTCTTGGGTACCTCAATGGACGTGCCACCCAGCAGGTTCTCCAGCATCTGCAGCATTTCGGCCACGGCAAACAGCCCGATCACGACCACCACGAAATCGATGCCGTCCGCCAGGTTGGGCAGATCGAAGGTGTAACGGTACACCCCGGAGTTGGCATCGACGCCGACGGTCGAGATGAACAGCCCCAGCATGGCTGCCAGAATGCCCTTGACGGGTTCGTCGCCCAGCAGGCTGGTCAGCGCACAGAAGGCGAAAACCATGAGCACGAAGTATTCGGCGGGGCCAAATGCGACGGCGAAATTCGCGAGCAGGGGAGCAAGCAGGGTGATGCCGATGATGGCGATGGTCGAGCCGACGAAGGATGACCAGGCCGAGAGCGACAGCGCGACACTGGCCAGCCCCTGACGGGCCAGCGGATAGCCGTCGAGGGTGGTCATCACGGCCGCGGCTTCACCCGGCACGTTGATCAGAATGGACGTGATGCGGCCACCGTACTCGGCACCCACGTACACCGCTGCGAGCAGGATGAGGGCGGTTTCGGGCGGCAGCTGCATGGCGAAGGCGATGGGCACGAGCATGGCCACGCCGTTGATCGGGCCCAGGCCGGGCAGCACGCCAACGATGGTGCCGAGGAAGGAACCGATCGCGGCCACCAGCAGGTTGGTCGCGGTGAATGCGACGCTGAAGCCCAATGAAAGGTATTCGAGAACACTGCTCACAGGAGGTCTCCCAGTATGCCGGTGGGCAGGACCACATCCAGACCCTTGTCAAAGAGGAGGAAGAGGCCGACGCTCATGACCACACCGCCGATGACGGCTTGCAGCCAGGTAGCCTGGAACAGACGGCCGATCAGCGTCACCATGATGGTGGTGGCGGCAACGAAACCGATCCACTGGAACAGGAAGGCATAACCGGCCAGATACGCCACCATGGCGGCAATGCGGGCGTTGGCGCCCGCGGGGTTGGCTTCCACTTCGCCGCCACCCTTGATGACAAGGCGCAGGCCACACAGGGCGATGATCAGGGCCAGCAACAGCGGGAAGGCTTTGGGGCCGACCGGTTCATAGGAAAAGGGCGGTTCCAGGTCGTAGCCCAGGGCAGTGATCAGCGCTGCAAAAATCAGCGCTGCTATGCCCAATACACGGTCATTGAGCGTCAGCATGGTGGATGGTTCTCCGTTGATTTCCCCCTGACTGGAGAAACACGGCCAGGGAAGTGCCTGGCCGTGTGCCGGGGGTGTGAAGCAGACCCGCCACGGAATGTGGCGGGCTGCGGTGACTTACTTCTTGATCAGACCGAAGCTCTCGGCCAGCTCGGCGTAAAACTTCACACGTTCCTTCACGTAGGCGTCGAGCTCGGCGCCGGTCTTGTTGAAAGGGAACAGACCCTGTTGCTCCTGCAGCTTGGCAAACTCAGGGGTCTGCATCAGCTTGTTGAAGGCCTCAACCCACCACTGGTATTGCTCGTCGGTCACCTTGGGGCCAACGTAGAAACCACGAATGATGGGCCAGATGATGTCGAAGCCCTGCTCGGTGGCAGTGGGGATGTTGGACATGGTGCCCGGCAGACGCTGGTCATTGAACACGGCCAGCACGCGGATGGGCGCACCGCCGTCGAGCATGGTACGGGCTTCGGCAGCGTCGCCCATGTAGGCCTGGATGTGGCCACCGCGCAGGGCGGTCAGGGCTTCACCACCCCCTTCAAACGCCACGAAGCGCATCTTCTTGTAGTCCACCCCAGCGGCCTTGGCCGTCAGGGCTGCCTTCATCCAGTCCTGGCTGCCGACGGAACCGCCCGCGCCCAGAACAATCTTGGTGGGGTCGGCCTGGAAGGCTTCCATCAGCGACTTGAGGTCTTTGTAGGGGGAATCGTCACGAACGATGGCCACGCCATAGTCGCTACCGATGGCGGCCAGCCAGCGGACGTCGTCGACGTTGTAGCGGCCGAACTTGCCCTGGGCCAGGTTAAGCAGCGAGCCGCCCGAGAACGCGACGATGGCGTTGGCCGCATCGGGCTTCTGCGCGATCACGGTGTTGTAGGCCACTGCGCCGATGCCGCCGGGCATATACGTCACGCGCATCGGGTCGGCGATGAACTTGCCTTCCTGCAGCGCGCTCTGCACCAGCTTGCAGGTCAGGTCGAAGCCGCCGCCGGGCTTGGCGGGGGCGATGCATTCCGGCTTGTCGGGCGCGGCCTGGGCGCTGCCGATGACCAGGGTGGCGACCAGGGTCGCCAGAATCTGTTTGCTTTTCATGAAGTCTCCT
>JAJUFT010000106.1 GCA_029263615.1 Alcaligenaceae bacterium | reverse complement strand
TACCCTGGCCTTCTTCAGCATTGCCTTCTGGCGCAGTACCAATCCCTTCATGGCGGCGAACTGGCCCGAAATCGCGTGGGTGGACTACGTGATCAAGCTGAGCGTCAGCCTGCTGCTGTTTGTGCCGATGTATGGCGTGGCACTGAACGCGATTGTGAACGCCATGAAGCGGCGCGAGGCCGTGGCGGCGGTCTGATTCCCGGGCCGGCATGATGCGCCGGCCCGCCCTCTCACTCTGAAGTCTTCACCGCCCGGTTCCGGGCGGCCGTCACGCTTTTGGTGAATTCCACGAGTCCTGGGCTTCGATGCCATTCGGCGTCCAGGTCTCGATGATGGTCTCATAGGTAAATGAGACGGCTTCCATGTGTCCCATCGATTTGTTGGCCGGCTCCAGGCACATCGGCACGAATTTGTGCATGGACGTGATGATGGCGTTCTTGATTTCGACGGTGTAGTAGAGCTCTTCCTTGCCCTGCGGCGAAATGCGGTAGTACTCGAGTTTGGCTGACGTGAGCTGCTCACCAGAGGTGAGCGCCTGGAACAGCTTCGGCGAGGATTTGTCGATCTCCTTGGTGATGGTCAGCGGGCCGTGGATGCGACGGCCGGTGGGCAGCCCGGTTTGAATCGATTTGGGCAGCTCGATGGTGTGATCGACGGCCTGGACGAGGATTTTTCCTTCGTGGCCGGAGATCTGACAGCTGCCGTCCATCTTGCCCTGATTCTGTCCAGAGACGGTGAGATAACACGGCATCGGCATGGTGGGGATACTCCTTTAATTAGATAAGCGGGTGGCAGCGGGGAAATCGACGCGGGCGAGTTGCTGCAGCGCGTGCTGGCGCAGCTGCTCGGTTTGGCGGCGTTTGTCCGCTTCGTCATGTTGGGCGGGTCGGGCCAGGGCCTGGCGGCAGGCCTTGATGATGGTCTGCCAGGCCGAGGCAAACAGCGGGGGCTCCCATTCGGCGAGCCCCAATGCGTTGCAGTCGTCGATCAGGGGCTGGACCAGAGGCATGGGGTCGATGTCGCCATGCGCGTTCAGCAGCAGCTCCACAAGGGCAATGCGGGCGCGAAACTGGTCGCGCCGGTTGTGCGTGTTCTGTATGAAGCTCTGGTACAGCCGCATGGCCTCGTCGTGCCGACCCTCATTGGTGGCGGCCTGGGCCTGCGCCTGGGCGCTGCCGAAGGCGTCGGGTCCGGCCTGGCCACCTTGCGCCGCGCGACATTCCTCCAGCCATTGGCGGGTGGCCTCGCTGGCGAAGGGCGTGCCATCGGAAAAACTCAGCAGTTCGACGCCGGGCAGGCGTTCGACAAAGGCGAGTGCGTTCTTGATGACTGCCTTGCGCATGGCCGCACCGGCTTCGCCCAGCATGCCGTAGCCGCGTGCGGACTGATGATCGAGGTCGAGCCAGAAAGGAAAGGCGGCGATGCGCGATTCACAGAAGGCGACAATGCCGTCTGCATTGCCCCCGCCGGTGATGGTGGCGAAGGCGTCGGCAATGGCCACCGGTGGTGGCATGAGGGCCGTGGTGCCGCCCTGGGCGGGGGGCAGGTCCAGAATGGTGGCACGCGCGGCGAAGCGGTTGAGCTCGATGAGCAGCGGGTGCAGGGGCGCGATGTCCAGCAGAGCACTGCCGATGTGAGCGAGATGCTCGGTCACGGGCACCAGGGCCGCCACGACTTCATTCAGCGAAGCGAGGTCCTGCGCCGGTGCGAAGCTGGCCGTCGGAAGGGGGGTGCTCCGGGTGGGTGCAGCGGCGGAAGTGGGAGCGGAGGCCGGGTGCGTGGGCGCAGGGGCCGCCGCTGCAGCCGGTGTTGTGGCCGGAGGCGGGGCCGGCGTAGGCGCCGAGCCCGAACCCTCCGCGCCGGCGTTCTGCGCCGTGTCGGGTGCGCTGCCATCGTGGGCGGCGGCGCCTGCCGGGGCCCCGTCCGCCGGCTCGCCACGCGGGGCGTCAGCGCTGGCCGGTTCGCCTGCTGCCTGCGCCGGCGCGCTCGGCGGCGCTTCGGCTTCAACGTCCAGGTTCTTCAGCTGCCGCACGAAGGCGATCAAAGGCGGGGATTCGGGGTCGAGGTCGGCCAGCCCCTGGTCGATGCGCTGTGCCGCCTCTACGATGGCGGCGTGGGTGGTAGCGGGGAGGGGCGGCAGGGGGTGGCTTTCCAGCCAGGCCTGGACGCGTTCGATCCACCATGTCAGGGCATTGCGCCGCCCGCGCAGGCGTTTCAGGGGCGGGAAGCCGTTCTGCCAGTACTGTTCGATCATGCCGGCATGCAGGGCCAGCCCGGCTGCCAGGCCTTCCACGCCGTGCCGCTCCAGCCAGGCGGCGCTCACCCAGGCGGCCAGCATGAAGTCCTTGCTCTGTTCGGCCAGAATGCGTTCACCATGGGTGGCGACCAGGGCCCAATCCACGGGCGAGCTGGCGGAGATGTTGGTGAGCTTGTCGATTTCCGTGGAAACCACGTCGTAAGCTTCGGTGGAGCGGGCTTCGACGCCGGCGGGGGCGTCGCCCGGAATGGGCGCCAGCAGTGCTGCAATCTCCATCATGGTCACGACACCAGCGAAACGACGTGCACTTCCTCGAGCTGCCCCGCGGGTAGGGTGCCAATCGCCAGGCAATGGGGCAGGCCTTCCACACGCACGAAATAACTCTGGTCCGGCGCGATGCGGTTCTGCAGGGCCCAGGCGTTGAAGGCCAGCTCACCGATTTCGAACTGGATGCCCTGCAGCTCATATTCGTTGACACTGCGCTCGGGCAGGGCGCCGGCGGGCCCCACCGCATGGAAGTTGATGGAGGCTCCTTCACCCGCGACTCCGACGCAGGCGCCCTGGGCTTCGGCGCCCGGCTGTGGGTGCACTTCCAGCCAGGCACCGAGGCGTTCGTGGGCGTGCATGCCCAGGCGCACGGGCCAGTCCGGCGCCGTCGGGGCGTGAGCGCGGGCCACGGCCTTAGCGGGCCAGCCGGCGGCAGCCGGCGTCAGCCAGTCTTCCAGCAGGCCGATCCGGTTCGTGGCAGGGTTCTCGGCCGCGGCGGCCATGGCGCCGGCCGTGCCCCCGCCCGGATTGAGCGTCATGCCGTTGACCGGTGCGCCGCGGTGGGTCTGCAGGGCAAGGCGAAAAAGGCTCAGTTCCACACGCGTGCGAGGGGCCGACAGTTCAGCGGGCGTGCCCAGCAGAATGATGACCGACGCATTCTGTCGGGCCGCTTCTTCTGCATGGGCCATCCACGCCTTGTCGTCGCCCGTGGCCCAGCGCTGGCCGCGGGGCTTGAGGCCGTAGGCGGACAGCTGGGCGGCGACCTGCAGGCCCGAGGCATCGTCGTGTCCGAGGTTGATGATCCACGCACATTTTTCCGTCATGTCTGACCTCAGGAGAAGGTGGCGCTGAACTGGCCGTCTTCATCCACCTGTAGTCGGGCATGGCTGATGGGCAGGCCTTCGGCCATGCTTGCCAGCAGTTGGTTGGACAGCATGGGCATGATGCTGCCGCGCAGGATGAAGTCGATGTTGCGGGCGCCGGTTTCCACTTCGGTGCACCGCGCAGTGATGGCGTCGATGACGGTGTCCGGAACGTCGAGCGTGACCTTGCTGTTCTGCCGCATGCGGGTGGCCAGCTTGTCGAGCTTGAGCTTGACGATGCCGCGCAGTGCGTCATCTTTGAGGGTGAGGAAGGGCACGATGGTCATGCGGGCCAGCAGCGCCGGTTTGAAATGGTTGGAAAGAATGGGCCGGATGGCCGATAGAATGACCGACATGGGCGGCGGTTCATCGCCCGCGCACAACTCGGTGATGACATCCAGCGCGAGGTTGGAGGTGAGAAACACTACGGTGTTGCGGAAGTTGATTTCCCGGCCCTCGCCGTCGGACAGCACGCCTTTGTCGAACACCTGGTAGAAGAGATTGACGACATCCAGGTGGGCCTTCTCGACTTCGTCGAGCAGCACGACGGAATAGGGGCGCTGGCGCACAGCTTCGGTGAGGATGCCCCCTTCACCATAGCCCACATAGCCGGGCGGGGAGCCCACCAGGCGGCTGACGGTGTGCTTTTCCTGGAATTCCGACATATTGATGCTGACCAGCGACTGTTCCCCGCCGAACAGGGTGTCGGCGACGGTCAGCGCGGTTTCCGTCTTGCCGGTGCCCGAGGGCCCCACCAGCAGGAAGATGCCCATGGGCTGGTTCGGGTCCTGAATGCCGGAACGGGCCGACTTCATGACTTCCGAAATGGTGGAGAGCGCATAGGGCTGGCCCTTGATGCGTTCCCCCAGAGTGGCTTCCAGGGTGAGCGCCGCGCTGGCCTGGTCACGCATCATCTTGCCCAGGGGGATGCCGGTGCGGTCGGAAACGACCTTGGCCACCGTGTCGGGCGAGACATCAATGAAGATGAGCTTTTCCTGGGCCTGCAGGACGGCGAACTCCTGTTCCGCCTGCACTTCGGCGTCGAGGGCGCCGGGGGCGGCTTCGGTTTGCGCGGCGCGCTGCGCCCGGAGCGCCAGAATCTTGCGCGCCAGGGCATGTTGGGCCTCGAAGCGGGCCCGCATCTCGTCCAGTTCCTGCTGGACGGCGGCCGTTTCCTCGTCGATTTCCTGCAGGCGCTCGGAAGCAATGGGAATGCGGTTTTCGGCATCGCGCAGCAGGCCGCGCTTTTCCCGCTCGAGCATCTGCAGGCGCCGCTCACGGTCTTCGATGAAGTCGGGCTTGGACGACAAATTCACCTTGATGCGCGCACAGGCGGTATCGAGCAGGTCGATGGCCTTGTCGGGCAGCTGGCGGCCGGTGATGTAGCGGTTGGACAGTTCGGCAGCCGCCACTAGGGCGTCATCGCGAATCAGCACCTGGTGAACCTGTTCGTAGCGGTCCTTCAGGCCGCGCAGAATCTGCACGGCCATGTCCACCGAGGGTTCATCGAGCTTGACCAGTTCGAAGCGCCGCGCCAGCGCGGCGTCTTTTTCGAAATACTTCTTGTATTCGCTCCAGGTCGTGGCGGCAATGGTGCGCAGTTCGCCCCGCGCCAGGGCAGGTTTGAGCAGATTGGCGGCGTCGCTGGTGCCGGCGCTGCCGCCCGCACCGATCAGGGTGTGGGCTTCGTCGATGAAAAGAATGATGGGGGTGGGCGAGGCCTTGATTTCGTTGATGACGCCACGCAGCCGGTTTTCGAATTCGCCCTTGACGCCTGCGCCCGCTTCCAGGGCGCCCATGTCCAGGCCCAGCAGAGTCACGCCTTTCAACACGTCGGGGACGTCGTCTTCAACGATGCGCAGGGCCAGGCCTTCGATGACGGCGGTCTTGCCCACGCCCGGGTCACCCACGCAGATGGGGTTATTCTTGCGGCGGCGCGCGAGAATGTCGACCATCTGCCGGATTTCGGCGTCGCGGCCGAACACCGGGTCGATCTTGCCGTCGCGTGCCTTGGCGGTGAAGTCTTCGCAGAACCGTTCAATGGCCGATGCGCCGCGGCCGGCGTCGGCGCCGGGGGTGTTTCCGGCTGCCGCACGGGTGCCGGACAAATTCACCACTTCCTCGCTCTCGCGCGACGTGGAAGCGACCTGCCCCAGCAGGGCGATGGTCTTGTTTTTATCGAGTTCCGACAGCAGCGCGGCGTAGTTGCCGCCGGCATAGAAGGACGCGCGCGCCACGAAGGCGGCCAGCAGGGCGCCGGATCGGATGCTGCCTTCAAACAGCTCGACCGAGGCAATCAGCCAGGCATCGGCGAACAGTTCGGGAAGTTGGGGGGAAAACTGCGGGCGGCCGCTGTTGCCGCTCTTGTACGATTCCAGCGTCTGGTCGATGGCCCGCAGCACACGGCCGGGATCGATGCCGGCCTGCTTGAGAATCAGCTGGAGGTCGGAGCGCGGGTCTTCAACCAGCCGCAGCAGCATGTGTTCAATGGTGATTTCGTAATGAGTGCGGTTCAGGCACACCCCTGCGGCATGTTCGAGCGCATCGCGACAGGTGGGGTTGAGCCGGTCGACCAGAGATTTGAAATCGACGATTTGCATGGAAGGAGTCCCGTGTCGGCGGGTTCATCAGAGTGGATACCCCGTCGGAGTGGCAACGAGGGCGCACCTCCGGCAAAAGTTCCGCGCAAGAAAAAGAGCCGCCGGGTACAACGTGTCGCGGCTCTTTTGGACTGTGTGGGGCAAGCCGCGGTGGCGCCACCCGGCCACTCGACTTGGGCGACCGTGGGGTCAGGATTTCGGGGCGTTCCAGGAATCCTGAGCCTCGATGCCATCGGGCACGAAGGTCTCGATGATGGTTTCGTAGGTGAAGGAAACGGCTTCCATGTGCCCCATGGACTTGTTGGCCGGATCCAGACACATCGGCACGAACTTGTGCATGGACGTGATGATGGCGTTCTTGATTTCGACGGTGTAGTAGAGCTCTTCCTTGCCCTGCGGCGAAATGCGGT
>JAJUFT010000066.1 GCA_029263615.1 Alcaligenaceae bacterium | reverse complement strand
GGCCGCCGGGGCGGCCTCTGTCGCCGTCGTTTTCTCTCTGGCGGCAGGGGCGGCGGGTGCGTGAACGGCCGGGCTCTTCGCCGCCGCCTTCTTCGCTGCCGTTTTCGTTGCCGTCGCCTTCTTCGCCACGGATTTCCTGGCCGCCGTCTTCTTGGCGGCGTTGGCGGCGCGAATGGGCCGGCTTGCGGTGTCGGCTGCGCCTGGGGCTTCCACCGTGGGGGCGGGCGGCGCAGCGGTCACGACATCGGCCTCGCCGTTTTCTTCGATCTTGACCCGGTCACCCATGCGGGTGGGAAGTTTCGGTAAGGGCATGGCCTCGACTCCAGTATCTATGGCTCGGTGGACAGGGGATCAGCTTTCTTGCACAGCTTGCAGCACGGCTTCCACGTGCCCCGGTACACGCAAACCCCGCCACTCGCGCAGCAGTACACCGTTTTCATCCAGCAGAAAGGTGCTGCGCTCGATGCCGCGCACCTGCTTGCCGTACATATTCTTCATTTTGATCACCCCGAACAGCTGACACAGGGTCTCATCGGCGTCGGAGATCAGAGGGAAGGGCAGACCCTGCTTGGCAATGAAATTCTCATGCGACTTCAGGGAGTCGCGCGACACCCCGACAATGCGGGCACCGGCAGCCAGAAACTGTTCATGGTGATCGCGAAAGCCCTGCGCCTGGGTGGTGCACCCGGGCGTGCTGTCCTTGGGATAGAAATACAGGACCGTCTTGCGGCCCTTGAGCGATTCCAGCGTGATTTCGCCCTGGGTGGAAACCGCCGTGAAGGGCGGAACGGGCTGACCAACCGTGATTTGCATTATTCCGTTTCCTGTGGCGGAATGAGTGCGACGATGACGCGCCGGCCCTCCGCCATGAGTATGTTGTAGGTGCGTGCGGCAGCCTGGGTGGACATGGATTCCACGCCGATGCCCAGGCGCAGCAGCGGAGCGGTGATGGACTGAGGCAGCAACGTCTGCCGGTCGCCGGTGCCGATCAGCACGACCTCGGTGCCCGACGTATTTGCCGGCCCGACATTGTCGAGAAACGCCATGGGGTCGGCCGCGGCGTCTTCGACACCGGCCAGTTCTCGCAGTGCAGCATATGTGAGCTGGGCGATGTCTTCAATCAGCCATTGCTCCACGGGGCCTTCAGGCCCGAGACGCACGGCGTGTCTGTAGACCTGCCCGTTGATTTCCACATAACCGGCACCGTAGGCGGTGATGGTGTTCAGTCCAGGGTTGGATTCTTTCTGTAATAGCAAGAGTGGCTCCCCAAGAGGGTTTCATCATAGCGCATGCCGCTGCGGGCGGCGCCGCAGGCACGACCCTGTATCGATTAAACTGCAAAGGGCCGGCGTTCCATTTGCCGTGAGTCCGCTGTTTACGCTAGATTAACGAATTTGCTGCGGTGCAAAGCCCACCGCATGCCAGAAATTTCCCAATTTGTTTCCAACGCCCCGTTTCCAACAAGGATCACCATGAGTACGTTTCCGCGTATCGAGCGCCTGCCTCCGTATGTTTTCAATATCACGGGCGAACTCAAGATGGCGGCGCGTCGGCGCGGCGAGGACATCATCGACATGTCGATGGGCAATCCGGACGGCCCCACGCCCCGGCATATCGTCGACAAGCTGATAGAGGCTGTCAACCGTCCCGATACGCACGGCTATTCCGTCTCCAAGGGCATCCCGCGGCTGCGCAAGGCCATTTCCACATGGTATGAACGTCGCTTCGGGGTTCAGATCGACCCCGAGTCCGAGGCCATCGTGACCATTGGCTCCAAGGAAGGCCTGGCTCACCTGATGCTGGCCACCCTGGATCGAGGTGACACTGTGCTCGTGCCCAATCCCAGCTATCCCATCCATATTTATGGAGCGGTGATTGCCGGGGCCAACATCCGTTCCGTGCCCATCGTCCCCGGCCTCGACTTTTTCGAGGAAATCGAGCGGGCCGTCCGCGAAACCATTCCGCGTCCCAAGATGATGATTCTGGGCTTCCCCAGCAATCCGACGGCCCAGTGCGTGGATCTGTCCTTCTTCGAGCGTCTGGTGGCGCTGGCGCGCGAACACAACATACTGGTGGTGCACGATCTGGCCTACGCCGACATCACCTTCGACGGGTATGTGGCGCCGTCCATCATGCAGGTCGAAGGCGCGCGCGACGTCGCGGTGGAGTTCTTCACCATGAGCAAGAGCTACAACATGGCGGGCTGGCGTGTCGGTTTCATGGTCGGCAATCAGCAGCTGGTGAATGCCCTGGCCCGCATCAAGAGCTATCACGACTACGGTACCTTCACGCCCATTCAGGTGGCTTCGATTGCTGCGCTGGAAGGCCCGCAGGACTGCGTGGCGGACGTGGTGGCGCAGTATCAGAGCCGTCGGGATGTCCTGGCCAAGGGGCTGCATGAGGCCGGTTGGCCGGTGGATATTCCCAAGGCCTCCATGTATATCTGGGCGCGCATTCCGGAAGCCTATCGTTCGCTGGGTTCGCTCGAATTCTCGAAGCGGCTGCTGGCCGACGCGAAGGTCGCCGTATCGCCCGGCGTGGGTTTTGGCGAGTATGGCGACGAGTACGTGCGCTTTGCTCTGATTGAAAACGAACAGCGCACGCGTCAGGCAGTGCGCGGGATCAAGGAAATGTTCCGCAAGGACGGTGTAGGTAAACAATGACCACGGGTAAAAGCTCCAGTAAGGAAATGTCTTCCATCAAAGTCGGTCTATTGGGCTTGGGCGTGGTCGGAGGCGGCACCTGGAAGGTGCTGCAGAAGAATGCCGAAGAAATTGCGAGGCGCGCAGGGCGCCGCATAGAAATCACCGCAGTGGCCGTGCGCGATGTCGAGAAGGCGCGCAAGCTGCTGGGTGATGCTGATGTACACATCACCACCGACGGCCTGGAGATCGCCCGCGATCCGGGCATCGACATCGTGGTCGAGCTGATCGGTGGGGAAACCACGGCCCTCGAATGGGTGATGGAAGCCATCCGTCAGGGCAAGCACGTGGTGACTGCCAACAAGGCCATGCTGGCCGTGCACGGCAACCAGATTTTCGACGCGGCCGGCGAGCACGGCGTGATGGTGGCCTTCGAGGCTGCCGTGGCCGGGGGCATCCCCATCATCAAGGCGATGCGTGAAGGTCTGACCGCCAACCGCATCGAGTGGATCGCCGGCATCATCAACGGCACCACCAACTTCATCCTCTCCGAGATGCAGTCGCGCGGCTTGCCCTTCAACACGGTACTGGCCGAAGCCCAGCGTCTGGGCTATGCGGAAGCCGATCCCACCTTCGACATCGAAGGGGTCGATGCGGCGCACAAGCTGACCCTGCTGGCCTCGCTGGCATTCGGCATTCCGGTGCAGTTCGACAAGGCCTGCATTGAGGGCATTGCCAAGCTCGAGGCGGAAGACATCCAGCATGCGGCCCGCCTGGGTTACCGCATCAAGTTGCTGGGCATCACTCGCCGCCGCGACGACGGCATCGAGCTGCGCGTGCACCCCACGCTGATCCGCATGGGCAGCCCGCTGGCCAATGTGGAAGGTGCCATGAATGCCGTGCTGGTGCATGGCGACGTCGTGGGGCCGACACTTTACTATGGCCAGGGTGCCGGCGAGATGCCGACCGCCTCCGCCGTCGTGGCCGACCTGGTCGACGTGGCGCGCCTGGATTCGGCCGACCCGGAACACCGCGTCCCACATCTGGCATTTCAGCCCGACGCGGTCAAGGACATTCCCATACTGTCCGCCGACGACATTGAAACGGCACACTATTTGCGGCTCCGTGTCGAGGATCGCCCCGGGGTGCTGGCGGATATCTCGCGCATTCTTGCCGATGCCCAGATCTCCATTGGCTCCATGATTCAGGAACCGGTCCAGCCCAGCGAGGCCTCGATCATCTTTCTGCTGCATCGCGCACGGGAAGGGGCGGTACGCGAGGCCATCCGGCAAATCCAGAATCTTCCGTTCGTTCGTTCTGAAGTCACCCGGCTGCGTGTCGAGGGATCCATATGAAATACATTTCCACCCGCGGTGGCATGCAGCCCCAGCCCTTTTCCGACATCCTGCTTGAGGGGCTCGCGCCGGATGGCGGGCTGGCCGTGCCCGAGTCCATCCCGCAGGTCTCCGCCGAACAGCTCGAACAGTGGCGCAGCATGAGCTATGCCGAGCTGGCTGCCGAAATTCTTGCGCTGTTCATTGACGACATTCCCCAGGAAGACTTGCGCCGGCTCACCGCCGCGGCCTACAACAGCAACGTGTTTCCCGGCCCGCAGATGGTCCCGGTCAAGCCGCTCCAGGACGGCATCAGCTTGCTGGGGCTGTCCGAAGGGCCGACGCTGGCCTTCAAGGACATGGCCATGCAGTTCCTGGGCCAGATCTTCGAGTATGTGCTGGCCCGCCGTGGCGCCACGCTGAACATTCTGGGCGCCACCTCCGGTGATACCGGGTCGGCGGCAGAATATGCCATGCGCGGCAAGCGCGGCGTCTCCGTTTTCATGCTGTCGCCGCAGGGGCGCATGAGTGCCTTCCAGCGTGCGCAAATGTATTCGCTGCAGGATGAAAACATTCACAACATTGCCGTGGCAGGCGTGTTCGACGACTGTCAGGACATCGTGAAGGCCCTGGCAGGCGACCTGGAATTCAAGAGTGCCTATCGACTGGGCGCCGTCAACTCCATCAATTGGGCGCGCATTGCCGCCCAGGTGGTGTACTACTTCTGGGGTTGGCTGCGCGTCACCGACCAGACAGGTGCCCAGCCGGTCTCCTTCTGCGTTCCGTCGGGCAATTTCGGCAACATTCTGGCCGGTCACATCGCCCGGGAAATGGGTCTGCCGATCCGCCGTCTGGTGCTGGCGACCAACGAGAACAATGTGCTGGAAGAGTTCTTCCGCACCGGCGTCTACCGTCCGCGCTCGGCCGCCCAGACGCACGCCACCTCGAGCCCGTCCATGGACATTTCGAAGGCGTCGAACTTTGAGCGTTTCGTCTTCGATCTTCTGGGCCGTGATCCCCAGCGTCTGTCCGAGGTCTGGCAGCAGCTCGATACCGAAGGTCAGTTCGATCTGAGCGCGCTGAAGCCGGAATTCGAAGGGCGCTACGGCTTCGTCGCGGGCACCAGCTCTCATGCCGATCGTCTGGCCACCATCCGCAAGGTCAGGGAAGAAACGGGCGTGCTGATCGACCCGCATACGGCAGATGGCGTGAAGGTCGCTGCCGAGTTCGTTGAGCCCGGCGTGCCCATGCTGGTGCTGGAAACGGCCTTGCCGGCGAAGTTCGCGGAAACCATTCTCGAAGCCACGGGCGAAGCGCCTCCGGTTCCCGACCATCTGGGGGACCTCGCCTCGCTGCCGCAACGAGTGGTGAACATGGACTGTGATGTAGAGCAGGTGCGCGAATACATTCGCCGTCATGCTCCCACTCAGGGGCCTGCGGCTTCCTGATTCCCCGACAGCGGCCGGCCCGGGGCACCCTCAGGGCCGGCGGCACTGGCCGTCCATCTCCAAGGCGGCCTGTCGGCCACTGCGCACTGCTCCTTCCAGCACGGCCGGGTAGCCGGTATCCGTCCAGTCGCCCGCCACCCAGATGCCGGGCCACGGCGTGCGGTTGCCGGGCCGCTGCAGGCCCGGTACGGCCAGAAACGTGGCTCGTTTTTCCGTGATCAGGGCATGACGCCGGATCTCCGGCAGACAGATCCCTCGCAGTTGCTGGTTGAGCTGCTCGATCATGCCTGCGAGCAGTGCCTCGCGATCCGTGACGGCCAGCATCGCCTGTGCGTCACTCACCACGATGTGGAGCAGGCGCTGATGCGCGTCCTGCCCCTGGAACAGCCATTGACCGAAATGCCCGCGCTCCCGGCGTTCGTGCAGAAGCAGCATGGGGGCCGGCAGCCGCAGCGGACGGGACAGTTCGAGCGTCAGCGTGGCAATGGGGGCGTGGGCGAAGGCCGTAAGCGACTCCAGGAATTCCAGCCCGGCGGGGGATGGCGGCAAACCTGCAAGAAGTCGGGCCGTGGCCGGCACATTGCCGCACAGCAGCACGGCATCGTAAAGTTCCGGCCGCTCATTCAGGCGCCAGCGACTCGCAGGGGATGCCGCGGCGCCGGCAACATCGCCCATGCCGGCCGGCGCCGCAGGGTGCAACTGCCGGATCGGCGTGTTGGGGACGATGTCCAGCGACCCCGGGCCTCCGGAAACCAGCGTGCCGTCCGCAGCCAGCTGTGCCACGCGTTCCGGCCAGAGCTCGGACAGGCCCCGGCGTGGAATCAGCATGTGGCCGGCATCGCGCCGGCCCGACCCCACACTGTCGCGCAGCACGTGAGCAAAGAGCTGGGCACAGGCCTGCTCCACCGGCGTGTTCATGGTGGCCACGCACAAGGGGCGCCACAGTTGCTCCTGCAGACGGGCTGGTTGGAGGGAAAGCGCCAGCCATTCCTGCACAGTGGCGGCGCGCGGTGTCTGCCAGTCATTCTGGCGCAAATGATGGAGGGCGCGCAAGGCAGCCGCCTTTTCCGTCCAGTGCAGCCCTTTCGCGGTCAGCAGGCCGGCCGCCAGGTGCAGGGGTGCCGGCAGGCCCGGCAGGGTGCGCAGGCTCAGGGTGCCGTCGGCACTGCGCAGGAAAAGAGGCAGGGTGTGAAAACAGTCCGCCTCTTCCAGGCCCAGACTGCGCATGAGTTCCAGCGTGGCGGTATAGGCGCCCAGCAGGAGGTGCTGGCCGTTGTCGATGGGCATGTCCAGTGCGGGGTGCCGGACCGTTCGGGCGCGCCCGCCCAATGAGGGGGCGGCTTCGAAGACACGCACCTGGTGGCCTAGGCGAGCGGCGGTGACGGCGGCGCTCAGGCCGGCCCAGCCGCCACCGACGACCGCGACCTTCATCGGGACAGGCGGCGCACCACCCAGTGTCCCCCGCCCACCCAAGTGCGCCAGGCCAGCCAGAATTTGCGGATGGGGGTCAGCGAGATGCGCTGATCCAGCACATGCCAGCCGTCCCGTTCGATTTCGTCCAGCAGCGTCGCATAGATGGCCGCCATCATCAGCCCGGGTCGCTGCGCCCGTCGCTGTTCGGAGGGCAGGGCACGCATGGCTTCCCGATAGTGTTCACGGGCCCGCTGGGTCTCGAAACGCATCAGGGCGACGAAATTCTCCGAATGGATGCCGTTCAGGATGTCGGACGGCTTCACCTGGAAGCGGTCCAGATCTTCCTGGGGCAGGTAGATGCGGCCGCGCCGGGCGTCATCTCCGACATCCCGAATGATGTTGGTCAGCTGGAAGGCCGTGCCCAGATTGCGGGCATAGCGCAGCGTTTCGGGGGACACCGGCCCGAAGATTCCGGCCGACATTTCTCCCACCACGCCGGCCGCATGCCAGCAGTATTTCTCCAGCGAGGCCCAGTCCGGGTAGCGCAGCTGATCGAGGTCCATTTCCATGCCTTCGATCACGGCATAGAGCTGGCGATCCTGGATCCCCAGAGGTTCGACATGGGGCGCCAGCGCCTTCATCACGGGGTGCTCGGCCTCGCCGCGGTACAGGGCGTCCACCTGCGTGCGCCACCAGGTCAGCTTCATTCGTGCAACAGAGGATTCCGTGCACTCGTCGACCACATCGTCCACCTCCCGGCAGAAGGCGTAAAGCGCGGTGATGGCGCGGCGACGTTCCGGGGGCAGGAAAAGAAATGCGTAGTAAAAGCTGGAACCGCTGCGTGCGGCTTTCTCTTGGCAGTATTGGTCAGGAGTCATTTATTTGAATAGGGCTCTCAACGCCATGCGCGGCCAGTCGATAGTCCGCAGCACAGGACGTCGCTGGAAGACGTCATAGTGTAATTGCTCGAGGCGCCCGAGTATAAGCAGCCCGCCCTGAATGACCAGGCTCAGTTCGAGGCCGGCCCGCAGGGGAAGGCGTCGGGCGAGGGGACGCCCCTGCATCAGGAGCGCGCGGGCCTGGGCCACCTGTTCGGCCATCAGCTCGTTCCAGCCTCGGGCGATGGGGGCGTCTGCACCCGTCGCCAGCAGCCGGCCGGCCTCGGTGCAGCGACCGATCCAGGCGTCGGTGACGCCATGCCGCTCCCGCTTGTCACGGGGCAGGTATACACGGTTCTTGCGCCAGTCGATCGCGACGTCCTGCCAGAAATTGGTCAGTTGCAGGCCGGTGCAGATGGCATCCCCCAGTTCCACGGCAGACGCGTCGTGGCAGCCGTAGAGCTGCAGCATCAGGCGCCCCACCGGGTTTGCGGAGCGCCGGCAATAGTCCAGAAGCTCCTGGTCATTCTCGTAACGCTGCTTCACCACATCCTGTTCGAAGGCGGAGATCAGGTCGCGGAACAGATCGGCGGACAGACCGTGACGTGCCATGGTGGACGCCAGAGGCACGAAGATGTAGGGGTGGGGCAGGGGCAGGTCCGTGGGGGAACAGCCTTCCAGAATGTCGAGGCCGCGTCGGAATGCGGCGAGCTCGGCCAGCCGTTCTTCCGGTGGGGCATCGCCTTCGTCGGCCACGTCGTCTGCCGTTCGCGCGAATCGATAGATGTCCCGCACGGCATCGCGCAGTGCGCGCGGCAGGAGCAGGGAGGCGACAGGAAAGTTTTCGTAATGATCAACGGCCATGGCGGGCAGAGTATAAGCTGACTTGTCGTGGCGCTTTTGCGGTCCCGCTTAACGCGGGCCGCGCAAGTGGTTTAGACTTCTGCGTGGAAGCCGATCACTCATGCACCCGCCTTTCATTCACGCATGGGTCGGGGTTTCCGGTCAAGCTCGAGGATACGCATGCCACGCCCTATTCTGGCCACGATTTCCGTCCCTGCCATGCAGCACAATCTCGCGACCGTCGCCGCCCGCCTGCGCGAGCAGGCGCGGGCGCTGCGCCGCGATGCGCCCAGGATCTGGGCCGTCATCAAGGCGCATGCTTACGGTCATGGGCTGGCTCAGGGGCTGGCAGGCTTCGCGGCGGCCGACGGCCTGGCCATGCTGGATCTCGACGAGGCCCGGGCCTGCCGCGAAGCGGGGTGGCGGGGACCCATCCTGCTTCTCGAAGGGTTCTTTGAATTTGAAGATCTCTACGAAGTAGATACATTACGATTGACGGTGGCCGTCCATTGCGAAGAACAGCTGAGCATGCTGGAAGCGGCTGCTCCGGCGCAGCCGATTTCCGTCAATCTCAAACTCAATGGTGGCATGAATCGGCTGGGCTTCCTCCCGGAACAGGCCGATGCGGCCTGGCAGCGACTGCAGGCCCTCCAGGCCCGGGGCGTGGTGGCTGAACCGGGCACCATGATGCATTTTTCACGGGCAGACGACGACCCGGTTGTCACGGCTTTCCAGCTGTCCGGCTTTCTCGACGTGACCCGCACCATGGGCGGGCCGGTCAGTGTGTGCAACTCTGCGGCCACTCTGACCGACGGCCTCTGGGCCCGCCTGCCGGCCGGGCGTGAACAATGGGTTCGTCCGGGCATCTGTCTGTATGGCGCCTCTCCCTTTGCCGGCCGGAGCCCAGAGTCTCTGGGGCTGAAGCCTGCCATGACCCTCGAGGCGCGCATCATTTCGGTGCAGGAATGCCGGGCGGGCGACAGCGTCGGCTACGGGCACCTGTTCACCGCAGAACGTCCCACGAGGGTGGGCGTGGTGGCCTGCGGCTATGCCGATGGCTACCCGCGCCATGCCGGCACGGGAACGCCCGTGACGGTGGCCGGTCATCCGACACGTCTGCTGGGGCGCGTGTCCATGGACATGCTGGCGGTGGACCTCACCGACATCCCCGCCGCGGGTGTGGGCGCGCCAGTGGTGCTGTGGGGCGAGGGCGGGCCGTCCGTCGATGCGGTTGCCGAGGCCGCCGGGACGGTCGGGTATGAACTGCTGTGTGCGCTCGCGCCGCGCGTGCCGCGCAAAATGATTCCGGCCTCGAACGCCGGCACTGACTTTCACTGGATGCAGGAGACGACTGAATGAAGAACAAATGTGTGTTGGTGACGGGCGCCACCAAAGGCATCGGGTGGGCGATCAGCCAGCGGCTGGCCGACCTGGGCTGCCACGTGGTGGGCCTGGCGCGCCACACGCAGGATATCGACTTCCCGGGCTATCTCTATGCGTGCGACCTCGCCAATGCCGGCGAAACCGAGGAAGTGTTGCGCGTCATTCGCGAGAAGTACCCTGTCGATGGCATTGTGAATAATGTCGGCATCCTCGAACACTCGCCGCTGGGTGACATCGAGCTGTCTCAGTTGTACGAATCCTTCGACATCAATGTGCGAGTCGCCGTTCAGGTCACGCAGGCGTTTGTGGCGAGCATGAAGGCCCGCCGCGAAGGGCGGGTGGTGAATGTGTGTGGTCACCTCGGCCTGGGCTCCTTCGGCCACACCAGCTACGGTGCCGCCAAGCAGGGCCTGATCGCCTGCACGCGCACCTGGGCCCTGGAGCTCGCCCCCTACAACATCACGGTCAATGCGGTGTCGCCGGGCCCCGTGGAAACCGAACCTTTCCGCGCCGCGCATCCGGTGGGCAGCGAAGAAGAACAGAAGGTACTGGCCGGCGTGCCCATGGGCCGTTTCGCCCGTCCCGATGAAATCGCCGCAGCGGTGATCTTCCTGCTGGGCGAACAGGCCGGGTTCATCACGGGGCAGGTGCTGGGCGTCGACGGCGGCTACAGCGTCCCGGGTCACCACTGAGGGCGGAATGGCCAAGGCTCGTAGCACTTTCGTCTGTTCGGAATGTGGTGGAACGTCCGCGAAATGGTTGGGGAAATGTCCGCACTGCGGGGCGTGGAACACTCTGGAGGAAAGCCGTGCCGCGGCCGCTCCGACCCATCGCTTCGCACCCCTGGCGGGCAGCACGCCGGTTCAGGATCTTTCGACGGTTGAAGCGCGCGAACTGCCGCGTCAACCCACCGGCATTGGCGAATTCGACCGCGTGCTGGGCGGCGGCCTGGTGCCGGGCTCGGTCGTCCTGATCGGGGGCGACCCGGGCATCGGGAAATCGACGCTGCTGCTGCAGGCACTCGTCTCGCTGGCAGGCGTGGTACCGGTGCTCTATGTGACGGGCGAAGAATCGGCCGAACAGGTGGCACTGCGTGCCCGGCGGCTGGACCTGCCCACCGAGGGCACCAAGCTGCTGGCGGAAATTCGCCTGGAAGCCATCATGGACGCCATTGCCACGCAGAAGCCCGCAGTGGCCGTCATCGATTCGATCCAGACGCTGTATTCCAGCGAGCTCAGTGCCGCGCCCGGTTCGGTGTCTCAGGTTCGCGAATGTGCGGCCCAGCTGACCCGCCTGGCCAAACAATCGGGCGTGACTCTGGTGTTCATCGGGCATGTGACCAAGGACGGCACGCTGGCCGGCCCCCGCGTGCTCGAACACATTGTGGACACCGTGCTGTATTTCGAAGGCGACACCCATTCGTCCTACCGCCTGGTGCGGGCCTTCAAGAACCGCTTTGGCGCCGTGAATGAGCTGGGTGTCTTCGCCATGACCGACCGCGGCCTGCGGGGGGTGAGCAATCCCTCGGCACTGTTTCTGTCCCAGCACGGGCAGAACGTGGCGGGCTCCTGCATCATGGCAACCCAGGAAGGCACGCGCCCCCTGCTGGTCGAGATCCAGGCACTGGTCGATGCGGCGCATGTGCCCAACCCGCGCCGCCTGACGGTCGGGCTGGAGAGCACCCGTCTGGCCATGCTGCTGGCGGTGCTGCATCGTCATGCCGGGGTGGCGACCTTCGATCAGGACGTCTTCGTCAATGCGGTGGGCGGGGTGAAGATCACCGAACCCGCTGCCGATCTTCCCGTCCTGCTGGCCATTCTCTCCTCCCTGCGTGACCGGCCGCTGCCGGCCGGCATGGTGGCTTTCGGAGAAGTGGGGCTGGCGGGCGAGATCCGCCCGGCCGCACGCGGGCAGGAGCGCCTGAAGGAAGCGGCTAAACTGGGCTTCAGCACGGCGCTGATTCCTCGCGCCAACGCGCCCAAGCAGTCCATCGAGGGCCTGGAAGTCATTGCGGTGGACCGCATTGAAGCCGCGATGGACCGTCTGCGGCAATCGTGACCCTGACGGGATGAGCAACACGCCCGAACCGGGCAACGAGGTGGCATTTGGATGCGTATGTAGTGGTGGCGGGCTGCCTCATGGCAGGGGCGGCAATCGGGTTTGTCGGTGGGTTGTTGGGCATTGGCGGTGGGTTGTTGGCCATTCCGCTGCTCGGGCTGATTTTCGGCATGAGTCAGCAGGCGGCGCAGGGTACGGCGCTCATCATGGTGCTGCCGGCCATTCTCCTGACCGTGCGTCAGTACAACCAGCATGAACGCATTGACGCCCGGGCGGCACTGGTCGCGGCGGTCTCTTCCATTCTCTGCACCTGGATGGGTGCCCGCATCGCCTTGGGGGTGGATTCGCTGCTGTTGCGTCGCATCTATGCCGTCTTCGTGCTGGGAATTGCCGTGTTCTATCTGGTTCAGGTGTGGCGGCAACGTGGAGGACGGTCGCGGCGCAAATCAGCCCCTGCGAATCGGCCGACGGCACGCCATCCCCTGTGGTTCGTTCCCATCGGCTGCCTGGGCGGGCTGGTCGGCGGCATCTTCGGGATAGGTGGTGCCGTCGTGGCCGTTCCGCTGCTCACCTCGCTGTACGGCTTGAGCCAGTCGCGCGCCCAGGCCTTCGGGCTGGCGATGATCATTCCCGGCTCTTTCGTGGCTCTGCTCACCTATGCGCGCCATGGCCAGGCCGACTGGCTGATGGGCTTGCCGCTGGCGATCGGCAGCATTGCACTGGTGCCGCACGGCGTCAGGCTCGCCTATCAGCTGCCCGAGGCGCGTCTGAAGCTTACATTTGCCTGTATGCTGTTGGTGATCATGGTTCTGTTGTTGCTCAACCCCCAATGACCGCATTTCCTTCCTTTCTCCGCATGGGCGCCCAGGCCTTCCTGCGGGACTGGCGTGCCGGAGAATTGCGCCTGTTGTTGCTGGCGCTGGTGATCGCCGTGGCGGCCATCACCAGCGTGGGTTTCCTGGCAGATCGGGCCGCCCGGGTGCTTGAACGCGACGCGGCGCAGATGCTGGGGGGGGATCTTGTCCTGCGTTCTTCGCAGCCGCTGCCCGAAGCCTTCGAAGACGAGGCGCGGCAGCGCGAGCTGGCGCTGGCCCGTACGGTGCAGTTTCCCTCCATGGCGATTCACGGAGACGCCAGCACCCTGGTATCGCTGAAGGCCGTCGATGAGGCCTACCCGCTGCGTGGCCTGCTGAGCGTCGCGGACGCGGTGGATGAGCTGGAGGGCCGGCCTGCCCGAGGGCCCCGCCCGGGTACGGTTTGGGTCGACCATCAAGTGCTGGGCATGCTTGGCGTGCAGCCGGGCGCGCGCATCGATGTCGGCGACATGACGCTGGAGGTCGCCGGCATCATCCGCCATGAGCCGGACCGGGGCACGCAGTTCGTCAACCTGGCGCCGCGCCTGATGATGCACCTCGAAGATCTGGCGCAGGCCGGCCTCATGGGGCCGGGCAGCCGTGTCCACCATCAATTGCTCGTCGCAGGGGAGGGGCAGGCGGTCCGAGCCTTCCGTGAATGGCTGTCCCCGCGACTGGAGCGGGGACAGCGACTCATGACGCTGGAAGAAAGCCGTCCGGAGGTCATGCGGCTGGTCGAACGTGCAGAAGGTTTTCTCGTGCTGGTTGCCCTGCTGTCGGTCCTGGTGGCCGCCATTGCCGTGGGCCTGGCCGCGAGGCAATTCACCCGGCGGCACACCGATGGCGTGGCGATCATGCGCTGCCTGGGGGCCGGTCGCGGCCAGTTGCTGGGCATGCTCTGGGTTGAATTCTCTCTGGTGGGGCTGGTGGGTTCTGCGGCCGGTATCGCCGTCGGTTTCCTGGCCCATTACGGGCTGGTCGATCTGCTGGCCAGTTGGCTGGACACGCGCCTGCCCGCGCCGGGCTGGGCGCCCGCGCTGCACGGGCTGGCCAGTGGTTGCCTGCTGCTGCTCGGATTTGCATTGCCCCCGCTGGCGGGCCTGCGTCATGTGCCCCCCGCCCGGGTGCTGAGACGGGATGCCCGGGCAATCCGGGTGCGGCGCTGGCCGGCCTACATGGCGGCAGCGGTGGCGTTTGTGGCGCTGATCGTCACCACCTCGGGCGATATGCGCAGCAGCCTGGCAGTCATCCTGGGCTTTGTGGCCGCCTTCGGGGTGTTCTCGCTGGCGGGGCTGGTTCTGATCGCCGCCCTCCGGCGCCATGGTGCCGGGGAACACGGCGGGCTGGCGTGGCGGTTCGCGCTGGCGGGCATGGTCCGGCGTCGCGGCCTCACCCTGACCCAGCTTTGCTCGCTTGCCCTGGGGCTCATGTTGCTGATTCTTCTGGGCATCCTGCGGGGGGATCTTCTGCGCAGCTGGCAACAGAGCCTGCCGCCGGACGCCCCCAATGTGTTCCTCATCAATGTGCAGGCCGACCAGCGTGAAAGCGTGCAGTCGCTGATCACGGGTGCAGGTCTGGATGCGCCGGCGCTCTTTCCCCTGATCCGCGCTCGTCTGGTGTCGATCAACGAGCGGCCGGTGCATCCGGATGACTACACGGACGAGCGGGCGCGACGCCTGGCGGACCGGGAATTCAACCTGAGCGTCGCCGAGCAGCTTCCGGCCAGCAACCGCATGGTGGCGGGGCGCTGGCTCGACCCCGCCGCACGGGAGCTTGCGCTGGAGTCGGGCATGGCGGCCTCGCTGGGCGTGACGCCGGGCGACGTCCTGCGTTTCGATGTGGCGGGGCGTCCGGTCGACGTCACCGTAAGTGGCTTGCGGGAAGTGCGCTGGGACTCTTTCGAGGTCAATTTCTTCGCCTTGCTCAGCCCGGTGGCGCTACGCGGTGCCTCGGCCAGCTACATCACTTCCTTTCATGTCCCGGCCGACGCCGATTCGCTCAAGCGGGAGCTGGTCCGGGCCCACCCCAACGTCACGGTCTTCGATATCGGGGTGATCGTGGGGCAGGTCAGACAGATGCTGGAACGCGCGGTGACGGCCGTGCAATTGTTGTTCGGCTTCACGCTCGCCGCCGGAGTGCTGGTGCTGGCTGCCGCCCTGCACGCCACGCGCGAGGAACGCATGCACGAAGTGGCCGTGATGCGGGCCCTGGGTGCCGGCGCCGGTCTGCTGCGGGCCGCGCTGTTCCGGGAGCTGTTGGTGAGCGGTGCCGTGGCGGGCCTGCTGGGTGCCGGCGCGGCGTTGGGTCTGTCCTGGGTGCTGGCCCGCCATGTTCTTGATGTGGAGCTGGTGTCGGTGTGGTGGCCCTGGCCAGCTGGCTTGGTCGCGGGCATGTTTGCCGCCTTGCTGGCGGGACATTTCGCCTTGTCCGGGGTGTTGCGTGCCTCACCTTTGTCAACGTTGAGAGAAGTGACATGAGGG
>JAJUFT010000045.1 GCA_029263615.1 Alcaligenaceae bacterium | reverse complement strand
CGCTTGACTTCGATGCTGGCAATTTGCGGCGAGTAAAGCTGGAAGGTACGTTCCACCGCTTCACCGGAAGAGATCTTGCGAACGATGAAAGACGAGTTCAGACCACGATTGCGGCGGCCAATGACCACGCCTTCGTAAGCCTGCACACGCTTGCGGTTGCCTTCAACCACGTTGACGTTGACCACGACGGTGTCGCCGGGGCCGAATTCGGGCAGAGGCTGACCACCGGTCAGGCGCTGGATTTCTTCCTGTTCAAGGATTTCGATGAGGTTCACGTTGAGCTCCAATATCATCGTGTTCCAGGCAGAAATTGAAATGTTGTTGCCTGGCCAGAGGATGAGGGTTAGCCCGCCATTCTAGCAGCAAACCTCTAAAGTGAAAAGCCGCGTGACTGAGCGGCCGCGAGCGGGCAACCTAGAAACCCACCACGGCGCCAAGCCACATGAAGCCGGGAATGCTCGCCCCCCAGAAAACGACCATGACGACATCGGCCAGCACACTGGGTTTGTCTCTGTGGACCGGAACACGGACCGCGGCCTTTCGGGAACGGCCGACCTTTTCAGGTGCCGGCGACTTGCCCGGGGCGCCCGGAGGAAAGGGCCACTTGAAGGGGGTTGCCTTGCTGATGCGCATGGTTGCTCCTGTGTTTTTATCCAGTATGTCGATACTGTATGAAAAAACAGTTCACCTGGCAATTGGGGTGATGCGGACATGCGACAAAAACCCCGCCGAAGCGGGGCAAGAGACAAGGCCTGGCAAAAACCGGGTTGGGAAGGATCAGCGGTCCGGTTGCGGCGTGATGCGCAGGTAGGGGCGCACCGCCTTGTAGCCCTTGGGGAATTTCTGCCGGATCACTTCCTCGTCCTGCAGGCTGGGCACGATGATGACGTCGTCGCCCTGCTGCCAGTTCACGGGGGTTGCCACGCTGTGACTGTCCGTCAGCTGCAGCGAATCGATGACGCGCAGGATCTCGTTGAAATTCCGGCCCGTGCTGGCCGGGTAGGTGAGGATCATGCGGATTTTCTTTGCCGGATCGATCACGAACACCGAGCGTACCGTTGCCGTCGTGCTGGCGTTGGGGTGGATCATGTCGTAGAGCGTGGACACCTTGCGATCCGGGTCGGCCAGAATCGGGAAATTGACCTGGGTGTTCTGCGTTTCGTTGATGTCCTCGATCCACTTCTTGTGCGACTCGGCATCGTCCACCGAGACAGCAATCACCTTCACATTGCGCTTGGCAAACTCACCGGACACGATCGCGGTGTATCCCAATTCCGTGGTGCAGACAGGGGTGAAGTCGGCAGGATGTGAGAAAAGGACGCCCCAGCTGTCACCCAGATACTCGTGAAAGCGGATACGACCGACGGAGGAATCCTGTTCGAAATCGGGAGCGGTGTCTCCCAGACGTAGCGTGGTCATGCATATCCTCCTGAAATCAGTTCAAGGGAACGCCCCGGCTGGGGCGCCGGCTCCCCGCGATGGGGAGTCATGGCTGCATGATGCGCCCTTATAACGGGAGAATCAAATATTCTTGTGAAATATGCTTATTTCTTATATAAGACCCTGGCATATTCCCCGACCAGCCCCCCGGTCACAACCGCATCACGCAAGGCCGAAGCGCGCGGCAACAAATGTGCCGCGTAGAACAGCGCCGTGGTCAGTTTGCGCCGATGAAAGTCGGTGGCATCACCCGACAGCACCCGTTTGTGCACCGCCAGCGCCGACCTGGCCAGTTGCCAGCCGGCGTTCACCACCCCCGCGAGCATCAGCATGGGCACACTGCCCATGTAGACGCCGCGCGGATCCTGCCTGGCTTGTTCAAGAATATGGGTGATGGCTTCAGCCTGGGCATTCAGCGCAGCATCGAGCCGGCTTCGTATCAGCTTGAGCGCGTCGGCATCTTCATGCCCCGCAGCGGCAGCCACTCCCAACTCGGCCACCGTCGCCCGCATCAGGCCCGCGAGTGCCAGGGCGGCGCTGCCGCCATCACGCACAATCTTGCGGCCGATGAAATCATTGGCCTGAATGGCCGTGGTTCCTTCATAAATCGGCAGGATCCGGGCGTCCCGATAAAACTGCGCGGCGCCGGTTTCCTCGATGAAGCCCATGCCGCCGTGTACCTGCACGCCCAGAGAAGTGACCTCGACCGCCGCTTCCGTGGAGAACGCCTTCACCACCGGCACGAGGTATTCATACAGCGCTTTGCATTGCGCCCGCTCCTCGGGGTCAGAGTGCCCCTTCGATTTGTCGACCAGGCTGGCCGCCCACAATGCGGTGGCGCGAGTGCCTTCGGTCAGCGCGCGCATGGTCAGCAACATGCGCTGCACATCGGGATGCTGGTCAATGGAAACCGGACCGGGCGACCCTTCCAGCAATTGCCCCTGCAGGCGCTCGGCCGCGTAGGCCTCGGCGTGTTGCAATGCCCGTTCGCTCAGCGCCACCCCCTGAACCCCGACGGCATAGCGGGCTGCATTCATCATGATGAACATGATCTCCAGCCCGCGATTCTCTTCGCCGACCAGGTAGCCGATGGCGCCCTCGCCCACCTCGCCCTTGTCGGAACCGTAGAACAGCACCGCAGTGGGGCTGCCATGGATGCCCAGCTTGTGTTCCAGCGAGGCACACCAGACATCGTTGCGCGCCCCCAGGCTGCCGTCTTCGTTGACCAGGTATTTCGGCACCAGGAACAGCGAGATTCCCTTCACGCCCTTGGGCGCATCGGGCGTGCGGGCCAGCACGAGGTGGATGATGTTCTCCGCCATGTCGTGCTCACCGAAGGTGATGAAGATTTTCTGCCCGTGCAGACGATACGTGCCGTCGTCCTGAGGGATGGCGCGTGTCGAGAGCAAGGCGAGATCGGAGCCGGCCTGCGGCTCCGTCAGGTTCATGGTGCCGGTCCACCGCCCTTCCACCAGTGGAGGAATGAACCGTTCGCATTGCTCCGGCGTCCCGGCGGTGGAAAGCGCCTCGATCACACCATCGGTGAGCAGCGGGCACAACGCGAAAGACAGATTGCCGGCGTTCAGGATTTCGGTGGCAGCCGCACTGAGCAGCTTGGGCAGGCCCTGCCCTCCCCACTTCTCGTCGTGCAACAGGCCTTGCCAGCCGCCACGGGCAAATTCTCCAAAGGCTTCCTTGAACCCGGGGGAGGTGCGCACCTCGCCGTCCTGCCAGCGTGCGGGTTCGAGATCGCCCTTGCGGTTCAGGGGCGCCACCACTTCTTCCACGAAACGGGCGTTCTCCTGAAGAACCGCATCAATGGTTTCGACATCCAGTTCCGTGTGGTCCGGAAGCTTGAGGATACCGTCGAGGTCGGCGAGCTCCTTGAAGATGAAGCGGATGTCGTCAACCGGTGCTTGAAAGGTCATAGCGTCTCCTTGTATCTGGCCCACCTCACCTGCCTCCGGGCCACCCCTCCAGCGTGCTGCACGCCCGGATCGAGTCGTGGCGAAGCGGGCACGCCGAGGCATGTTCTATTCAGAAAAAAAGGCCTGCAAGTCGTGAAACCCACAGGCCCTTGGTGTACGGGCCGCGCACCAGGCAGCGGCCTGCATTCAACCATGCTTCACAGCGCGTCGGTGAGTTCCGGCACCGCGGTGAACAGGTCAGCCACCAGACCGTAATCGGCCACACCGAAGATCGGTGCTTCCGGGTCCTTGTTGATGGCCACGATGACCTTGGAATCCTTCATGCCGGCCAAGTGTTGAATCGCCCCGGAGATCCCCACGGCCACGTAAAGTTGCGGCGCCACGATCTTGCCGGTCTGGCCCACCTGCCAGTCGTTGGGCGCGTAGCCCGCATCGACCGCAGCACGGGAAGCGCCGAGCGCCGCCCCGAGCTTGTCGGCCAGGGGATCGAGCAGCTTGAAGTTCTCTGCGCTGCCCAGACCACGGCCACCCGACACAACGATGTTTGCGCCGGCCAGTTCGGGGCGGTCGCTCTTGGCGAACTCACGCCCGACAAAAGAGGACTTGCCCGAATCGGCCACGGCGTCGATGATTTCCACCGCCGCACTGCCGCCTTCGGCAGCGACCGCATCAAAAGCAGTCGTACGGACGGTGATGACCTTCACGCTGTCTGCGGACTGCACGGTGGCAATGGCATTGCCCGCATAAATGGGGCGCTGGAAGGTGTCGGCCGAATCCACTGCCACAATGTCGGAGATCTGCGCAACGTCGAGCTTGGCCGCCACGCGCGGCGCCACGTTCTTGCCCGCTGCCGTGGCAGGGAACAGGATGTGGCTGTAGTTGGAAGCGACCGCCAGCACCTGGGACGCCACGTTCTCGGCCAGACCGTGCTCCAGGGAAGCACTGTCGGCCAGAATCACCTTGGACACACCCGCCACCTTGGCAGCCTGTTCGGCCACCGCCTGGGCGCCGCTGCCGGCAACCAGCACGTGAATATCGCCGCCGATGGCCGCTGCTGCGGCTACCGCGCTCAGCGTCGCGGCCTTGAGCTGGGCGTTGTCGTGTTCAGCAATAACCAGATTCGTCATGATCAAACCACCTTCGCTTCATTCTTGAGTTTGTCCACCAGCGTGGCCACGTCGGGCACCATGATGCCGGCCTTGCGCGCGGCGGGCTCGACCACCTTGAGTGTCTTGAGACGCGGAGCCACGTCGACACCGAGGTCTTCCGGCGAGACGGTGTCCAGCGGCTTCTTCTTGGCCTTCATGATGTTGGGCAGCGTGACGTAGCGCGGCTCGTTCAGACGCAGGTCGGTCGTCACGATGGCGGGCAGCGACAGGGCGATGGTTTCCAGCCCCCCGTCGACTTCACGCGTGACCTTGACCTTGTCGCCTTCCACTTCGACCTTGCTGGCGAAGGTGGCTTGCGGCCAGTCGAGCAATGCAGCAAGCATCTGACCCGTCTGGTTGGCGTCGTCGTCGATGGCCTGCTTGCCAAGGATCACCAGCTGGGGCTGTTCCTTGTCGACCAGCGCCTTGAGCAGCTTGGCCACTGCCAGCGGCTGCAGTTCGGCGTCGGTCTGCACCAGAATGCCGCGGTCGGCTCCAATGGCCATGGCGGTACGCAGGGTTTCCTGCGACTGCGCCACACCGCAGGAGACGGCCACGATTTCCGTCGCAACGCCTTTTTCCTTCAGCCGGGTGGCCTCCTCGACCGCAATTTCGTCGAACGGGTTCATGGACATCTTCACATTGGCAATGTCCACGCCACTTTGATCGGACTTCACGCGCACCTTGACGTTGTAGTCAACGACGCGCTTGACAGGTACCAAGACCTTCATCGAGCATCCTCCAAGGATTTCATTAAGAATAGGTTACAGACGCACAGATTCCGCGTCGCGCCTTGCTGAGGCGCCCACCCGTACCCGGCTTGAGTTTGTAAAAGGCATCCATTCTACAACTTTGAAAGCGACCTGATATGCGCCACTGCACTGCGACCCAGCGCCGAAAGGTTGTATCCCCCTTCGAGCACGCTCACGATGCGGCCTCCGGCGGTACGTTCGGCCAGCCTGACCAGTTGATCGGTGATCCAGGCGTAGTCGGACTCCGTCATGCCGAGCTGGCCCATTTCGTCCTCCCGGTGGGCATCGAACCCCGCGGACACCAGGATGAGTTGCGGCTGGAAATCGGCCAGACGCGGGATCCAGATATCGCTCACCACCTGTCGCAGATCGAAGCCCGTTGTGTAGGCATCGACAGGTACATTGACCATGTTGTCGCGCGCCTCTTCGCGGCGGGAGTTGGGGTAGAACGGATGTTGATAAAAACTGCACATCATGACGCGCGGTTCATCGAAGAAGATCTCTTCGGTGCCGTTGCCGTGATGTACGTCGAAATCGACGATGGCCACGCGCGCCAACCGGTGGTGTTCCAGCGCATGTGCTGCCGCGACAGCCACATTATTGAAGAAACAGAACCCCATGGCCCGGCCCGATTCCGCATGATGCCCGGGCGGGCGCACATTGCAGAACGCAGAGCGGGCTGCACCCGCCAGTACGGCATCCACCGCCTCGATGCCCGCCCCCGCCGCTTCAAACGCCGCCGTCAGCGTGTGCGCGTTCATGGCAGTGTCGCCATCAATGGCGAAATAACCCGATGCCGGAGACACGGCCTTGAGGTGCGCGAGATACTCGGGTTTGTGCACTCGCAGGATTTCCGCCTCGGTGGCCACCCGCGGGCGGTCCAGCACATCGAGAAAAGTCATGATGCCGCTGGACAGAAGGTGGTCGTTGATGGCGTCCAGCCTCTCGGGGCATTCGGGGTGCCAGCTTCCCATCTCGTGCTGTCGGCACGCCGGGCTGGTAATGTATAGTGTCTCCATAAAGGTCGATTATGTTCAGACGTTCCCGCATTTTGCAAGCCATCATTCCGGCTTTGCTCACCACCGCCTGCGCCAGCCCTCAACCGGAGGCATTGCACCGCAACATCAACGCGGTGGAACCGGCTGCGGGGAGCGCTCTGCCTTCCCCCAGGGCGGCCGCCCTGCCCGACATTCAGGCCGGCGATTCCGAAGCCTCCAGCCGGCCCTTTGTCGGCCCGGATGGTCAACTGGATCCGGCCATCGAGGCCTTCGCCAGGGAAGTGGCGCTTCAACGCCAGCTACCTCTGGATCACGTCACCACCCTGTTGCGTGAGGCCCGCTACAACGCGACGGCCGCGCGGCTGATGTCACCGTCCAAGACACGAATCCGGCGCAGCTGGGTGACCTACCGTGGCCGCTTCGTGGAACCCATCCGCATTCGGAACGGCGAGCAATTCTGGCGTGAACACGCCGACGAGCTGGCCCGCGCAGAGGCCATCTATGGCGTGCCGGGCTCCATCATCGTGGCCATCATCGGTGTGGAAACACTTTACGGGCGCCACACGGGAGACTTCCGGGTGCTGGACGCCCTGGCGACCCTCGGTTTCCGCTACCCCGACCCTACCCGGCCGGAGCGGGCCCACATGTTCCGCAATCAGCTGGCCGACCTCATCACGCTCGACCACCAGGGCCTGCTCGACGCGCGTACAGCCACCGGCTCATTCGCCGGCGCCATGGGGCTGCCCCAATTCATGCCGGGAAGTCTGGCGCGCTTTGCCGCCGACGGCGATGGCGACGGCCATATCGACCTTCACGGCAGCGCGAGCGACGCCATTGTGTCCGTGGCCCGCTTTCTGCGTCTGCATGGCTGGCGACCCGAGTTGCCGGTTTTTGCGCCAGTGACCCCTCCGGGCAATGCGCAGCAATGGGTGACGGGCGGGTTGACACCCACCCTCAAATGGGAAGAATTGCAGGCGGGGGGTGCGCGCCTTGCCGGCACCGCCACGGCAATGGCCTGGCAGGCCCACCCGCTGGGCATGGTGGACCTGGTGGACGAGCCCCGCAATTCGGTCGAGTACCGGGTGGGCACACTCAACTTTTTCGCGCTCACCCACTATAACCGCAGCTATTTCTATGCCAGTTCCGTTGCAGACCTGGCACAGGAACTGGAGCGCCGCATGAACGCGGCGCCCAGCCGGGCTCAGTTAAAGACGCCCGTGGAAAGATAACGGTCGCCGCGATCGCACACAATGAACACGATCGTGGCATTTTCCACGCGCTGCGCCACGCGCAGGGCGGCCACCAGGGCGCCCGCAGATGAAATGCCGCCAAAGATGCCCTCTTCCGCAGCCAGACGCCGGGCCATGTCTTCGGCCTCGGCCTGCGTGATGGACTCAAAGGCGTCCACGCGTTCGGGCTGATAGATGCGCGGAAGATATTCCTCGGGCCACTTTCTGATGCCTGGAATCTGCGAACCCTCGGCCGGCTGGGCGCCAATCACCTGAATGGCGGGGTTGCGTGACTTCAGATACTGGCTCACCCCCATGATGGTGCCTGTGGTACCCATGGCGCTCACAAAATGCGTCACCTGACCGCCGGTCTGCTCCCAGATTTCCGGGCCGGTGCCCACCAAATGCGCTTTCGGATTGTCAGCGTTGGCGAACTGGTCGAGCACCTTGCCCTTGCCTTCGGCCTGCATCTTGGCGGCGAGGTCACGCGCATACTCCATGCCGCCATCTTCCGCGCGCGTCAGGATGAGCTCGGCACCGTAGGCCGTCATGGACGCACGGCGCTCGAGCGACAGGTTGTCGGGCATGATCAGAATCATGCGATAGCCGCGCACTGCAGCCGCCATCGCCAGCCCGATGCCGGTATTCCCGCTGGTCGCCTCGATGAGCGTATCGCCGGGTTTGATGTCGCCACGGGCCTCGGCCTCGCGGATCATGGACATGGCCGGACGGTCTTTGACCGAGCCGGCCGGGTTGTTGCCTTCGAGCTTGGCCAGAATGGTATTGCCGCGCGCCTCGCCGAATTCTCCGGGAAGCCGTTGCAATCGAACCAGTGGCGTCGAGCCGATGATGTCTTCGATGGTCGGATAGGTTTTCATGCGCAAAATCATACACTGGCGCGCACCCGATGCGGGAGCCTTTTACACCGACCATCGAGCCATTCAACGCCCGCGCCGGGGGCTGCGGGCAGCGGCCTCGCCCTCTTTTGCCGGAGCCCCGGCAGCGGACCCGACGGTCAGACCGGCCGCCTGCAGCGACGCTGCCTTCTTGGGGCCAATGCCCTTCACGCGTTCCGAGACATCGTCCATGGATTCGAAGCGGCCTCCGCGGTCACGCTCGTCGATGATGAGACCGGCCGTCTTGGGGCCGATGCCCTTGATTTCCTGCAGCTGCTGCAGCGTTGCAGTATTGATGTCGACGGCCTGCACCGCGCAGGGAACCAGTAGGCTGCCGGTCAGCAGCATGGCGCGCAGGGTGCCGCCCAGCCGCCGCAAACCGGGAAGACGCCGGTCCGGCAAAGGTGTGGCCTGCGGCAGAGAAGTGGCCTGCAGGGGAAAACCCGCCCTGCCCCTGCCGGAACGCGATCCGGCTGACCGGGCGCAATCGCGGCCGGAGGGTTGGCGCCATCGGGCGTCGGGCTGTGGAGTGGCGACGGTGGATTCCAGAAAAGGATTCATGGACGGACTCCTGAAAAAAATGAAAACCGTTTTCCCGTGGGCGGAATGCCCGGGGCGCGGAATTCAGGGTCCATGATGGAACAGGGGCCGGACACTGACCATGTCCGGCCCCTCAGGAAGTCCATGCGTAGAGCTACGTAGTCAGCCCTGCAGCAGGGCCTGCACGTATTCGCTCACACCTGTCTGAACATCCCGGAATGCATGCTCGTAGCCAGCCGCGCGCAGTTGCGTGAGGTCGGCCTGGGTATGGCTCTGATAGCGCCCCTTGAGATCGTCAGGGAAAGGAATGTAACGAAGCAGCCCCTGGCTCACCTGATCATCGAGGCCGAGTTCGCTTTCACCGCGATGACGGCGAATGGCGTTGACCACGCTCGACGCCACGTCGTTGAACGGCTGGGCTCGGCCGGTGCCGCAATTGAAGACGCCGGACACTTCGGGATGGTCGAGAAAGTGGAGGTTGACGTTCACCACGTCATCCACGTGGATGAAGTCACGCATCTGGCCGCCATCCGCATAGCCGTCCCACCCGGCAAACAGGCGCACATGGCCCTCGTTGAGGAATTGATTGAAGTTGTGGAAGGCCACCGACGCCATGCGCCCCTTATGCTGCTCGTGCGGGCCGTAGACATTGAAATACCGCAGGCCCACCACGGGGGCGGCCAGTTCGCGCATGCGCCGCCGCAGCACTTGGTCGAACAGATACTTCGAATAACCATACACGTTGAGCGGTCGCTCATTGGCAGGGTCTTCCGCATAGACGGGGCCGGGCCCGTACACTGCGGCCGAGGACGCATACAGCAAGGGAATGCGCTTCTGCTGACACTGCTCGAAGATCTCGAGGGTCACCCGGAAGTTGTTGTCCATCATGTAGTGGCCATTGCGCTCCGTCGTATCGGAACACGCCCCCTGGTGCAACACCACGTCCACGCCACTCAGGCCGCCCTGGTTTACCTTGAGGCGGAACTCGTCCTTGTGCAGGTAGTCGGAGATCTCGCAGCCCACCAGGTTGCGGAACTTGTCGCCTTCCGTGAGATCATCCACCGCCAGGATGTCGGTGTAGCCACGCCGGTTCAGGCCGCGAATCAGATTGCTGCCAATGAAGCCGGCAGCACCGGTCACTACGATCATGAGAGTTCTCCTGCAGTTACGACAGAGGTGCCCAGCTTGCCGACCACGATACCGCCGGCGCGGTTGGCCCAGTAGACGGATTCCTGCCAGTCCAGCCCGGCCGCCCGTGCCACCGCCAGCGTGGCCAGCACGGTGTCCCCCGCGCCCGACACGTCAAAAACTTCGTGCGCCTGCGCATCGATGTGATGCCGTCCCGCCTCGGTGAACAGGGTCATCCCCTGTTCGGAACGCGTGATGAGCAACGCTTCGAGCTGCAGACGCTCACGCAAGGTCTGAGCGCGGGCTTCGAGATCAGCTTCATCCTTCCATGCCCCCACCGCCTGCGACATTTCCAGCCGGTTGGGCGTGATGATGGTCGCACCCGTATAGCGGGTGTAGTCATGCCCTTTGGGGTCGACCAGGACCGGCACGGCCGCCCGCCTGCACGCGGCGATCAGATCCTCGACCCGGGCCAGACAGCCCTTGGCATAATCGGACAGCACCACCACGTCGTAGGACGAAAGAATCCCCTGCACGTCGTGCATCAGGGAGGCCAGGCCGCCGTCTGCCGGCAGTTCCTCGAAGTCGACTCGCAGCAGCTGTTGCTGACGCCCCATCACACGCATCTTGAGCGTGGTGGGCATGGTTTCGTCGACGACCAGCCGCGTCTGGATGCCTTCTTCCCGAGCCAGTTCCGCGACGCGGCGCCCGGCTTCGTCATCCCCCACCAGGCCCATGAGGGAGGCCTTGGCCCCAGGGCCACGATGTTGCGCGCCACGTTGGCGGCGCCGCCCAGCCGGTCTTCCCTGCGGGCCACCTTGACAACGGGAACGGGGGCTTCAGGGGAGATACGGTCAACTTCACCAAACCAGTAGCGGTCCAGCATGACGTCGCCGATGACCAGTATCTTGACGGCGCTGACGCGCTCAAGCGGAAAACTCATTGCCTAATTTCTTCCAGGCGTCGGGGTTGATAGGTTTCCCAGGAATTGCAGCCTGGACATTGCCAATAGAAATGCCGTGCTTCAAAGCCACAGGTCTGGCAGGCATAGCGATCCAGCCGTTGGGTATGGCGATGGATGATGGACCTCAGCAGGCTGAAATCCGCCCCCGCCGCGATCTCGAGCACGGCGGACGGCGATGGCCGGCCCTCCTGCCCTGCCGCGTCAGCCTCGCGACCGCCACCCACCTCGGCGTAATCCAGCGGACGGTTCTCGCCCTCCGCCAGTTCGACTTCGAGCAGGCGGTCCAGCCCAAGCAGCGAGGGCTGCGCGCGCAGCGCCTCGCGCGCGAAGGCCCAGGCGGGCCGATGCCCTTGCTGGGCACGGATTTCCCTGAACACCACGTTGAAGACGTCCAGCGAGGGATGGCGGGCGTAGTGTTCGCGCAGCAGCTCGAGGCCTTCCGAGGCCTGCCCCAGCCGGCGACACGACGCCAGGAATTCGGCAGCCACGAGGCTCGCGTAGGCTGGCGCGATGTCCAGCACGGAGGCCAGAAACTTGCGCTCGCCCTCGGCACTGCCCTGCAGGGCGGACAGTCGGGCCCGCAAGATGGCGATCCGCACTTCCGACGCGGCGCTGCCATTGTTCTTTCTGAGCTCCCGCGCGGCGTTGTCCGCCGCATCGAGCGCGTGTTCGGCTGCGTCGAGGTCGGCCGGCTTGGACGCCATGGCGGCTGCGGCCATCTCGCAGTGATAATGCACGAGCTGTGGTACCGGTTCGTCCACCAGAGCGCGCAGGCGTTTCACCGACTCGATGGCGCGAGGCCAGTCATGCACGGATTCGTATATGCGAATCAGAGCACGGACCGCGGGCACGGCATAGCGGGTGTCGAGCACGGCCTCAAAGGCCTGTTCGGCACGATCCAGCATGCCGGCCTTGAGAAAATCCTGAGCGAGCTCATGCTGCGCGGCCTCTCGGTCTACCTGAGGCAGGTCGGAACGCGACAGCAAACTCTGATGCACCCGGATGGCGCGTTCCATTTCGCCTCGCCGGCGAAACAGGCTGCCCAGGGCGAAGTGCAGTTCGGTGGTTTCGGGGTCGAGCTTGGCCACCTCGACGAACGCATCAATGGCGCGGTCGGGCTCCTCGTTCAACAGAAAGTTCAGGCCCTTGAAATAGGACTTGGGCAGAGAGCGGGTTTCCGACAGCATCTGCCGGAAGTCGACCCGGGCGGCAATCCAGCCCAGGGCAAAGAGAAGCGGCACGAATATCAGCCACCACGGTTGAAAATCCACGGAGTTCCTCTCTTGTGGCGGCGATTACAGCGGAGCAAGGGGGGCGACGGTTTCGGGGGCCACGGCGGGCTCCTGGGGTGCCACCGGCTGCCGGGTCTTTTCCTCGAGGCGCGCCAGTTCGCGACGCAGCCTTGCGGCTTCACGGCGTCGGCGTATCACCACGGGCGCGGTGATCAGCAGGCCAAAGACGGCACCCAACACGAAGACCGCCAGCATGACCACGATCAGCGGCACATCGGTGACGACATAGTCGGCGAAGAAGTTCACGTCGACCGGCCCCGTGTTCTTGAGCGCGAACAACAGGACGACGACGAACACCACCAGTCGCAGAATCCAGACCAGATACCGCATACGTAACTCCCGAAATGCAGAATTCCTCAATTGTACGAGGAAAAGAAAGCCCCCGGCCCCTAAACCGGCGTTCGCCGGAGGTCGGGGTACGGGGGCACTGGACTACGCAGGACCTTGCGATGTCAATAGTTGATCGTATCGCGATCGTAGCTCGAAGCTTCGGGCGAGGCTTCCGGTTGTTCCCGCGCGGCGGAGTCCACCCGCTCGCGCAGTTCTTTGCCGGCCTTGAAGTGGGGTACATGTTTGCCAGGCACCATCACTTTTTCTCCGGATTTGGGATTGCGCCCGATTCGCGGAGAACGTGCCGACAGCGAGAAGCTGCCAAAGCCACGGATTTCGATACGTTGGCCCGAGACCAGGGCCTGAGTCATGGCCTCGAGCATGGTCTTGACTGCAATGTCCGTATCGCGAACCGCGAGCTGCGGGTAGCGGCCCGCGAGTATCGCAATCAACTCAGACTTGGTCACGCCATCAACCGTCGTCGCGAGCCTGGTCCAGCTTGGCCTTCAGCAACGCACCCAGGTTGGTGGTGCCGGAGGAAGCGCTGGCTTCCGACATGCGCTGGATCGTGTTGGCGGTCTCGGCGTTTTCACGCGCCTTGATCGACAGCTGGATCGAGCGAGCCTTGCGATCGACGTTGACGATCATAGCTTCGATTTCGTCGCCGACATTCAGCACGGTGGTGGCGTCTTCAACGCGACCGGCGGAGATTTCGGAAGCACGCAGGTAGCCTTCGACGTCTACCGACAGGGTGACCACGGCGCCCTTGGGCTCAACCGACTTGACCACACCCTGAACTACGCTGCCCTTGTCATAGGTGGCAACGTAGTTGTTGAAGGGGTCGCCTTCCAGTTGCTTGACACCCAGGGAGATACGCTCTTTCTCGGTGTCGATGGCCAGGACCACGGCTTCGATTTCGTCGCCCTTCTTGTAGTTGCGGACGGCTTCTTCGCCGGACTCGCTCCAGGACAGATCGGACAGGTGAACCAGGCCGTCGATGCCGCCGGGCAGACCCACGAACACGCCGAAGTCGGTGATCGACTTGATGGCGCCACGGACCTTGTCACCACGCTTGAAGTTGATGGAGAACTCTTCCCACGGATTCGGGCGGCACTGCTTCATGCCCAGGGAGATGCGACGACGGTCTTCGTCGATTTCCAGGACCATGACTTCGACTTCTTCGCCCAGGGTCACGACCTTGCGCGGATCGACGTTCTTGTTGGTCCAATCCATTTCGGATACGTGCACCAGACCTTCGATGCCGTCTTCCACTTCAACGAACGCACCGTAGTCGGTCAGGTTGGTGACCTTGCCGAATAGACGGGTACCTTGCGGGTAGCGACGTGCCAGACCGATCCAGGGATCTTCGCCCAGCTGCTTGACGCCCAGAGAGACACGGCTCTTTTCCTGGTCGAACTTGAGCACCTTGGCTTCGATGTCCTGACCGACTTGCAGCACTTCGGAAGGATGACGGACACGACGCCATGCCATGTCGGTGATGTGCAGCAGGCCGTCGATGCCGCCGAGGTCGATGAACGCACCGTAGTCGGTGATGTTCTTGACCACGCCCTTGACGATGGCACCTTCGTGCAGGGTCTCGAGCAGCTTTTCGCGCTCTTCGCCCATGCTGGCCTCGAGCACGGCGCGGCGCGAAAGCACCACGTTGTTGCGCTTGCGGTCGAGCTTGATGACCTTGAATTCGAGGGTCTTGCCTTCGTACGGAGTGGTGTCCTTGACAGGACGCAGGTCCACCAGCGAGCCGGGCAGGAAGGCACGGATGGCGTTGGTCATGACCGTCAGGCCGCCCTTCACCTTGCCGGTGATGGTGCCGGTGACCAGTTCGCCGGATTCCAGTGCCTGTTCCAGCTGCAGCCAGGCAGACAGACGCTTCGCGCGATCACGGGACAGGATGGTGTCGCCGTAGCCGTTTTCCAGAGAGTCGATGGCCACGGAAACGAAGTCGCCTTCCTTGACTTCCAGTTCGCCTTGGTCGTTCAGGAACTCTTCAATGGGAATCAGGGCCTCGGACTTGAGACCTGCATTGACCACGACAAAGTTGTGGTCGATGCGTACGACTTCAGCCGAGATCACCTCACCGGACTTCATGTCCTGGTTCTTGATGGTCTCGTTGAAAAGATCGGCAAAGCTTTCGCCGCCCAGCGCGGCTTCGAGATTGATGGTGGACATTAAGTGATCCATTGGCCAGGATGGCCGGTAAAAACACACCGGGTCGCCCCAGTGGAGTTGACAAATAACGCCTCGGGAAGCGGGCTCGTGCCCGTTTGACGCTCCCGCGAGACACCTTGCAAAAAATCGTTCGGGTTCGCTGATGGCAAACCGCTTTCAGGCAAGCCGGGCCGACCAGTGGTCGAGCACGGCCTGTACCGTCTGTTCGATACTCAGGCCTGAAGAATCAATGGTGATTGCGTCTGGCGCCGCTACAAGCGGCGCACTGGCCCGATTGGCGTCGCGAGAATCCCGCGCGCGCATATCTTCCAGAAGGTCGGTTAGGTTAACAGAAAAGCCCTTTTCCTTCAACTGCTTATAACGCCGTTCCGCACGTGCCTCAACGGCGGCCACCAGAAAGATCTTCAGGGTCGCATCGGGGAACACCACCGTGCCCATGTCGCGCCCGTCGGCCACCAGCCCGGGCGGGCGGCGGAAGTCGCGCTGTCGCTGCAGAAGCGCCTCACGGACCTCCGGGTACACGGCCACGCGCGAGGCAAGATTGCCGATGTCTTCCTGCCGGATCCGGTTCGTGACGTCCTCTCCTTTCAGCAGGATGACATCGCCCCGGAAAGCGACATCCAGTTCGCGAGCCACCCGGGCCACGGCGGCGACATCTTCTGCATTGACGCCTTCCTGCAGCACGCCCAGGGCGGTCAGGCGGTAAAGCGCCCCGCTGTCCAGCGTGGCCCATCCCAGGCGCTGCGCCACCCGGCTCGCAATGGTGCCTTTGCCGGAGGCGGTGGGCCCGTCGATGGTGATGACCGGGACGGAAGAGGCTTGCGCTTGAGGGTCTGTCATGCGTGCACCAGGCTCGAGTAAACGGTGAAGTACTCCGGGAACGTCTTGCCGACGCAGGCCGGGTCAAGAATCGTCACCGGGACCCCGCCGAAGGCGGCCAGAGAAAAACACATGGCCATGCGGTGGTCGTCGTAGGTTTCGATTTCAGCCTCCTTCCAGGCTCCCGATGCAAGCGGGTACACCGTCAGCCAGTCGCTGCCCGACTCCACGCTGGCCCCCAATTTGGCCAGTTCCGTGTGCATGGCGTCAATCCGGTCGGTTTCCTTGACACGCCAGCTGCCGATGTTGCGCAGCGTGCAGGGGCCGTCGGCATACAGGGCCAGGGCCGCGGCCGTCATGGCGGCATCCGGAATCAGGTTGAAGTCCCGGTCGAAGGAACGCAGTCGCTCGCCCTGCGCCACGCGGATGCCACGCACCTCGATGGCATCGGCATGCAGCGTGACGTCCGCCCCCATGTCGCGCACGACGTCGGCGAAGGCCATATCTCCCTGGATGCTGTTCGCGCCGGCGCCTTCGATGCGCACGGTCCCACCCCCAATGGCGCCCAGCGCCATGAAATAGGACGCGGAGGACGCATCGCCTTCGATGGAGTAATCGCCCGGCGTGCGGTAGGCGGCCCCGGCCGGAATCGTGAAACGCTGCCAGCCGTCGCGCTTTACCCTGACCCCGAAACGGTCCATGAGGTTGAGCGTGATCTGAATGTAGGGTTTCGAGATCAGCTCGCCCTCCACCTCGATCATGACGTCGGCGCTCAGGGCGCATGCCACGAGCGGAGCGGCCATGAGCAGCGCCGTGAGAAACTGGCTGGAGACGTTGCCCTTCACCCGGATGGGACGGCGGGCGTCCAGCTGTCCCCGACCAATGCGCAGGGGCGGATACCCCTCGTTGCCCAGGTACTCCACCCGAGCGCCAAGCATGCGCAACGCATCGACCAGGTCGCCAATGGGCCGCTCGTGCATGCGCGGCACCCCGGACAGGGTGTAATCCCCACCCTGCACTGCCAGGGCGGCGGTCAGAGGGCGGATGGCCGTTCCGGCGTTGCCCATGAAGAGCTCGGCGCTTTCCACGGGAAAACGACGTGCCCCTTGAATCACGACGGTCTCGCCCTCTTCCTGCACCGAGATACCGAGTGCGCGCAAGGCACCGAGCATGACGTCGGTGTCATCCGAGCTCAGAAGGCCATGCAGCACACTGCGGCCTTCGGCCAGCGCGGCCAGCAGCAAGGCCCGGTTCGAAATGCTCTTGGAGCCCGGCAGCCGCAGCGTGCCCGAAGCACGGCTCGCGGGATTCAGCACCAGTCGCGCTGGTCGATTCGTCATTTGAGTCCACTCCGGCTGCCCCAGAACCGCCGCGCCAGCGCAGCGCGTTCCAGGAAATCATGTAATTTGGCGGCATCGCCAGCCAGCAAGGCCTGCTCCGCCCGATCCAGCGCCTTCCTGACCTCGCCGATCTCCGAAAGAATGGCCTCCCGGTTGGCCAGGAAAATATCGCGCCACATTTCCGGGGAACCCGCCGCGATCCGCGTGAAATCACGGAAACCGCTACCAGCGAGTTCCAGCCGCAGATCGGAATTGTCGGCCGTCGCCACCTGCCACATGAAGACCGAGGACAGGAAGTGCGGCACGTGGCTGACCGACGCCAGCACGACGTCGTGGGTGTCGGGCTCCATGGAGATGACGCGCGCGCCGCAGGCTTCCCAGAGACGGGTGATGCGTAGCCGTGCCTCCGGCGGATTTTCGTCAAGTGGCGTGAGAACCACCACCCGCCCGTCGTAAAGATCCGCCATGGCAGCCGCGGGACCGGTTTTCTCGGCGCCTGCGATGGGGTGGCCCGGCACGAACTGGGCAATGCGCTCGCCCAGCGCCGCACGGGCCGCCTCCACCACACTCACCTTGGTGCTGCCCGCATCAGTGATGAGGCAATCTTCGCGCAAATGCGGCAGCATCCCTTCCAGCACCGCCTGCGTGGCGCCCACCGGCACGGCAAGCATGATGACATCCGCCTGGCGGGCGGCTTCTTCCAGCGAGACCGCCGCGTCGATGATTCCCAGTTCAACGGCTTCCTGAAGCGAGCGGCGATGCCGCCCCACCCCGAGCACCCTGGCGACCTTCCCCTTGCGGCGCAGGGCCGCGGCGAAAGAACCGCCGATCAAACCGACGCCCACCACGGCCAGCACGCGTGAAGCCGACCCATCGCGCGGCTCAAGTCGATCCTGCATGCCCTGCCCTATTGACGCGGATAGGAGCCCAGCTCCTTGAAGAAGGCCACTTCCTGCTTGAGCTCATTCAATGCCCTGGCCACGTTGGGATCGTTGCGATGGCCCAGCATGTCGACATAGAAATAGTATTCCCACTGCCCCGTACGGGCCGGCCGGGATTCGAAGCGGGTCATGGATACGCCGTTGCCGGCCAGCGGTGCCAGCATGGTGTAGACCGCACCCGCGCGGTTGGGCACCGCAAGGATGATGCTGGTCTGGTCGTCGCCCGTGGGGAGCGTTTCGATTTTGCCCACGGCCAGGAAACGGGTGCGATTCTGCGGGTCGTCCTGAATGCCGGAGGCCACCGGCTGCAGGTCCCAGGCATGCGCTGCGCGGTCACCAGCAATGGCGGCCACGGTGGGGTCTTCCGACGCCATGCGGGCCGCCTCGCTATTGCTGGAGGCTGCGTCCAGCGCAATCGACGGGTAATGCCGGGTGAGCCAGTCACGACACTGCGCCAGCGCCTGGGGATGCGCCACGATCCGTGTGACGCCATCCATGGTTCCCGACTGGGTGAGCAGGTTGTGATGAATCTTGATGGAGCGCTCGCCGATGATCTTCAGGGGCGAGTTCAGCAGCAGATCCAGCGTGCGATTGACGGCGCCTTCGGTGGAGTTCTCCACCGGCACCACGCCCACGTCGGCCTGGCCGGCTTCCACCGCGCGAAAGACTTCGTCGAAGGAATCACAGCGGACCGGCTCGATGGCATGGCCGAAGTGTTCGAAGGCGGCCTGTTCGGAAAACGAGCCCTGGGGCCCCAGGTAGGCCACCTTGAGCACACTTTCCAGACCACGACAGGTGGAAATGATCTGCGTCCAGACGGCATCGATCGCTTCCGCCGTGAAGGGCCCCGGGTTGCGTGCCTGGAGCGCACGAATGATGGCGGCTTCACGTTCCGGCTTGAGCACCGGGCCGTCGACGTCGAATTCCTTCTTGATTTCCCCCACTTCCTGGGCGGCACGGGCGCGCTCATTGAGCAGCTTGAGCAATTGGTCGTCGATTTCGTCAATGCGTTGACGCAAGGGCTGCAAGCGGGCGAGCAAAGTGTTATCCATGTTGTCGTTCGAATTCCTGCAAGAAGCTGATCAAAGCCTGCACGCCCTCGAAAGGCACGGCGTTGTAGATGGAAGCACGCATACCACCCACACTCTTGTGCCCCTTGAGCTGGAGTAGCCCGCGTGATTCGGCCTGCGCGAGAAACTCGGCATTCAGGGATTCATTCTTGAGGAAGAACGGCACATTCATGCGCGAGCGCACGGAGGGATGCACGGTGCTTTGATAGAAATCGGACGTGTCGAGAAACCCGTACAGTGCTTCCGCCTTGCGGATGTTCTCGGCCTCGATGGCCGGGATGCCGCCCTGGCGCTTGAGCCACTTGAACACCAGACCCGCAATATAGATGGCGTAGGTCGGCGGGGTGTTGAACATTGAACCGGCCTCTGCCACATTGGCATAGTCGAAGGCCGAAGGGCAGACCGGCAACGCGTGCCCGATGAGGTCCTTGCGTACCACCACGATGGTGACCCCGGCGGGGCCGGCATTCTTCTGGGCGCCGGCGTACACCATGCCGACCTTGGAAAAATCGATGGGGCGCGACAGGAAATTCGAGGAGGCGTCCACGACCAGAGGGACATCGGCTGCCCCCAGGGCCGCCATGTCGGGCCAGTCCATGAACTCCACCCCGCCGATGGTCTCGTTGGCACAGAAGTGCAGATAGGCTGCGTCGGCCCGCAACTTCCAGGTGTCGGGGGCGGGAAACCAGGTCCAGGGCGACTGCTGACGATCTTCCAGGACCACCGCTTCGCCGCTGCTGCCGGCCACCGCCACATCGCCGTAGCGCTGGGCTTCCTTGTACGACTTGTTCGACCAGGAACCGGACAGCACATAGTCTGCCTTGCCGGTGCCCCGGCGACCGATCAGGTTCAGAGGAACGATGGCGTTTTCCGCCGTGGCGCCACCCTGCATGAACAGGATCTCGAAGTCTTCCGGAATGCTCAGCAATTCGCGCAGATCGGCCACGGCTTCGTCACGAATGCGCGTGAAGTGCTTGCCGCGATGGCTCATTTCCATCACGGACATGCCACTGCCCTGCCAATCCGTCATTTCGCGAGCGGCCTGCTCGAGCACTTCCAGCGGCAGCGCGGAAGGCCCTGCCGAGAAATTCCAGGGTCGCGTCATGCTTCCTCTCCGCTACCGTCCACGTCATCCTGTGCCGGACCGGAGGAGGCATCGCCTTCGGCCCCGTCGGTCGAGCCCGTCTGGGCCGCTTCAGACCCGGCGGGTGTTTCGGAAATCACTTCAACGGCTTCCGGTTCGTCATCGAGGTCGCTTTCGACCACGCGACGCACACCGGACAGCAGGCTGCCATCATCCACGCTGATGAGGGTGACCCCCTGTGTGGCCCGACCCATTTCGCGGATTTCCGACACCCGTGTGCGAACCAGCACACCGCCCGTGGTGATGAGCATGATTTCGTCCTGCGGCTCGACCAGCACGGCACCTACGACACGCCCATTGCGGGCCGTCGTCTGGATGGCGATCATGCCCTTGGTGCCCCGGCCGTGGCGGGTGTATTCCACGATGGGCGTGCGCTTGCCGTAGCCGTTCTCGGTGGCGGTGAGGACCGACTTGCTTTCGTCGTTCGCCACCACCATGGCGATCACGGCCTGGCCATCTTCGAGCGTCATGCCACGTACACCGCGTGCGGGGCGCCCCATGGGCCGGACATCGTTTTCGTCGAAACGCACAGCCTTGCCCGCGTCGGAGAACAGCATGACATCATGCGAGCCGTCGGTGAGATCGGCCCCGATGAGGAAGTCGCCTTCATCCAGCGCCACGGCGATGATGCCTGCCTTGCGCGGGTTGGAGAAATCGGACAGCGGCGTCTTCTTGACCACGCCGCGTGAGGTCGCCATGAAGACGTAATGGTCTTCGCTGAACTCCTTCACGTTCAGCACCACCGTGATCTTCTCGCCGTCGACCAGGGGGAACATGTTGACGATCGGGCGACCCCGTGAATTGCGCGAGCCCGACGGCACTTCCCAAACCTTGAGCCAGTACACCCGACCGCGGTCGGAGAAGCACAGCAGGTAGTCGTGCGTGTTCGCAATGAAGAGCTGGTCAATCCAGTCATCTTCCTTCATGGTCGTGGCCTGCTTGCCGCGACCGCCGCGCCGCTGCGCACGGTATTCGGACAGCGGCTGGCTCTTGATGTAGCCGGAATGGGAAAGGGTCACCACCATGTCCATGGGGGTGATGAGGTCTTCCGTGTCGATCTCGGCCGCATTGAATTCGATCTGCGAGCGGCGCTCATCCTTGGCGGCCGTGGAATATTCCGCCTTCACCGCCAGCAGCTCATCGGAAATGATTTGCGTGATGCGTTCGGGACGTGCCAGGATGTCGAGCAGGTCGGCAATGGTGTCCATGATGTCGCGGTACTCGCCGACGATCTTGTCCTGTTCCAGACCGGTGAGGCGCTGCAGACGCATGTTCAGGATTTCCTGCGCCTGCACGTCGCTCAGCCGGTACAGGCCGTCGGCCTGCATGCCGAAGTGGTCCGGCAAGGCGTCAGGGCGATAGGCCGCCCGCCCGCCCACCGTGCTGCTTTCATCCGCACGGCGCAGCATGTCGCGCACCAGCTCGGAATCCCAGCTGCGCGCCATCAGTTCCTGTCGTGCCACAGGCGGTGTGGGGGCCGCCTTGATGATGGCGATGAACTCGTCGATGTTGGCCAGCGCCACGGCCAGGCCTTCCAGTACATGGCCGCGTTCACGCGCCTTGCGCAGCTGGAACACGGTGCGGCGCGTGACGACTTCGCGGCGGTGGTAGAGGAAGTACTCCACCATCTGCTTCAAGTTCAGCAAGCGCGGCTGCCCGTCGACGAGCGCCACCAGGTTCATGCCGAAGGTATCCTGAAGCTGCGTATTCTTATAGAGGTTGTTGAGAATGACCTCAGGAACTTCCCCGCGCTTGAGCTCGATGACCAAACGCATGCCGTCCTTGTCGGACTCGTCGCGGATGTCGGAAATGCCCTCGATGCGCTTCTCGTTGACCAGCTCGGCAATCTTTTCCTGCAGGGTCTTCTTGTTGACCTGGTACGGAAGCGAATCCACCACGATGGCCTGGCGATTGCCCCGGTCGATGTCCTCGAAATGGGTGGTGGCGCGCATGACCACCCGCCCGCGCCCCGTGCGATACCCTTCCCGAACCCCGGACATCCCGTAAATGATGCCGCCGGTGGGGAAATCAGGCGCAGGAATCACTTCCATGAGCTCGTCGAGCGTGCAGTCCGGCTGACGCAGCACCAGCAGACAGCCGTCAACCACCTCGGCGAGGTTGTGCGGAGGAATGTTCGTGGCCATGCCCACCGCAATACCCGAACTGCCATTCACCAGCAGATTGGGAAGGCGGGACGGCAGCAGGAGCGGCTCTTGCTCGCTGCCGTCGTAGTTCGGGCCGAAGTCCACGGTTTCCTGATCGATGTCGGCCAGCAGTTCGTGAGCGATCTTGGACAGACGCACTTCGGTGTACCGCATCGCTGCCGCGCTGTCGCCGTCGACGGAGCCGAAGTTGCCCTGGCCGTCGACCAACATGTAGCGCAGGGAAAAATCCTGGGCCATGCGGACGATGGTTTCGTATACCGCGGAGTCACCGTGCGGGTGATATTTACCGATGACGTCACCGACAATACGCGCCGATTTCTTGTAGGGCCGGTTCCAGTCGTTGTTCAGTTCGTGCATGGCGAAGAGCACACGCCGGTGAACCGGTTTCAGGCCGTCCCGGACATCGGGCAGCGCACGCCCCACAATCACGCTCATGGCGTAATCGAGGTAGCTGCGACGCATTTCCTCTTCGAGCGATATCGGAAGCGTTTCCTTGGCGAAGGAATCCATGGAGCTTGAGTCTCTTTCTCTTGAAAAACGTGAAAACGGCCGCACGCGGGCGAATGGTAGATTCTATCACTCGAGCGCCCGCAAACTGATAGGGCGGCGCGTGGCGCGGCATTCGGGCAGACCTGGACATGTGTTCGGGATGCCACCCCCCGCCCTTTTCTCTTGTGGCTAAAAACCAACAAGTAAAGGCAAGTTCCAAGATAATTCCGTCCTATTGGCATATTCGGCCTGCGAAGTCCGAAACAAGGCATGCGAAATGCCGTAAGATTCGGCCTAACACGCATGAAACCCAGCGCAATTCTTTGATCTCATCATCGCGTTGCTATACTGGCTCCGTTTTCTTGATATGCGGCGGGGG
>JAJUFT010000095.1 GCA_029263615.1 Alcaligenaceae bacterium | reverse complement strand
GAGGCGCTTGCCAAGGTGAGCGAGACACTGGCGGGCTTCGGCCTGGGGCTCAAGGTCTTCGACGGCTACCGCCCGCAACCGGCGGTGGATCATTTCGTGCGCTGGGCGGCCGACTTGTCCGACCAGTCCACCAAATCACGACATTACCCCGACGTCGATAAATCCAGGCTGTTCGAGGAAGGGTACATCGCGGAACGTTCCGGCCACAGCCGGGGCAGCACGGTGGATCTCACCGTCATCGACCTCAAGACGGGCGCGGAACTGCCGATGGGAACGCCGTTCGATTATTTCGGGCCGGAGTCCTGGCCATCGAATACCGATCTGCCCATGGAGCAGCGGGCCTTCCGTGCGCTGCTGCAACAGGTGATGATGCGCCACGGCTTTCGCCCCTTGCAGGAGGAATGGTGGCATTTCACTCTGGAAAACGAACCTTATCCCGAAACCTATTTCGAATTCCCCGTGGAATAGGGGAGCCTCATCGGAAAAGTTTGTTGAGCTCGGCGGCGGGTGCTGCCTGCGCCATGAAATCGAAATGCCCCTGAGCAAGGCGTTGTGCAGCCTGCATGAAACCGCCCCAGGCGGTGCGGGCGAGGGCGCCGCCCACGCTGATGCGACGCACGCCCATGGCGGCCAGATCCGTGACGCTGAAGGGTGAGTCCCACCCGATCAGAACATTGACGGGCCTGGGGGCCACCGCCTCCACTACAGCGCGTATTTCTTTTTCCGTCTTGATGCCCGGTGCGTACAGACAATCTGCGCCCGCTTCGGCATAGGCCCTGAGCCGTTCGAGCGTGTCGTCCAGGTCGGGAACGCCGACAAAGAAATTCTCGGCACGCCCGACCAACACCACATTGTGCTGCTTGGCGTCGATCAGAGCGCGCGCAATACTGATTCGGCGGGCGGCTTCATCGACCGGCATGAGGGGCGCCTGCGGGTCGCCGGTGGAATCTTCCAGTGAGAACCCGGCCACCCCGGTTTCCAGCAGCAGTCCGATGCTTTCCTCAAGCTCGGCGTCGTCAATGGCATAGCCGCTTTCAAAGTCGGCGTTGACCGGAATGTCGACGGCTTCCACCAGCTGGTGGAGGTGATCCAGCACTTCTTCGCGGGATAGCTGCCCGTCCGGGCGACCCTTGGACCATGCGAAGCCTGCGCTGGAGCTGGCCAGTGCCTTGAAGCCCATGCTGGCCAAGTATCTGGCGCTGCCGACATCCCAGGGGTTGGGAATGACGAAACAGCCTTCCTGATGCAATGCCTGAAACGCCTTGCGTTTCTCGAGTATGTCCGCTCGTGTCATCGTGCTGATCCCCCTGGCTGAGTTCGCTCATCACTTCTTTCGTGACTTCTTCCACTCATTGTAGGCGGGCCCCAGCACGGGGTGAACGGCCAGCCACACGCGGTTCCTCAACCAGCGGTCCGAGCGATCCCGGACGACAAATCGGTAGATATGAGAGGGATCGCCACCCGGCAGGTTCTGACCCCGCGCGTCGGTCGTGTACAGGTGATGAAAGCCATTTGCACGAGCGGCACGTTTGTAGTCGTCGTCGAAGTAGCCTTGCGGCCAGCACAGGTGGCTCGATGCCGCCCCCAGTCTTTCCTCAAGACAGCGTCGGGACAGCTCCAGATCGGCGTGAATTCTTTCGGTTTTCTCTTCCACCGAAGCGCATTGCAGATCCCAGCGAATGTGGGTGTGCGTGTGGCTGTGCACTTCGAACGTGCCGGCGCTCACCATGGCTTCGACTTCGCTCCAGCGCAACATGACGTCATCCGGCTGATCGCCGAACATCTGCGCTTTGGCCTGTGCATGCGGCGGGCATGCGGGGACGGGCTTGCCCTGACCGGCATGGGGACGCGGTGGGCCGTTGCCGATGAGTCCTGTGATGGCGAACAGGATGGCTTTCATGCCGTAGCGGTGCAGCACGGGGTGCGCGTGGACCCAATTGTCGAGGTAACCGTCGTCAAAGGTCAGGAGCACCGATTTGCGGGGCATGGGCTCGCCCCGCAGAAATGCCTCGAACTGCTCTGCGGACAAGGCGGTGTAGCCGTTTTCGGCCAGGGATCGGATCTGCCGCTCGAACTGACGTGAGGAGACATCCAGAAAACCGCCGTGTTCAGTGACGTGGTGATACATCATCACCGGGATGTTGTGCGCCGTCTTCATGATCTTCAAAGGCTCATCTTGCCGGTGAGCAGTGGCCACCCGAAAAGAATCAGCATGAAGAGAATCGGGAGCCACCAGCCCGGCCTGCCCGCCCGGTACAGGGCGACCGACCCCACCAGTGTGATGACGAGGAACAGCCCCGCCATGGCAATGAGTTCGATCATTTCTCCCGACATTTTTCCTCCTGACAGAAACCGGGGAACTTTAACACTTCGTGAGCAGCCCATTCGCTTCATTACAAGGCACATGCATTGCTTATTCAAGGGTGTCCGGGGGTCTTCCTCAACGGCAGCACCCCTTCGAAGGTATTTTTGTCATCAGGAGATGGCAATGAAGAAGCTTATTGCTGCAGCATTGTCGTCCACTGCTCTGCTGGCCGCGCCGGCGGTCTTTGCCCAGACATCGGGGGCGGCGGGAAATGCCCCCGGAACAAGTGCGGGTAGCGGTTCAATCAACGACAACCGGGGCGCGCCTCTGACACCGTCGCAGGTGGAAACCAGCGAAGGCGCCGTCTACAATCCGCCCCCCATCGACCAAAGCGGTGCCGCGCAGCATTTGTCCGCGAAAGGCATGACTGGCAACGATACGGCCGTGGGCAATGATGGATCCGCAACCGGGGACGACGGCGGGCAGACAGGCGCTGGCACCGGAGGCGCTGACGGATCAGGCGTCGGGGATGCAGGCGCGGCCGATGGCGCTGGTGCGGGCGATGGCTCGGGTGCAGGAGCAGGCGCCGGTGATGGCGCCGGTGCCGGCGATGGCGCGGGCGCCGGAGGTGACGGGGCAGGCGCAGGCAGCGCGAACTAAACAGCCCCGGGTCGCCGTCAGGCAGAAGGCATGCGCCCGAGGCGGGGTCGCATGCCGAAGAGGAGGTGCTGCGTCAGCCGACGCGCACCTCTTCTTTGATTTCCACCTTGCGACCGGTGTCTTCCACCCATTCCAGATGCAGCTTGCCGGATTGTCGGGGCGCCACATCGAACTTCAGATAGGGGTTGGCGGCCAGCGAACGAAAAAAGTGTGCGGTGAGCACTGGTTTTCCGTCGAGCGTGGCCTTGAATGATTCAATGATGCGGGTGGCCGGTTTATTGCCCGACTCATCGGCGGCCAGCCCCGTGACCATGGGGTGGGTAATCATGGTGAGCACTTCGGCGGGTTTGGCCTGATCCCAGCTCTTCGGCACGCGTACACGCGCCTTCATCTCGCTGGCGGGATCCGACTTGGCGGGTGCCACGCAGCCGCTGACCGTCACGCGCACGGCCCGCTCGGCCACGATGGCTTTGCCGTCCGAAGTATGTGCGACGGCAATCACGTTCTGCGATTCACTCAATCGAATGCGGGTGGTGAGGTTCACGCGGGTGATCTCTTCGCCGAACTCGAAGGTCGCCACCTGCGGGGTCGGATTGGCCGGTGCGAACAGTTCCAGCCGGGTGATCCGGGTGCCGGCCGGGGTATCCGCGGTGATGGTCAAGGGGACGGAAGACCCGTCTTCGGCCACCAGGGGCAAATTCAATTGAAGGCCTTCTTCACGAACTTCGGCAGTGCCGACACTGGCGACGGCGGCATCCAGCTGGCGCCAAGTCTGGGCCCCGGAGAGGCCGGGCAGCAGCAGGGCAGCCCCGAGCACGGCGGCCAGCAGAGGGCGTCGGAAGGAAAAACTTTGGGTCATATTCACGAGTTCCATGATTTCAGTCTATCAGCTGCGTGACTGGCTGCGGGCTTGTCGCGTCCAGGCCAGGCGTGCGCCCAACACGATGGCCAGCGCAGCAAGCATCGAGCTGAATGAGAGGGTGGACAGGCCGGTCAGCCCCTGGCCGATCGAGCAGCCCATCGCAAGTGCGCCACCCGCTCCCATGAGGGCACCGCCAGCAATGTAGCGCACCATTTGTTTCGGCGTCTCGAAACCCTGCAGGCAGAGTTCGCGCCGGAACAGCCCGCACAGATGGGCGCCGAGAATCACACCCGCGACCACGGCGATGCCGAAGCGCAGACTCATTCCGGTGGCAAGCATGGCGTACTGGATCAGGTCGCCAATGGGGGCAACGAAAGTCAACGAGACGACGGGCACGGGCTCGAAGTCGTCGTTGCCCAGCCAACCCGTGACGAACCAGCCTGCCACCACAAGCAGGCCAATGACCAGCCCGCCCGCCAGGTCGCGTGCGCGGGCGCTGGGGGCGTCGACGTTTTCACTTCCTTGGCCGCCCGCAGGCGAAGCGCGCAAGGCGTACCGCAACAGCGCACCGGCCACGAGCACGGTGACCACGCCGCTGGCCCAGCCTGAGGGGACGGCCAGCCACGGGGGGGCGATGGTTGAGATGTCTGCCAGTGCCAGGCGCACCGGCCCGAGCACGCCGGTCAATGTCATGTAGGCGGAAATGCCCAGGCATAGCAGCACCAGAAGGGAACGCAGGTTGCCCGTGCCCAGCAGCACGAGCGCGCGCGCGCCGCAGCCATTGGCCATCCCCATGCCGTAACCGAACATCAGGCCGCCCAGGGGCAGAAGCAGCCAGGAATAACGGGGGGCAAGGTAGAGCGACTCGCTCAGGTCCACCAGACCGGCCGCAGCGAGCGCCTGGGTGCCTGCCAGCGCCACGGCCAGCGCCAGGGCAAAGGCCTGCAGTTTGTAGCCCGACTGCCCGGACCAGCGCTGAACCAGCCCTCGGTGCAGACAAAAGCCTGTGGCCTGGCCACAGGCCCCGAAGAGGAGACCCATGGCCAGGCCAGCCCAGAGCACCAGCTCGAGGTGAGACATACTGTGCAAACCTATGAACGCGTTCCCCAGGTGTCCTGCGCGATGGCCTGATACCAGGCCACCCCGTACTCCGCTTCAAGTTTGCGGAAGTCGTCGTTCGCATCGGCGGGGCTGACGCCGCCGGAGGCCTCGGCGATCTTGCCGTCCTTGAGCTGATAGTTGTGGGCCACCGAAATGCCGTAGTCCGGAGCAATCAGGCTGTAGCAGGTGTTGGCGAACGCGGGTTCGGCAACGGGTTTGCCGGCCAAGGACGCGACAATGGCGGCAGCCGCCACCTTTGCCTGGGCGTTGGCCGAGAAACCCGACTTGGGCATGGGGGCCGCGACCGTGGCGTCACCCACCACGTAAATGTCGGGCACACGCTCCGATTCAAAGGTCTGGTGCTTGATGGGCACCCAGCCGCTTTCGTTGGTCACACCGGCGATTTCGGCAATGCTGCCGGCCTTTTGCGGCGGAATGACGTTGAGCACGTCCGCCTTGTGTGTCTGGCCGAACTCGGTTTCCACCGTCAGGGCGCCGGCATCCACCCGCACCACCTTGCCGTCCTTGGACAGCGGCACCCACTCGATCAGATCGCCGTAGAAGCGCTTCCAGCCGGCCTGGAACAGGCCCTGCTTGGAAAAGGCATCCTTGGCGTCGAGAATGAGGATCTTCGACTTGGGTTTGTTGTGCTTCAGGTAGTGCGCGACCATGCTGACGCGCTCGTACGGCCCCGGGGGGCAGCGGAAGGGGTTGGCCGGCGCCACCATGACGAAGGTGCCGCCATCGCGCATGGCTTCCAGCTGTTTCTTCAGCAGAATCGATTGTTCGCCGGCCTTCCAGGCGTGCGGTGCCAGCTGGGAGGCAGCCTCGTCGTAGCCTTCCAGCGCGTTCCAGCGGAAGTCGATGCCGGGGGCCAGCAAGAGCTTGTCGTAGGACAGGGTGTCGCCACCCTTCAGGCTGACCGTCTTCTTGTTGGCATCCACGCCGGACGCGAAATCGTGAATGACCCGCACGCCCATGGCGCGCAGTTCATCGAAATTGTGGCCTTGCTGCTCGAACGTGCGCAGACCCCCGAAATACAGGTTGGTGAAGGGGCAGGTGTAGTACGTCTTGGCAGGCTCAATCAGGGTGACGTCAATGGCCGGGTTGCGGCGCTTGATGTATTTGGCCGCCGTGGCGCCACCGAAGCCGCCACCCACGACAATCACCTTGGCTGCATCACGCGCAAACGCGGGAGCCACCATCAGTGCAGCACCGGCTGCGCCGACCTTGCCGACCGTCGTCAACCATTGGCGGCGAGAAAATTTCACGGACTGACTCATTGCTTGGCAACCTCTTGCGCGGACGACGTTCTGGAAATCTGCGAGAAATGTTTGGCGAGGGCACTGATCTGTTCGTCACTGAAGCCCTTGGCCAGACGACCCATCACCGTTGTTCCGGCCGGAGGGGTGTCGGATTTGAATGCCAGAAGTTGTTGTTTGAGGACCGATTCGGGTCGGCCGGCAATGGACGGAATGCCGCCCGGGGAGCGGCCATCCGTACCGTGACAATTGGCGCAAGCGCCTGCCAGCACGGAGACGTCGAATACGGGCTGATCAGCGGCGGCCAGCCGGGGCCCGGCCAAGGCTGCCAGCGCGAGGGCAACCATGCCTGAAATGCGGATAGCGGTGTGCATAGAGTCTCGTTGTTCTAGTGGAGCAAGTAACGCATGGTAACGAGCACTTCATGCAATTCGAACGAAGTAATGGCAAGATGCTTATTATTGAAAGTAATAAGAAAACCGCCGTGCAATGACGGCGGTTTGGGGAGTCAAGCGGGCAGGTTCAACGCCGAGCACTGCGCCTGCAGCGTCGGCAAGGCGGGCCTGGCCGCCGGCGCCTGCGGTGCGGAGCGTCCGGGTTCAGGCCGTCTTCACGGCCTTTCCGTTGCTGCCGACACCGGCCGCTTTGGCATTGGCGCCGCTTTCCGCCAGCAGGGTCAGCTTCTCATCGGTGGCTTTCTCTTCCGCCAGCGTGGCCTTGAGCAGTTTCACGGCCTCTGTGTAGCCCAACTGCCTGCCCAGTTCGCACATCGTCCCGTAGCTCGCGATTTCGTAGTGTTCTGCCTTCTGAGCGCCGCCGATCAGGGCGGCGTCCCGGACCGGGCCCTTCTCGATTTCGTCAATTACTTCCTTGCTCTCTTCCACCAGACCTTCCATGGCGGCGCACTTCATGCGCTTGAGCTTGATATCGAGCAGTTCCACGATCTGGTCGATGCGTTCCACCTGACCCTGCGTTTCCTCCAGGTGAGCCGTGAATGCTGCCTGCAGATCGGGGTTTTCGGCGGCCCGGGCCAGACGGGGCAGGGCCTTGGTCATTTGTTTCTCGGCACTATAAATGTCGGACAGTTCATGTATGAACAGGTCTTCAAGGGTTTTGACAGCCATGGAATCCTCCGGAAGTTGGGGCGGCGCATGTCGCCGTACCCCCGTGCAGTGACAAGTGGGGTGCCCGACGAATGGCCCTTCTGGAATCGAGCGCCTTTCCCTAGAATGGGTGGACGTGCCGCGCCTGGAGCGGCAGGAATTCGCAGAAATCGACGGGAGGAGCGGGATGTCAGACAACCCTGAAGCGACGACGACAACCTTGAGAGGACAGTGTTTGTGCGGTGCCGTGACACTCTCCGTGCAGCACAGAGCACCCGCCCTTGCTGCCTGCCATTGCAGCATTTGTCGAAAATGGGGTGGCGGCCCCTATCTCAGCGTGGAAGCGCATCAGACTCCCGCCTTCAAGGGAGACGAAAACATTGCCGTGTACGACTCTTCCGAGTGGGCGCAGCGCGGTTTCTGCAGAAAGTGCGGGTCACACCTCTTTTATCGCCTCAAAGAAGGCGGCTTTTACGCGCTCTCTGCCGGGCTATTCCGGGAAAGCAGCGAATGGCCCTTCAAATTGCAGGTTTTCATTGATGAGAAGCCGGGCAACTATGCATTTGCCAATTCCACCCGTGAAATGACCGGGGAAGAGGTCTTCAAGGCGTGGTCACCCGACCAGAACTGATGAGCGGCTGTTTTCGAAACCGGGTGGCCGGCGGGCACATCTCTGGCGTCCTCACGCACTGACCGGGCCACAATCCCGTGCTACGATCCGGGCGGCCATGGAGACCGGTGGTCGCCTCGCGCGGCATACGCTGATCGAACTTGAGAGACATGCTCCAAATATTCCCAGATGCGGCGGTCATCGCCGAATATGTCAGCGAACTTCTGATTCAGAAGATCGGAGACAACCCGGAAATCACGCTCGGTCTTGCCACCGGCGGCACGATGGAGCCGCTTTACGCGAGGTTTGTCGCGAAGGCGCGTGCACGACGACTGGACGTTTCCGGCCTCTGCTCCTTCAACCTCGACGAATACGTCGGCCTCTCGCCTGACCACCCGAAAAGCTACGCGGCCTACATGCGCGAGCATTTGTTCCGACATCTGGCCTTTGACCCGGCACGCCTGCATTTACCCGATGGCCTGGCACCCGATCTCGACGCGCACAGCCGTGAATATTCCGAACGGCTCCTGCAAATGGGCGGCGCCGAATTCCAGCTATTGGGTGTGGGCACAAATGGGCACATCGGCTTCAACGAGCCGGGCACTCCGTTCGACAGCCGTTGTCATGTCGTGCGGCTTTCCGAACGCACACGACTGGACAACAGCCGCTTCTTCGAACCGGGTGTCATCGTTCCTGCCTCAGCGATCACCCTGGGCATGGCGGAAATCACGCGGGCCAGGGAAATTGTGCTGATCGCGACGGGCCCTGCTAAAGCGCCCATCATTGCCGAATGGTTCCGTCGGGACGTCACCGAGGAAATTCCTTTTACCGTGCTAAAACGCCATCCGCGCGCGCAGATACTGGTGGACGAAGCCGCCGCGAGCCTGCTGCCGCCTGAAGTGCGCGCTTCGATGATGGAAATTCCGGCCCTGGGGTGAAGGCGAAGACTGGTGGGCCCCCGGGGAGTCGAACCCCGCACCAACGGATTATAAGTTTGCACGCAACGCTGCAAGCCCAGCAAAATCAGGGGTAATCTACCGTAAGCCAGAAAAGCTAAAAGTATTTACGTGACAGTAGGTTAGCGTAATTTTGCGAAGATGGCCAGAACGGGTGAGTGTACCGCTACTGTACCGATGTCACCTGCTTTTCAGCACAGTCAGCCGCGCTTCGGTGATGGCCATTTGAGTAGTCAAGGATTCCTTGACTACTGCCCTCGGAATGCTCAGATCCAACTGACAAGGATTCCTTGACAGTTGGATGGCGTGGTTGGATTTCAG
>JAJUFT010000064.1 GCA_029263615.1 Alcaligenaceae bacterium | reverse complement strand
GCGTTGCAGGTCGCGCCACTGGGCATTGTTTTCCATGTGGCGGGTCAATGATTCATAAGCTTCCTTGAAGATGGGGTCCTTGGCCGCTTCTTCGGCCACGACCTCGTCGGTCGCCTTGCTGAGGGCCGCCAGCACTTGATCAGGGAGGCGGCGCAGCTTCGTGCCACCCTGTTCCAGGCGCTGCAGAGCAGAGATCTGCGCTTGTGTCCCGTTGGTCATAGACCACTGGAAGGACGCGCGGCAGGCGGTCATGAGCTGGTTCTGCTGCAGCTTGGAGAGGCCGTCCCAGACCTTCTTGTTGATCATGACCGACAGAATGCTGGAAGGCTGGTGCCAGCCGGGGAAGTAGTAGTATTCGGCCGCCTTGTGCAGCTGGATGGTTTCATCGATGGCCGGCAGCGAGAACTCGGCGGCGTCGATACGGCCGCGTTCCAGGGCCACGAAGACCTCGCCCCCGGGCACGATCTGGGGTACGGCACCGACCTTGTCGAGCGCACGGCCCGCCAGGCCGCCGATGCGGAACTTGAGGCCCTTCAGGTCGTCGACGGTATTGATCTCCTTGCGGAACCAACCGGCGGGCTCGGGCGGCACCATGGCGCAGGGCAGGAACTGGATGTTGTGTGCATCGTAGGCCTTCTGCACGATCTCCTTGCCGCCGCCATCCCAGATCCATTCAGCCAGCACGTCGGGCGTGGGGCCGAAGGGCAGGGCGCCGATCAGGTTGGAGACGGGAATGGTGCCACCCCAGTAGCCCACCCAGTCGTAGCCGCCGGCGACGGCGCCACTGCTCACGGCGTTCAGGACTTCCAGGGCGGGCAGGAGCTCGCCGGCGCCGTGAATGTTGATCTTGATGTCTCCGTCGGACACTTCGTTGGCGTACTTGGCGAACTGCTTGAGGCCATCGCCCAGGAACAACATGTCTTTGGGAAAGGTGCTGGCAACATCAATATCGACGGCGCGCGCCGGGGCGCTGGCAAAAGCGAGCGAGGCCGACAAGGCGGCCAGGGCGAAGAATTGTTTCATGTCTCACTCCGTTGATGGACGGGCTCGTGGGCCGGCCTTATTGTTTCCCCGTGCGGGCCACGGGGAGCGAAGGGGCAGATCGGTTTGCGGGAATAGTGCCTTTTTCGGCACGCCTTCCGCAGGAGACCTGCTGGCTGCGCCGGCTTCTGTCGAGCCTAAACGCATGATTTTGATGGTAGGTGTAAATCCTCCCGAATGGCAATAGCGGTTTTCGGCACTCGCGGCCCTGCAAAGCACATTTGGCAGAAAATGTTCCTTTTTTGGCCGAACATGGCCCCATCGCGCGCCGTCGCCCGGGTGTCATAGCGGGGGATTGGCGTTAGTATTTCTTCCATCAGAGCGCTGCCCCGACACAAAAAATTGACTCCCAAGGGGTGCACGAGGTGAGGATGACATGAAGTTCGAGCTGTTCCATAGCGTCAGTGCCCGGTCCTTTCGCCCCTTGTGGGTGCTCGAGGAGCTGGGGCTGGAATATGTCCTGCACATGCTGCCGTTTCCGCCCCGCATGCTGAAGCGCGAATTCCTCGAGACCAACCCCTTGGGGACGGTACCGGCAATGCGGGTGGGCAACACGCTCATGACCGAATCGGTCGCCATTGCCGAATATCTGGCCGCCCAGGCCCCGGCGGGCGCCGCGCTGAGGGTCGACCCGGGCGAGGAAGACTGGCCGGCTTATCTCAATCATCTTCACTACGGCGAGGCCACGCTGACCTTTCCCCAGACGCTGGTGCTCAGATACCGGCATTTCGAGCCCCCTGAAAAACGGAATCCGCAGGTGGCCGCCGATTACGAACGCTGGTTTCTGGCCCGGTTGCGCATGCTGGACACCCAGCTCGAGTCCCGCCGTTACCTGTGTGCGGGCCGCTTCACGCTGGCCGATGTCTCGGTGGGCTATGCCTTGATGCTGGCCGAGCATCTGGGCCTGTTGCCGGCCCTGCCGCCCCGGGTGCAAGCCTACTGGCACGCGCTGCAGTCACGGCCTTCCTTCCAGAACGCCTTGCGCGCCGAACGGGACGCCGCTGTTGCCCAGGGGGTGTCCCCGCGTCCAGCCCCATCCGAGCGCCCATGGGGCGATGGCCTGGCGCAGACATCGATCGAAGAATAGAAGGAGACAAGATGATTCCCGTGCACGACGACATGACCATCGAGCAGGCACTGAGGCTGGTCGTTGAGAAGTACCCCACCAACCCTCTGATGATGGTGCCGGCCAACCCGGCGCGCAGTTACTACCCCGAAGGCATGACCCTGACCTACGAGCAGGCGGGCAATGCCATCGCGGCGCTGGCGGCCCGTTACCGGCAGGCCGGCTACGGGTATCCGCATCGGGTGGGCCTGCTGCTGGAGAACCGGCCGGAGCACATGCTGCACAAGCTGGCCATGAACACCCTGGGCATCTGCTGCGTGCCGGTGAACCCCGACTACAAGGCGGGTGAGCTGGCCTACCTGATCGATCACGCCAAGGTCGACCTGATGGTCGTGCTGCGCAGCCGTCTGTCGCTGGTGCGCGAGGCGCTGACCCAAACGAAACACCAGCCTCCGGTGGTGGCGCTGGAAGACTTTGTGGTGGCCCTGCCCGAAGCCTCCCTGCAGCCCCGTCAGGACGTGCCGGTGCATGCCCGCATGCCCGCCAGCATTCTCTACACCTCGGGCACCACGGGGCGTCCGAAAGGCTGTGTGCTGTCACATGAATACGAGCTGGCGGCAGGGGCATGGTACGCGCGCCAGGGTGGCCTGGTTTCGGTGAGGGAAGGGCAGGAACGCCTGTACAACCCCCTGCCACTCTTCCATGTGAACGCGTCGATTCTGTCGTTCTACTGCATGTTGCTCACCGGTAATTGCCAGGTGCAGAGCGACCGCTTCCAGGCAAGCCGCTGGTGGACCGAGATTCGCGAGACCCGTGCCACCATCGTGCATTATCTGGGCGTGATCGTGTCCATGCTCATGAATCAGCCGCCCTCACCCGACGACCGCAACCATCAAGTGCGCCTGGGCTACGGCGCCGGGGCGGAGCCACAGCTGCATGCCGCCTTCGAAGAGCGTTTCGGTTTCCCGCTGGTGGAGCTGTGGGGAATGACCGAAATGGTCCGAACCCTGAACGATAACGAGCCGCCGCGCAAAGTCGGCACCCGGGCGTTCGGCAAGGCGATGCCGGGTCTGGAAGCCCGCGTGGTGGACGATCTGGGCAATGAGGTGCCCGACGGGCAACCCGGTGAACTGGTGATCCGCTACTCCGAAACGGAACCGCGCAAGCATTTCTTCCTGGGCTATCTCGACGATCCGGCGGCCACCGAAGCGGCCTGGGCGGGGGGCTGGTTCCACACGGGTGACGTGGTGACCCGGGATCCCGACGGCATGTTGCATTTCGTCGATCGCCGCAAGAACATCATCCGGCGGGCCGGCGAAAATATTGCCGCTGCAGAGATCGAGGCCTGGCTGCTGACCCATCCCAAGGTGGAGCAGGCGGCAGTGATGGCGGTGCCGGACGAAATCCGGGAAGAAGAGGTCATGGCCTGCATCGTGATCAAGCCGGAATTTCTGGAGATCCGCAGCGGCCAGCAGGCCAACGCGGAGTACCGCGCGGCGCGCGATGTCATAGCGCGAGAAGTGTTCGACTATTGCTTGAATAACCTGGCGTATTACAAGGCGCCGGGCTGGATCTACCTGACCGATCGCATCCCGACGACTGACACGCAAAAGATCCAGAAGCACCGGATCTTCTCGGCGGGCTCCGACCCGCGTCAGGCCCCGGGTGTACTGGACATGAGAGACCTGAAGCGCAGGGGGTGATGGGCCGCGCCGGGCCGGCGACCGTGCGCTTTCGCAGAGGACAGGCGGCTCGGGTGATCGGTGGCCTGAAGCGCGGGGTTGCTCAGCTTTCCAGCCGGCCGGCGTCCCGCAGTTCGCGCCGATATTGCGACGGCATTTTGCCGAACCAGCGGCGGAAGGCTCTGGAAAACGTCTTTTCGTTGGTGAAGCCGGTGGACGCGGCAATCTGCTTGATCGGCAGGTTGCTGCGATGCAGTAGTTGCATGGCCTGCTCCTTTCGCACCTCGTCCTTCAGCGCCTGGACGGACGTGCCTTCTTCTTCCAGCTGACGATAGAGGCTGCGTACCGAGGTGCCCAGCGCATGGGCCATTTCCTCGGCCGTGCGCATGGTCTGCATATGAGTCACCAGCAGGGCACGCAAACGCGGCACCAGCAGCCGGTCACGGCGATATACGTCGGTGAGCAGGGGTAGGGCGTTGCTCAGCATGTCATTCATTGCCACTTCGTCCCGACGGACGAGCAGGTCCAGATAGGTGGCGTCGAGGCTGACGCTGGCGTGGCGGGCCCCGAACCGTACCGACGTCGGAAACATGTGCTGGTAGGCGGCATGGTGCGGGGGCCGCTCGAAGGGGAAGGATGCATCCATGCAGGCGATGCGAGAGTCGATCAGCCAGGAGGAATAGCCCAGCGCATTGCGCAGGATGGAGACCAGGCAGAACTCGCGGAAGACGCCCAGCGGCACGTTCTCGATGATGGCGATGGTGGCGGTGCCGGCGCTTTCGGTGACCCGCAGCATGACGTCACGCGTCAGCAGATTGTGGCTGCGGCACCAGCGTCGGATGGCGGTGCGCAGTTCGGGGGCGGAGAACGACGCCCGTGCCAGCATGCCGTAACTGCCCCACCACAGCGGGCGGCTGAACCAGCCCAGCGCCTCGTCGTCCATGAGCCGCATGGAGCGCTCCATGAAGCACTGGAATTGCGCAGTTTCCACAAAGGCATTGGGCGTGTCCAGCAGGGCCCGGTCGATGCCCGCCTCGGACAGCGCGGCGTCGGGGTTCAGACCGTATTTTCGATAGCCTTCCAGAATGGCGGCAACAAAGGCGACGGGGGTGGAGGTGGAACTCATGACGGGGCCCCGAGGGATTCAGGGCGTGCCTGGCCCCGGCCGGTGGCGACCCCGCCGGAGCGGGGTGCGACCACTGGGCATGGGGGTTTACTTCTTGCGATTCTCGATGTCTTTCTGCGCCTGATTGACCAGGTCTTCGCCGATGGTCTTCTTCCACTTGTCGAAGACGCCCTTGGTGGCATCAACGAAGGCCTGGTGCTGCTCGGGGGTGAGCGCGGTGACCGTGACCCCCTGAGCTTCAATTTCCTTGAGCAGGGAATTGTCTTCCGGGGTGACGCCCTTGCGCGAGATGACGATCTGACGCTCGGCGGCTTCGCGGGCGGCTTCACCCACGATCTTGCGATCTTCTTCCGTCCACGATTCCCAGACCTGCTTGTTGACGACAAAGATCAGCGGGTCGGCGACATAGTTCCAAAGCGTGAGGTACTTCTGGCCCACGGTGTGCAGTTTGGCCCCCGTGTAGATGGAGAGCGGGTTCTCCTGGCCGTCCACGGCGCCGCTGGCCAAGGCCGGCTGAGCGTCTGCCCAGCTCATTTGCGTGGGGTTGGCGCCCAAGGCGGTGAAGGTGTCGATGTACAGGGGCGAGCCCACCACGCGCAGCTTCAGGCCCTTGAGGTCGGCGGGGGCCTTGACTTCATGCTTTGAGTTGCTGAGCTGGCGGTAGCCGTTCTCGCCCCAGGCCAGGGGCACGACACCCGCGCCTTCCAGCCGCTGGAACAGGCGCTGGCCGACTTCGCCCTTGATGAGCGCATCAATGGCCGCGTAGTCGGGCATGAGGAAGGGCAGGGAGAAAAGATTCAGCTCCTTGATTTGCGGCGACCAGTTGATCGTCGAGCCCACCGCCATGTCGATCACGCCCTGACGGATGGCGTTGAATTCGCGTGTCTGGTCACCCTGCACCAGCGAGGTCCCGGGATAGATCTTGATGTTGATGCGGCCGTTGGTGCGTTCGCGCACCAGATCGGACCAGATCTGGGCACCCTGCCCCCACGGGAAGGTGGTGTTCACGACGATGGACAGCTTGTATTCGGATTTGTAGTCGGCGGCCATGGCCGACGGCGCCACGGCCAGCGCAGCGATCGAGCAGGTGATGGCACCAAGCAGTGTACGGATTTTCATTGTGTCTCCTCGTAGGGGTAAGGCTTTCAAAAACCAAGCGTTCGGGGCAACCAGAGGGCCAGCTCGGGGAAGGCGATGAGCAACATCAGAACGACAAACACACCCACCAGTAACCAGGTCACCCAGCGCAGCGTGCTTTCGATGGGAACCAGGGCAATGCGGCAGGAAACCATGAGATTGACGGCCAGCGGCGGCGTGAATTGCCCCAGGGCCACCATGACCGTCAGAATGACGCCGAACCAGACCGGGTCCCAACCGTACGCGTTGGCGATGGGCATCAGCAGGGGCACGAAGATCAGGAAAATGGAAATGCCGTCAAGGAACATGCCGACGACCACCAGCAGCACGATGATGAGCGCCAGGACGCCATATTCGCCTATGCCGGATTCCACGATGGCGCGGGCGATGGGGTCGATGACGCTCAGCGTGGACAGCGCCCAGGCGAAGATGCCCGCCAGCGACACCACCAGCATGATCACGGCCGAGAGCTCCGCCGCTTCGCGAAGGATGATGAACAGGTCCCGAAACTGGATGGTCCGATGCACCACCATGCCCACGAACAGGCCGTAGAACACGGCCACCACGGCAGCTTCCGTGGGCGTGAAGTAACCCATGCGCATGCCGCCCAATATGATGACCGGCGCCGACAGCCCCCAGATGGCTTCGTAGAAACTGCGCCAGAAAGGCGGACGCGGCAGGTCGCGCTCGGCGGCGCCCATGTTGTGGCGACGCGCCAGCCACACTGCGGGAATGATAAGGGCGAGGCCCACCAGCATGCCCGGCACCAGGCCGGCCGCGAAGAGGGCGGGCACCGATGCTGCCGGCACCAGCACGGAATAGACGATGAACGCAATCGAGGGCGGAATGAGGATGTCGGTGGCGGCGCCGGCGCCCACAATGGTGGCGGCATACGGGGCCGGATAGCCGGCGCGCTTCATGGCGCCGATCATCACGGCGCCCACCGCAGCCGCGCAGGCTGGGCCGGATCCGGAAATGCCGCCCAGGAACATGGCCACGGCAATGGTGACCAGCGGCAGCATGCCCGGGCCACGGCCGGCAATGGCCACGGCAAAGTTCACCAGTCGGGCAGCCACCCCCGAGCGATCGAAGATGGAGCCCACCAGCACGAACATTGGAATGGCCAGCAGCGGGTATTTGGCCAGGCCCGCGTAGAAGCTTTGTGGAACGGTCATGAGGCCGAACCACTGCGTATCGAGGTTGGACAACACCACCGCCAGGGACCCCGAGATGCCCAGAGCGACGGCCACCGGAACGCCGATGACCATCAGCACCGCGAAGCTGATGAACAGCACCGCTGCAATCATCGGAGGGTCCTCAGCAGGCGGTGGAGGATGCCCGCCATTCTCAGGCTGATGACGGTCGAGAGGACGGGTACCCAGATCGAATACCACCAGGTGGGCACGCCGATCGCCGGGGAGGTGTCCCCCCAGGTGTATTCGTCGTAGACCATGCGCCCCGACAGAATGGTGAGCGCAATGAAGAACAGCAACGAGCACAGGGTGGCCAGGATGGCCAGCCGACGCTGACGTGCGGGGGAGCCCGCGTCGGCAATGAATTCGATGCGGATGTGCTGATTGCGGACAAAGGCCGTGGAACCGGCCGTCATGGTGACCACAATGAGCAGGAAAATGGAGAACTCCTCCGTCCAGGCAAAGGAGCTGCTGGTCAGATAGCGCACCACCACATTGGCGAAGGTGATGATGGCGAGCAGGGCCATCGACAACACCGAGATCCAGTCCTCGATGATCATCGGGACTTTCACCGGCGGCCGGGGGGCGGGGTGGGCAGGGTCGGGTTGTTCAAACGTTCCTGACATGGCGCGCGCAAACTCTTGTAACCGGCTAATGCTAGCGGTTGAGCGGGGTTCACGCATTTGGTGCTAACCCTCCCGCCGCGCCGGTGTGCGCCTGGCCTGCCGATTCTGACCGGCGGGAGTCGCAGCGGGCGGGCCCGCCCTCAGGCTTCCTTCTTCCGTGACCGTTTGGGGAGGGCCAGCATCGTGCCCCGGCAATTGGGGGCGCCGCACAGGCAGCGGTACTGCTCTTTGAGCTTCTTGGTCTTGCGGCCTTCGATTTGCAGGGCGTAGTCGAAGAACAGCTCCTCGCCCTCGGCGATGTCGCGCAGGGCGTAGATCCACAGGCGGGTGCCGGCCTCGTTCTCCCGAGCCTCGCAATTGGGGTCGCAGGAATGGTTGATCCAGCGGGCATCGTTGCCACGCTGGCCACCGTCGATGATCTTGCCGCTGCTCAGCGAAAAGAAGAAGGTGTGATTGGGGTCGTCGGGGCTGTAGGAGGGCAGCTCGTCGGCTTCCTCTGCCGTGATGCGACGCCCCCGGTATTCGATGATGCAGGTGTCGGCGGGGATGTCGCGGGCGGCGAACACGCCTTTTCCGTGCAGTGAAGAAGGACGCACGACGTGCCAGGGCTGGGCTTTGCTACGTGACATGGGCGAAGGGCTCTCGGCGTTCAAAAGCACTACACTTTACGCAATTTCCAAAAGAACTGACCATAAGGTGCACTGTGAACCCCACTGCAAACACCGGGCCCGATCGGCTCGATGGCGCCCAACGCATGCTGCAGACACTCATCGATCTGGGTGTCGACACCATCTTCGGATACCCCGGCGGGGCCGTCCTGCCGCTCTACGACGCTCTCTACTCCGAACCGCGCATCCGTCACATTCTGGTGCGCCACGAACAGGGGGCCGTGCATGCCGCGGAAGGCTATGCCCGTTCCACCGGCAAGCCCGGTGTGGTGCTGGTGACCTCCGGCCCCGGCATGGCCAACACCACATCCGGCTTGCTGGACGCTTTGTGCGATTCCATTCCGGTGCTATGCATCAGTGGTCAGGTCGCCACCACGGCGATCGGCACCGATGCCTTTCAGGAATGCGATGCGGTGGGCATTTCGCGGCCGGTCACCAAGTGGAATGTGCAGATTCGTCGCGGTGAAGACATTGCAGCGGTCACCGCCAAGGCCTATCGCATGACGACCCAGGGCCGGCCCGGCCCGGTGCTCATCGACTTCCCCAAGGACGTGCAGATCGCGGAAGCGCCCGCCCTGGCCACGGAAGAAGCCAGCGAGTCGGGGCCGGCGGCCACCGACCTGGGCAACCCGGCCACGGAAGCGGCGGTCAAGCGCGCCGCGGGGCTGATCGCCAACGCCAAGCGTCCGGTCTTCTATGGGGGCGGCGGGCTGATCAACTCCGGCCTGGACGCCTGCGAAACCTTCACCAGCCTGGTGCAGGATCTTAACGCACCCTGCACGCTCACCCTCATGGGCCTGGGCGCCTTTCCGGCCGACGACCCTCGCTTCATCGGCATGCTGGGCATGCATGGCACGCTGGAGGCCAACCTGGCCATGCACCATGCCGACCTCATCATCTGCGTGGGGGCGCGGTTCGACGACCGCATCACCGGCAGGCTGTCCGATTTCTGCCCGCATGCGGCCAAGATCCACATTGATATCGATCCGGCCTCCATCAACAAGGTGGTGCGGGCAGACGTCGCCATGGTGGGCGACTGCTACCCCCTGCTGCGTGCCTTGCGCAAGGAAGTCGCGGCCATGGATCTGGCCCAGGACCGCCTGCAGGCCTGGTGGGGCCGCATCGGCGTCTGGCGGGCGCGCGACTGTCTGGCGGTGACGCCTTCCGACACCCACATCCTGCCGCAGCAGCTGCTGCAGCGCCTCAATGCCGCTCTGCAAGGGCGCGACGCCATTGTGACCACCGATGTCGGTCAGCACCAGATGTGGGCCGCGCAGTATTTGCGCTTCTCCCGCCCCAATCGCTGGCTGACCTCCGGCGGCGCCGGCACCATGGGCTACGGCTTGCCGGCCGCGATCGGCGCGCAGGTGGCGCATCCGGATAAGCTGGTGGTCTGTGTCAGCGGCGATGCCTCGGTACTGATGAACATCCAGGAGATGGCGACCGCCGTGCAGCACCGAACGCCCGTGAAGGTGGTGCTGTGCAACAACCGGCACATGGGCATGGTGAGGCAGTGGCAGGAATTGATCCACGACGGGCGGTACAGCCACAGCTACAACGATTCTATGCCCGATTTCGTGGCCCTGGCCAAAGCGTTTGGCTGGCAGGCGGAACGCGTGGAGGATCCAGCCGGGCTCGAGTCCGCGCTGGCCCGTTGCCTGGCCTCGGACGGGCCTTACTTCCTTGATGTCGCCGTTCTCGCCCAGGAAAACTGCTTTCCCATGATGCCGGCCGGCTATGGACATCAGCAGGTGATGCTGTCAGAAGACACCTGGTACGTGGAGGAATAAGACATTTTGCCGTGCTGCATCGCGAAAACCCGTATACCGGGAAAGGCGTGTCTTTGCCATAATCGCCGGGTTATGCGCCGTGCATTCTGAAACATGGCCTTTCCCATCGAGATTAAAGGAACACCTATGCGTCCCAACTGGCTCACGAAACTGTTGACTGCCGCCTGCGTGGCCGGCGCCTTCATTGCAACACCTGTGGCGGCCAAGAACCTCAAGTTCGCCTACGCGCTGTCGACCAGCTCCCACTACGGGGCGGGTGCCGACGCTTTCGTGAAGACGCTGGAAGCGGAACTGCCCGGCAAATTCAAGGTGGAACAGTTCCCCAACAGCGCCCTGGGTGGCGAGCGCGAGGTCCTGGAAGGCCTGCAACTTGGCACCATCGACCTGGCCATCGTCTCCACCGGCGCGACGGTGAACTTCGTGCCGGCTACCGGCGTGTTCGACATCCCCTTCCTGTTCCGCGACCTACAACATGCCCGCAGCGTGCTCGACGGTGAAATCGGCGAAAAACTGCTGGCCGAGTTCAACAAGCGTGGCCTGGTGGGCCTGGCCTGGGGCGAGCAGGGCTTCCGCCAGCTCACCAACAATGTGCGCCCGGTCAACACGCCTGCCGACGCCAAGGGTCTGAAGGTCCGCACCATGGAAAACCCGGTGCACATCACCGCCTTCCGCGAATTGGGCATTCTCGCCACCCCCATGGCCTGGCCGGAAGTCGCCACGGCCCTGCAGCAAGGCACCATCGACGGGCAGGAAAACCCCATGTCCGTGATCGTTTCCGCCAAGCTGCCGCAACTGCAGAAGTACCTGTCCCTGACTTCCCACGTCTATGGCCCCGCCGTGGTCATCGCTTCGCCCTCCACCTTCGGCAGTCTGTCCGACGCCGAGAAGGCCGCATTCCTGAAAGCCGGTGCGGCTGCCAAGGTCGCCATGCGCGAATTCGTCGACAACGTCGAGAAGAACGGCATCGAAGAAGTGAAGAAGGCCGGCATGCAGGTCAACCAGGTCGACCACGCCGCATTCTCCAAGGCGCTGGACCCGGTCTACCCGCAGTACTACAAGCAGTTCGGCAAGGAACTGGTGGAATCCATCCGCAATTACCAGTAACAGGTCCAACGGTGTGAACGCGCGCTGCGTCGTTCGCTTCATTCAGCCGGCCGGTGGCAGCTTTCTGCCGCTCGGCCGGTTCACCGTTTCAGACACGGCTTGCCTGTGCACCTACCGCTATCGTCGTGAAAGTCGTCAATCTTCTTGACCGCAGCCTTTTTCGGGTTGTTTCCATCCTCTGCCAGCTGCTGCTTTTCTCGGCGGTCGCCGCCGGGTTCTACCAGGTGCTGGCGCGTTTCATCCTGCATTCCCCCGCCGACTGGAGTGAAGCCTGGACGCGTTCCTCGCTCATATGGACGGTGATGCTGGGTCTGTGCCTGGCTTTCCGCCATGGCGCCATGTTGAGTGTGGAAATGCTCCGTGGTGTGCTCAAGGGCAAGGCGCGTCGCTGGCTGGAGCACCTGATCATGCTGATCTGCGTGGGCTTTCTGGGCTTCATGGCCTGGGTGGGCGCGCAGATGGCCTGGCGGGTGCGCTTCCAGACCCTGGCCAGCCTGGATTTTTCCATTTCCTGGATTTATATCGCCATCCCCATCGGCATGGTCCTGGCGATACTCGGCGTGCTCGCCCGCTGGCTCGACGCCGTCGAACCGCCCCCCGTGGATGATACGGTGATCTGAGCAGACCAAGCATGATTCAAGTACTGAAACTCTGGAACGCGCCCGGCGGCATGTCGAGGGCGTGCGCTGTTCAGGCAGCGGCAACCACCCATCCACGTAGGGGAGCCTCATGTCTCAGCTGATGATCGTCTCCATGCTGGTCTTCTTCACCGTCTCGGTTCCCGTGGCGGTGTCGATCGGTCTGGCGGCGCTGCTGGGCGTGGCCAGCGAGGGTATGACCTGGCTGGTTGTGGCGCAGCAGGTCTACGCAGCCCTGGACAAATATCCGTTGGTCGCCGTGCCGTTCTTCATTCTGGCTGGCAACCTCATGGAAGCCAGCGGCATCTCCGAACGCATGGTCGAGTTCGCGAAGAGTCTGGTCGGTGGCGTGCAGGGCGGCCTGGCCATCAGCTGCGTGCTTACCTGCATGATCTTCGCTGCCGTGGCGGGTTCCAGCGTGGCCACCACCTTCGCCGTGGGCGCCATCCTCATTCCCGCCATGCTCAAGCACGGGTACCCGCGGCCGTTTGCCGCTTCATTGCAGGCGACGGCCGCTGAGTTGGGCGTCATCATTCCGCCGTCCGTGCCGATGATCCTGTTCGCGGTCTCCACCGATACCTCGGTGGGTGAACTGTTCATCGCCGGCATCGGCCCGGGCATCCTGATCGCGCTGGCCCTCATGTTCTATGTGTGGGTCTACGCCAAGCGGCACGGCTATGGCAAGAATGATGGTGCAGGGCGTCTGCCGATCGGTCTGGCGCTGCGCCGCGCCTGGCTGGCACTCATGATGCCGGTCATCATCCTGGGCGGCATCTATGGCGGGGTGTTCACCCCCACCGAGGCGTCCGCCGTGGCGGTGGTCTACGCGCTGGTAGTGGGCGTGTTCGTATACCGGCGCCTCGACCTGAAGACGCTGTCGCACACTTTCCACCGTTCCGTGATCTCCACGGCGGTCATCATGTTCATCATCGCCAACGCGGGGGTCTTCGGTTTCCTGCTGAACCGTGCAGGCGTGCCCCAGGCCCTGGGCGACCTGTTGGGGTCGTTCTTCAGCGACAAGTACACCTTCCTGCTGGGAATGAACCTGGCGCTTTTCCTGATCGGCATGTTCATTGAGACGTCGGCTTCCATCGTCGTGCTGGCGCCGTTGCTGCTGCCGGTGGCCATGCAGTTCGGCGTGGACCCCGCGCACTTCGGGGTGATCATGGTGGTGAATCTTGCGCTCGGCATGGTGACGCCGCCCTTCGGCGTGAACTTGTTCGCAGCCTGCACCGTTGCCCAGCTTCCGCTCGAGCGCATGATACGCAGCCTGGTGCCTTTCGTGCTGGTGACCTTCGGCTGTCTGATCATCATCACCTACGTGCCTCAGCTGTCGCTCTTCTTCAAGCACCTGGTTTACGGCTGATGGTTCCGGGGCGCGCTGCGCGCCCCGGCGGCCCGGCGCATGGTGGCGAGGGGAGCGGTGAATATCGGTGCCCACTCGGCCCTGAGCGCGGGGCTCAGGGCCATCGAGTCGGACTCGGCGGGTATCAGAACGGCGGGTCGTCGTCCAGATCCGCCGCGGCGGTGGCCTGGGTGGCGGCCGCTTTCTTAGCGGCCGCTTTGGTCGCTTTCTTGGCTGCGGCCTTCTTGGCGGTTTTCTTCACGGCTTTCTTGGCGGCCTTGGCCGCCTTGGCAGCTGTGGTACTCGCTGTCTTGCTGGCGGTGGTCTTGCCGGGTTTCTCGGCGCGCGGCTCGAACTCGAACCCGATCTTGCCGTCCTTCTGCGCCACCAAGTACGCCTTGAATTTGCGGTTAGTGCGCGAGGAAACGAAGTTGGTCAGCAGGTCGGTCTTGCCTTCCGCCAGCAACTTGCGCATCTGCTCGGGGCTGACTTCCTGCTGGAGAATGACCTTGCCGCTGCGGAAGGTGCAGCTCTTTTCCGCGCCGACGGATTTCTCGCAGACGTAGTTCATGCCGTGCTCGAACACGCCGTGACCGCACTTGGGGCACTTGCCCAGCGAGGTTTGACCGGAAAAATCGACCGGGGCATCGCTTTCCTCGTCCTTCTGACCGAAATCGAACTCCAGCTTGTAGTCATCGGTGATGCGCAGCAGGGCCGAGAACGGGCGCCCCATCTTGCTGATGAAGCCCGACAGGGGGCCGATCTCGCGCTTCTGCAGCAGCTCTTCGACTTCCTGCACCTCGAAGGTGCGCCCGCCGGGGTGCTTGCCGATGGAGAAGTCGCAGTTCGTGCAGGCGTAGCGGCGGTAGTTTTCCTTGACCACCGACCCGCAGCGTGGGCAGGGGGTGGTGAGCGTGACGTAGTCACCTGGCACCGTGTCGCGTTCGTATTCCTTGGCCCGGCGCACGATGGCCTGGGTCATTTCCACGATTTCGCGCATGAATGAGTCGGCATCCAGCTGGCGCTGTTCAATCTGCTTGAGCTGGTGTTCCCATTCGCCCGTGAGTTCCGGCGAGGTGAGTTCGCTCACGCCCAGGCCGGACAGCAGCGTCATCAGCTGGCGGGCCTTGGCCGTGGGCACCAGTTCGCGCCCTTCACGGCGCAGATACCCTTCGTTGAGCAAGCCTTCGATGATGGCGGCCCGGGTGGCCGGTGTGCCCAGCCCGCGTTCGGACATAGCTTCGCGCAAGGCTTCGTCGTCGACCAGCTTGCCGGCGCCTTCCATGGCAGACAGCAGGGTGGCTTCCGTGAAACGTGCCGGCGGCTTGGTGGCCAGCTCGCGCACTTCGACGGACTCGGTGCGTACGGTTTCATCGGGCGAGATCGGCACCAGCATGTCGTCGCTGCCCTGGGCTTCGCGGCCGTAGATGGCCAGCCAGCCCGGTTTGACCAGCACCTTGCCTTCCGTCTTGAAGGAATGGCCTTCCACGCGGGTGATGCGGGTGGTGAGGCGGAATTCGGCCGACGGGAAGAACACGGCCAGGAAACGGCGCAACACCAGGTCGTAGATCTTGCTTTCGGCGTCGCTCAGTTCGCGGGGCACCTGCAGGGTGGGGATGATGGCGAAGTGATCCGACACCTTCTTGTCATCGAAGATGCGGCGGTTGGGTTTGACCCAGCTCTCTTCACAGATGGTTCGGGCGAAGGCACTGATGGGCGCCGCTGCATTGCCATTTGCGCCGGCCAGCGTCTGCATGGTCTGGCCGACGGTGGCCAGATAATCTTCAGGCAGATAGCGGGAATCGGTACGCGGGTAGGTGAGGGCCTTGTGGCGTTCGTACAGCGTCTGCGCCAGCGCCAGCGTGGTCTTGGCGGAAAAACCGAAGCGGCTGTTGGCCTCGCGCTGCAGCGATGTGAGGTCGAACAGGGCGGGCGATGCCTGGGTGGACGGGCGGGCCTCTTCGGTGACCGTCCCGGGCTTGCCTTCGCAGGCGCGGGCGATTTCTTCGGCGCGTTCCCTGGTCCAGACCCGGGAGTCGCGGCTTTCCGGGTCGTCTTCATTCTTGCGGAATTCGGGGTCGAACCAGCGGCCGGCGTAGTGACCGGCAGTGGCGGCAAAATCGGCGTGGATTTCCCAGTAGTCGCGGGACACGAAGCGGCGAATGCGTTCTTCGCGCTCGGCGACAATCGCGAGGGTCGGGGTCTGCACCCGGCCCACCGGCGTCTTGAAGAAACCGCCGTCCTTGCTGTTGAAGGCGGTCATGGCGCGCGTGCCGTTGATGCCCACCAGCCAGTCGGCTTCGGCGCGCGAACGGGCCGCGGCTTCCAGCGGCTTGAGGGCTTCATCGTCGCGCAGTTCGTTGAAGGCTTCGCGGATCGCCTGCTGCGTCATGGACCGTAGCCACAGGCGCTTGACCGGCTTCTTCACGCCCGAATACTGCATGATGTAGCGGAAGATCAGCTCCCCTTCGCGCCCCGCGTCACAGGCGTTGATGACGGTGTCGACATCCTTGCGCTTGAGCAGCTTCACGAGAAGCTTGAGGCGTTCGGCGCTTTTCTTGTCGGTCGGCCCCAGTTCGAACTTGGGTGGAATCACCGGCAGGTGGTTGAAGCTCCATTTACCGCGCACCGGGTCGTTGGGCGCAACGAGCGTCAGCAAGTGGCCAATGCTGGAGGCCAGCACATACTGATCGCTTTCGAAGTAGTCGCCTTCCCGGGTGAAACCTCCGAGGGCGCGCGAGATGTCGAGCGCGACCGAGGGTTTCTCGGCGATGATGAGGGTTTTAGTCATGTGTTCTCAAGGACCGCTTTTGGGCAGCAATAGCGCGGATAATACGGGCGCTCAATCAAG